>CAZZIG010000055.1:0-60635 GCA_964653975.1 uncultured Acidimicrobiaceae bacterium
ACCGATGTAGTCCACTCCGTGGGGCGCACCCTAATCCCGCGCAACCACGAGAGCGCGAATACCAACCGAGCAATCCGCCAATAACCGGCATTCTGCGCTATTGCGTAGCAGCCCGCCCAGCCTCACGACGACAACTTTCGGTGACCTTTCGATGACCCTTTCGGAATCCCTTTCGGAAACCCGCTGCCCCGGCATCCTTGAGCCCAGGCGAAGCGCCCAGCTTGCGAAACTCGACCGTGGGGAATGGGTCGACCCGGATCTCGGCAAGGTGCCCTGGGCCGAATACTCGGATCAACTGATTGCCAGTCGAGGACACCTCGCCGCACGCACCGTCGAGACGGACCGGGCTTGTCACGCTCGCGCTATCCCGGTGATCGGCGACATCCCAATCTCTCGGCTCACGCCTGAGCTGCTTCGTGAATTGATCGCCAAGCTGACTGCCGACAGATATGCCGCCGAGACTGTTGCCAAGACGATGCGATGGGTCAGGCTTACCCTCAATCAGGCGGTGAACGACCGTCGGCTTCTCTCCTCGCCCGCAAAAGGGATCCGCCTACCCAACCCGCGCCGATCTGACATGCGGCTCCTAGACCCACCAGAGGTCGAGCTGCTATCCCAGGCACTCCCCGACCGCTACCAAGCTCTGCCGGTCGTGGCGGCTTACACCGGTCTTCGCTGGGGAGAGCTCGTTGGTCTGCGTATCGCTGACATAGACATGCTCCGCCGTCGCCTGACGGTTCGATCGGCACTCATCGAGGCAGCCGGAGAGGCTCCACGTCTGGGACAGCCCAAGACAGCGGCATCAGAACGAACCATCACCCTCCCTGGAATCGCCCTCGATGCGATCGCATTGCACATCGACCGGCACCCGCTAGTCGACGGGATGATGTGGACCACCGAACGAGGCGCGTACCTGCGGCGGGGGTCGTTCAGCAGGATCTGGCGCACGGCAATCGCGGAGACTGTCGGCCAGCCGTGCCGGATCCATGATCTGAGGCACACGCACGCCTCCTGGTTGATCGCCGCCGGCGAGCATCCAAAGGCGATCCAGACCCGGCTGGAGCATTCGTCGATCCAGGTAACGATGGATCGCTACGGGCATTTGATGGAGGGCCTCGACGACCGCACCGCCGACCGTCTCGATGCCCTGGCCGCCTTCTCGGGCGGCCCAGAAGCGGCCCAAACCGACTCCGAACAACAGACGGAATCGGCCGAAAACCCCCTGACCAGGGGGAAGAACTGGCAGTCCCGACCGGATTCGAACCGGCGTTTCCGGCTTGAAAGGCCGGCGTCCTAGGCCACTGGACGACGGGACCGGGTGCGCTATAGGGAAGGTTACGCCCGGGCCAGGACCAGCCCAACTTCTTTCGGCTTCGATCGGCCCCCTTGCAACCGGGCTCCACAGGGAGCGTGGTGAGCAGATGGCCATCTCAGAGGCGGCCCGAAGTGATCTGTACTCTGGTCTGAGTCAAGTGCTCGGATCAGAGAGAGCTGAGACGCTGATGAGCGCCGTACCATTGCACGATCTCGATCAAGTGGCGACCAAAGCCGACCTCACCGTCCTCTCGGCCGACCTGAGATCCGAGATCTCAGGGCTACGGACTGAGATCGCCGACTTGCGAACTGAGCTCAAGACCGACATCGCAGAGCTGAGGGCTGAGATGAGGACCGAGCTGAGTAACGAGGTCGGTGGACTGCGAAGGTCGATGACCAACTGGATGCTCACCCTTCTCGTCGCCATCGTCGGAGCGATGGCGAGCATCGGACTCATCAGCTAGTCGGCCACTTCAGCTCGTTCGGATCAGCCCAACACCTTTCGGGCACGGTCGAGACGCTGCATCGTCCGCTCCCGACCCAGTGCTGCAATCGACTCGAACAGGGGCGGGCTCACCGAGGACCCGGTCACCGCAACCCGCAATGGTTGGAAGGCCTTCCCCGCTCCTATGCCCAATCGGTCGGGAACCGCCCTGAGCGCGGTCTCGATCGACCCGGCATCCCAGACGTCCAGTCTCGCGAGGGCCTCCCGACCGGCATCGACCACATCGGTCACCCCATCTTTGGTCATCACCTTGGCCCACGACTGATCGTCGTAGGCTTCGAAGTCCTCGAAGAGGAATATGACCTGGTCGCCGGCCTCGGGTAGCAACTTGGTGCGCTCCTGGACCAGAGGTGCGATCTCCCCGAAGGTTTCCCATTCGGCTTCGCCCAGCTCACGTCCGATCGCATTCTCCACATGGGGTCGCACCAGGGCAGCGAAGTGCCCCGAGTCCATGGCCCTGATGTACTCACCGTTCATCCAGGTGAGCTTCTCGGGGTCGAAGGTGGCCGGATTCTTGGACACATCGACCAGATCGAACTTCTCGATCGCCAGCTCGCGCTCGAAGATCGTTGTCTCTCCGTCCGGAGACCAGCCGAGAATGGTCAGGTAGTTGAACACGGCTTCGGCGATGTAGCCGGCGTCTCGGTACTCGCTCAACGCGGTGGCGGCGTATCGCTTGGACAGCTTCTTCCCGTCAGGACCAATCAACAACGGGAGATGGGCGTACTGAGGACTCATCCCGCCGAGGGCCCTGGTCAAGAGGACGTGTTTCGGGGTCGAAGGAAGCAGGTCCTCCCCCCTCGCGACATGGGTGATCTCATAGTCGATGTCGTCCACCGTAGAAGCCAGGTGATAGGTGGGGGTGCCATCACTGCGCAGGATCACGAAGTCGTCGAGATCCGAAGGAGCGAACGTGAGATCACCCCTGATTAGATCGTTGAACTGCACCGGGGCGTCCTGAGGGATGGAGAGGCGGATGACCCCCGATGAGGCTTCCTCGTCGGGACGCCGGATGTGGTGCCCAGGGTGTTTCCCTTCCTTCTGGGCCCTTTTTCGTAGTGCGTCCAACTGTTCCGGCGAGCGATCGTCGTAGTAGGCGTGTCCCCCCGCGACCAGGGTCCCGGCCAGTTCGGCGTAACGATCCAGACGGTCCGACTGCCGATAGGTCCCATGAGCTCCGCCGACTTCGACCCCCTCGTCCCAGTCGAGGCCGAGCCATCGGAAAGAACCGAGGATGTCGTGCTCGAACTCCTTGGTGGACCTCTCCAGATCGGTGTCGTCGATGCGGACGATGAAGGTGCCCCCTGTGTGGCGGGCGTAGAGCCAGTTGTAGAGGGCCGCTCTCGCCGTGCCCACGTGCAGATTTCCCGTCGGCGACGGAGCCATGCGCACCCGGACCGTCACGACTGGCCCACCACCTTGTTGGCGAGGACGCCGATTCCGTCGACTTCGACCTCCATGAGATCTCCCGGCTCGACCTTGCCCACTCCCGAGGGAGTCCCGGTGAGGATGACATCACCGGGAAGGAGAGTGGTGAAGGCCGTGATGTACTCGATGATCTCGGCGACCCCGAAGACCATGTCCGAAGTGAAACCGGCTTGACGCACTTCACCGTTGACTCTGCAGATGACCGCGAGACGCTCCAAAGGGTCCAACTCGGTCTCTATGGCCGGCCCGAGGGGACAGAAGGTGTCGAAGCCCTTGGCCCGGGTCCACTGGCCGTCTCTTCGTTGCAGATCCCGCGCGGTGACGTCGTTGGCCGCGGTGTAGCCGAATATGTATTGGGAGACGTCCTCGGCCTTGACATTGCGGGCGGGCTTTGACATCACCACCGCGAGTTCTGCCTCGTGGTGCACCTCTGTGCTGAGTCTGGGGTGAACCACATTGGCATTGGTCCCGATGACCGAGGTGGCCGGTTTCATGAAGATGAGGGGCTCTTCGGGCACCTCGCCGTCGAACTCGGCGGCATGATCCTCGTAGTTCTTGCCCACGCACATGACCTTGGTGGGGATGACCGGGGACAGCAACGTGACCTTGTTCCATGGGACCACGATCTCGGTTGGCTCCCAGGCCACGAATGGGGACCCGTTGTAGACGAGGACACCTTCGGCGTCCGCAACGCCGTAGACGATGTCGTCGCCGGATTTCATGCGAACGATCTTCATGATCGCCCGGACGCTACAGAACGATCCCGTTCTACCTCGAATGCCTCATGGCATAACGCAAACGGTCGGGCTTCATCACGAGAGTCTCCTTGTCGACCTCGGCCACCGCGGTGGCACCGGGTCGCTGCTCGTGAGGAGACGCCGCCAGCCAGCGCTTCCGACGCTCCACCACCGCCGCCGGTGGGTCCTCGTCGTACCCGGTCAATATCAGGGCAGCCTCGATGTCCTCTTTCATGGGCGCACGGCCCAACGCGGCGGCCCGGGCGAGGACGAGGCCGGTGAGCACCTTTCGCAGGTCGGGATCGTCATCGGGGAGATCCGCACTGTTGACGAGCAGGCGGCCGTAGCCCGGATCGGGCCCGGTGGTGCCCCAATAACCTCCTCCGGGCACGTCGTCGGGCCCATGAGGGATGCCCGGTTTGTCGGCGCGCCATTTGATGGCCACGCCCGGTTGGGGAATCAGGCGCGGGCGCTCCCCGTGGGTGATCTCGACGTTGGGCTGCTGTGCCATCAGTGGAGTGGCATCAGACGAACTCGAGCCAATGTCGATACTCGTCGAGCTTCCCCGCCACCGCGGCAGAGAACAGCTCCTGGGCCTTCTTGGTGACCGGCCCTCGTGACCCGTCTCCGACCTGCCGGCCGTCGACCGAGCGGATCGGAGTCACCTCGGCGGCGGTTCCGGTGAGGAACATCTCGTCGCCGGCGTACAGCGCTCCCCGGGCCAGATCGACTTGGCGCACCTCGACGCCGTCGTCATGGAGCAGCTCGATCACCGAGTTGCGGGTGATCCCCTCGAGGATGCCCGACGAGACCGGCGGCGTGTGGACGATCCCCTGGCTCACGACGAACAGATTCATCCCGCTGCCTTCCGACACACTCCCTGAGTCGTTGAGCATGATCGCCTCGTCTTGGCCTGCGGCGAGAGCCTCCTGCTTGGCCAGGACCGAGTTGAGATACCCCCCGGAGCCTTTGGCGGTGGGGATGAGGGAGGTGTGGGAGATGCGTCTCCAACTCGACACCATCGTGGACACACCCTTCTCGGCGGCGTCGTCACCGAGATAGGCCCCCCACGGGAAGGCGGCCATCATGGCCCGAACCTCGTTATTGGCCGGGTTGATCCCGATCGACCCCACGCCATAGAAGATCTGAGGGCGAATGTATGCCGACTCCAGCCCGGTGTGACGCAGCAAGTCGAGACATGCCGCCTCCCATTGGTCGACACTCCACCTCATCGGGATGTTGTAGGCACGGGCCGAAGCCTCGAGACGGATCATGTGGTCGCGGAGCCTGAATACGGCAGTGCCCTCTGGAGTGTTGTAAGCCCTGATCCCCTCGAATACACCGGTTCCATATTGCATGGCGTGGGAGAGAAAGTGGACGTTGGCGTCGTCCCAGGGGACGAACTCGCCGTCGCTCCAGATGTGTGATGCCGTTTCCATGGCGCAAGGCTATACGCGACCCGCCTCGTGGGAAACCCGAGGCGAGGAGGGAAGGCTCCTAGTGTCGGCGAATGCATCGACTCGTGGCCTCGTGGTTCGGTGTCGGTCTCATTCTGGGCCGTCTCAGGGGAGACCATCTCGGCTCGGGCACTGTCGGGGCTTTGTTCGCCCTTCCGGTGGCTCTGCTCATCGGTCAGTGGTTCGGGTGGCAGGCTCAGATCGTGGCCGCGGCCGTGGTCATCGTCGCAGCTCTCTGGTCGACCAGGCCCTTCGTCGCTCGCGAAGGCGACGCCGGGTGGATCTGTGTCGACGAAGCCGCCGGAACTTTCATCGCGGTGATAGGTCTGCCCTTATGGCCGGGAGCCATCCTTGCCTGGGTCGTCTTTCGGGCCGCCGACATCTTCAAGGGCTTCGCCCCCGGCGTGGCCTACCTCGACTCCATGCCCGGTCTGTGGGGCGTCACCGGCGATGACATCCTCGCCGGTCTCTATGGTCTCGCCGCCGGCCACCTGCTCATGGCCCTGGTCTAGTCGCCAGCCACTAGATTCCTCCCATGGACTGGAAGATCTCATCGGTCGTTGTCGGAGTGGACGGGTCTGAGGGCAGCAAACGTGCGGCCCAGCACGCGGTGGCCATCGCCCGTCACTGGGGTGCCCACCTCAAGCTGGTCACGGTCGTCCGCACACCCGAAGGGTGGTGGGGAATCGGCGGGGCGCCGCCCAGTCCAGAATCGCTGTCGACGGCACTCGTCGAGGGTCAGCACCAGATCCTCCGTGACTTCGAGGAGGACCTCGACCTCGATGGGGTCGCCTATGAGACTGTTGCCGAGTTGGGGGATCCGGTCACCCGGTTGTTGGCCGTGTCGGAGGCGAGCGCGGCGGACATGTTGGTGATCGGTCGCCGTGGTGCCGGGCTCGCCGAGAGGGTGATACTGGGATCGGTGGCCGATCGTCTCACCCACCTGGCCGAGTGCCCGGTCTTGGTGGTCCCCTAGCCGGGCATCGAAACGGCTCGAGACGACCCGGCTAGGCCTCGACCTTCACGCCACCCCAGAATGCGACGTAGTCCTTGATCTCGCCAGCGGCGTTCTTCGGGGACGCGTAATACCAGGCGGCCGCCTGGTTGGTCTCGCCCCCGGCCTCGACGTCGTAGTAGTTCGCCGTGCCCTTCCACCCACAGACCGTGGTCTTGGGTGAGTCTGAGAAGTACTGGCGGTTGATCGAATCCGGGGGGAAGTAGTGATTCCCTTCGACGACGATCGTGTCGTCACTCTCGGCTAGGACCACGCCGTTCCAGGTCGCTCGGGGCATGCCGAACCGAACGCGACACCTCACCCGTCTATTCCCTACTCTCGCCGAATGCCCACAGTCGCCATCATCCCGGTGAAGTCATTCGCCTTGGGAAAACAGCGGCTTGCCGGTGCCCTGTCCCCCGGAGCCCGGGCCGAATTGGGACGGGCTCTCGCGGATCATGTCGCCACCGTCTGCGCTTCTTCGGGTTTGATGCCTCTCGTCGTGACAGCAGACATCGAGGTAGCCGAATGGGCTACCCGAGCAGGGTTCCCGAGCTTGCCCGATCCGGGTTCCGGTCTCGATGACGCCGCCTCGGTCGGAGTGGACTGGGCCGCCTCCTCGGAGAGCAGCTGGGTCGTCCTCCACTCCGACCTTCCCCTTCTGGACACGTCAGACGTCACCAGACTCGAAGAGGCGGTGAGTGCCGGCCGCGGTGTCCTGGCGCCATCTGCGGATGGGGGCACCTCCGCGATCGGTGGCGGAGACTCGATCCGGTTCTCCTTCGGTGTGTCGAGTTTCCACCAGCATCTCGCCACCCTGCGCGACCCGGTCATCGTCGCCCGACCGGGTTTGCTCCTCGACATCGACTCCCCCGCCGACCTGCAAGCCGCGATGACGACACCGCGGGGACGATGGCTCAGGGAAGTGATCACACGATCTGGAGCCCACCGAGCGAGCCGCAACCTATATTGAGCACCGTGACCAAGACAGTCGTCATCACCGGAGGCACCGGAGGACTGGGCACTGCCCTCGTCCGTCGGCTGGTGGCCCAGGACTACCGGATCGCGGTCACCTATCTCCTCCCCGACGAGGCGCAGGGCTTCGAGACCGAGTTCGAAGTCGACGAGGAGAAGGTGATGCTCACCCGGGTCGACTGCACCAACGCCGAGGCGGTCAACAGCTATGTCAAAGAGGTCGCCGACCGCTGGGGAGAGATACACGGTCTGTGCTCCCTGGTCGGTGGCTGGGCCGGCGGACGCGACGTCGAAGAGACCGACGATGTGCGTTTCGAGAGGATGCTCGATCTCAATCTCCGCTCGGCCTTCTACGCGGTGCGGGCGTTGGTCCCCCATCTCAAAGAGGCTGGTTGGGGGAGAATCCTCCTCGTTGGCAGTCGCGGCGCAGTGGACAACCCGGAGGCTCAGGCCGCCTTCAACATCGCCAAGGCGGGGGTGGCTGCGCTGGGTCAGAGTGTCGCCACCGAGCTCGACGGGACGGGTGTCACCGCCAATGTGCTGGTGCCGTCAGTCATCGACACCCCGGCAACACGTCGTTCCCTGCCCTACGCCGACTACGTCGACTGGCCCACGCCGGACGAGATCGCGGCAGTGGCCGAGTTCATCCTCGGTGAGGGCTCGGGTGTGGTCAACGGGGCATTGATCCCCGTCTACGGTCGAGCGTAGAGCTCGATCCACTCCCCGTGGGGGTGTGCCTCCCCGATCAACCTCAGCCCGGACCCGTCATCGACCATCAGACGCGGCCAGCGGTGCTCACGATCCATGTACTCGAGAGACACCCGGGCGACCGGTCGACGCCGCCGGGCCTGCTCGACCAATTCGGCGACCCGGTCACGCTGATCGAGCGTGAACTGGTTCAGCGTGAACGAGTTGACGACGACGGCCGGGGCGCCCCCGGACAAACCGTCGAGTGTGGGCAACAGCGTCTCGAGAGCAGAGCCCACCACGAACTCGATCTCGACGGTCGCGGCCACGTCCAGGGCAGACCGCAGTCTGCTCCTTCGGTCATGATGCTCGGGCCAGATGAGCGCATCGAGCCAGAGCCGATCGTCCGGATCGGCGGAATCGACAGGGTGGAGGTCGAGACCGGTCCGGCTCAGGACTTCGAGGTCCCTCGGCACCGGAGACTCACCCTTAGATTCGGTTTCGAGCACCAGGTCCGCCTCCGGCCGCCACCCGAGGTCGTTCCAGCGGTACCCGTACCTGTCGAGGGCGAGGTTGAGCCCGGCGCTGGCGCCCAGGTCGACGAGGTGGAACCGGGTGAGTCCGGTCTCCCAGATCGCAGGCAGTATCGCGACACATCGCCGGCACTCGTTGGTCTGGGTGAACCGAGTCCGTCCCAGGGCGACGATCTCGCTCTCGTGGTGGAGGACGAAGTCCCGAAACGGATCGCCCACGAGGGCTATCGGCTTCGGGTCAGACGTCAGCGAGGGATAGAACGCCGCCAGTGGGGCATCGGGATTCTTCATGAGCAGATAGTGGACCGCGGCGAGGAACACGTTGGACGGGGGCCAGTTCTCGACACGGTTGATCACCCGCAACAACTCTTCAGAGGAGGCCACGACCTCCGCCAGGTGGGCATACAGCGGCGACCCGTGGGCGTGTTCTGCCCACTCCCTCATGTGGGTCGGGGTGATCTCCGTCAAAAGACGTCGCGTCGGTACGCGGTGGCCAGGGCATCGGCGTACTCGTTCCAGCGGTAGCCGCTGTGAGCCGGGATCCACTGTATGGAAGCATTGGGTTTCTGCTTGGTGAGTCGGTACGCCTCTTTGACCAGCTCCAGATTCGCGATCGGCCCGGTCGTCTTCTTGGTCCAGCCACGAGCCTCCCAACCCTCCGCCCATTTGGTGAGGATGTTGACCACGAGCTGCGAGTCGGTGAACACGACGGTCGGGGTGTCCGCTGGAAGCATCTTCAAGCCGGCGATCATTGCCTTCAGCTCCATGCGGTTGTTGGTGGTGTAGGCCTCGCTGCCGTAGTCCTGTGCCACCACCTGGCCATCGACGACGAGGACGGCTCCCCACCCCCCCGGGCCCGGGTTCCCCTCCGACGCACCGTCCGTGAACACCCCTGTCTGCGGTCCGTCGTGGAACCTCGCCAGCACCTCGGCGACGGTGAGGTCGCGTGTCTTGGAGCTACTGGGCCGGGTGGGCCGTGCCGACCCGCCGGAAGTGTCATCTTCGGTGGCAGTGGTCGTCTGGTTGCGACACTCGAGACACTGGCGAGGGGTCCAACCCGGGTACCGGTCGAGGACGTGTTGGGGCAATTCGAATTCCTTGCCACAGGTCTGGCAGGTGAACAACGACCTATCCGACCTTCTCGAACACCGATGCGAACTGGGGGCTCTTCAGGAGGCTGAACTCGTGGGCGATCTCCACCATCCCCAGCGGCTCGAGCATGCCCCGCAGCTTCGACGGCCAGATCTTGTGACAATGCACATCACGGGCTCTGAAAGGGGTGCCGTGGAGGATGATCGATGTGGGGATGGCATAGAGACCCTGGACCGGCTCGGCGGGGTAGATGTACAGCGCCTTTCCCCCCGGGACCAACACCCGGGCCATCTCGGCGAGAGCCTCCTGAAGGAGAGGTATGTGCTCGATGGCGTGTACCGAGACGATGACATCGAAGCTGGCATCGTCGAAGACGAGACTCTCCGCTCTCATGTGCCGGACCTTGTCGGTGCCGGCGACCTCCGCGGCCTGGGGATTGGCGTCGATTCCGACGATGTCGACCCCTCGAGCGGCCAACGTCTTCGTGAGGTGGCCCTGGCCACATCCGACCTCCAGGACCCGGTCACTCTCCTCGATCGTGACGAGTCGGTCGATCCTCCGGAGATGGGAGGGGTCCCAACGGTTGACCATGGCATAACGACGTGAGTCGTAGTCAGTCACCATCGACCGATCCTATTGCAGTGTCTCGAGGTGTGTGGAAACCGAGAAGTCGAGGATCTCGGGCCCGCGCTCGGTGATCGCGATGTGCGTGACCGAGGTGTTGGCCGGGGTGAACAGCGACTCCGAGTGGGTGTCGGTGGTCTTGGTCAGAGACGACACGTAGGACCGGATCGCCCCACCGTGGGCTACCGCCACGGTCAGCTCACCGTCGACGTGCTCGAGTTGGGCCAGGGCCTGGGAGAACCGACGGGTCAGCTGTGCCCAGGTCTCTCCGGTGGAGCCCCGGGGAAGGTCCACCCCCTCCTGGTAGATCCTCTCCATCACATCCCCCCAACGCTCCGCGATCTCGGTCGTGGTCATTCCTTCCCACTCCCCCATGTGGATCTCCATGAAGTCCTCGATCGGGACCACACCGTCGAGGGCCACATATTCGGCCGTCGCCGCCGCTCGTCTCAATGGAGATGCGTAGACGGTGGGGTGACGTCCGTACCACCGACCCAGGGACTCGGCCTGACGGTAACCCACCTCGTCGAGATCCCAGTCGCCCCGACCTTGCCAGCGTCCCTCGACATTGGCCCTGGTGCGGCCATGGCGGACCAGGGTCATAACCTTGTCCCCGGCCGCCAGGTGGTGCTCCACCGCCGGTGGTCTCGGGCCGAGGTGACCGGTGTCGTTGAACGTGGCGAGACGGGGGCGTCCGAACTGCTGGACGATGCGGGTGATACCCGTGTTGGAGGTGAAGGCATGTACCCGGCGCCCATCTCCGGCGAGATGACGATGGAGGACCGCCTGCATGAACCCGCCATGGCTGACCACCGCCACCCGCTGGTTGGGTCCCATCTCGTCGAAGAGACGATCGACTGCGGAGACGGCCCGTTTCCCGACTTGTTCGATCGACTCGCCGGTGCCTCCCATTGGAAGGGTGCGGGTGCTGATCGCCTGCTGGAGTTCCTCCCCGTGTTTCTCCTGGACGTCGGTGAACAGCATTCCCTCCCACCGACCCAGGTCGATCTCGATGAAGTCCTCATCGATGTCGACGTCATCGGCGAAGGCCCCAGCAGTCAGCCTGGCCCGGGCGAGCGGCGACGAGATGACGGCGTCGAACTGCTGGTTCGATAATCGACGGCCGAGGGCCTCCAGACTCGCCTCCCCCTCATCGCTCAACTCGCCGTCGGTGCGACCCATCCAGATTCCATCCCGGTTGCCCTGCGACTCGGCATGACGGATGAAGACGATCTCCTTGCGGTCGTCCTCGACTGGAAAAGGCTGGCCTGACATTCCCTCCGAGGATAAGGGGGGATCGATGTCAGTCGAAACGTCGGAGATCTACCACTGCACTCGGGGCAGCGGGAACCCGGCGTTCGGTGCCGGTCGCAGTGATGCCAGACGGTTCAGGCGATGAAGGCGGAGGCGAAGATCAGCGAGACGATGGTCATCACCTTGATGACGATGTTCATCGCCGGGCCGGAGGTGTCCTTGAACGGGTCCCCGACCGTGTCGCCGATGACGGCTGCCTTGTGGGCATCGCTGCCCTTGCCGCCGAAGGCGCCGGTCTCGATGAACTTCTTGGCGTTGTCCCAGGCACCACCGGCGTTGGCCATGAAGATCGCGAGCAGGAACCCGGTGACCAGGGCACCACCGAGCAGTCCGCCCAGTGCTTCCACGTCGATGAACCCGACGATGAGCGGTAGGGCCACGGCGAGGGCACCGGGTATGACCATCTCGCGCAACGCTCCCGTTGTGGCGATATCGACACAAGTGGTGTAGTCGGGGCGTGCGTCCGGATCCCCCTCGCGCAGACCCGGAATGTCGCGGAACTGACGCCTCACCTCGTCGATCATCTTGCCGGCGGCCCGGCCCACCGCATTCATCGTCAACGCCGCGAACAGGAACGGGAACATTGCGCCGAGGAACAACCCGATCGTCACCGGGGCCGCCGAGATGTCGATCGACTCCAGATTCACCGCCTGGATGAAAGCGTTGAACAACGCCAGGGCAGTGACCGCGGCCGAGGCGATGGCGAAGCCCTTGGCGACCGCCGCCGTGGTATTGCCGAGAGAGTCGAGAGCGTCGGTGGCTTCGCGGACCTCCGGCGGCAGATGCGCCATCTCGGCGATCCCACCGGCGTTGTCGGCGATCGGCCCGTAGGCGTCCACCGAGATGGTGATCCCGAGCGTGGCCAGCACGCCGATGGCAGCGACGGCGACGCCGTAGATCCCACCGCCGTCACCCATGGCCCAGTCGCCGGCCCAATAGGCGGCCCCAATCCCTCCGGCGACCACGATCACCGAGAAGGCAGCAGAGCGCATGCCCTCGGCCACGCCCGAGATGATCACCGTGGCAGGGCCGGTCTGTGCCTGGCGGGCGATCTCCTTGACGGTCTTGTAGTGGTCGGAGGTGAACCATTCGGAGATCTTCCCGACGAACCAGCCGACCACCAGACCGGCCACCACGGCGATCCAGACGCCAGCCCAGTTCTCGGCGACGTCCCCGAACACCCAATAGGCGAGCCCGGCGACACCAATCGCGGTCACGATCATGGCGAAGTTGGTCCCCCGGTGAAGAGCCGCCGCCAGATGCGTCTCGTCTTTGGCCTTGACCAGGAACGACCCGATGATCGAGGCGAACATCCCCAGTGCGGCCACGGCCAGCGGAAACACGACCGCCGAGACCCTGAGATCGCCGCTGAACACGAAGATCGAGTAGGCGATGGGGGCGACCAGCGAGCCGACGTAGGACTCGAAGAGGTCGGCGCCCATCCCGGCCACGTCACCCACATTGTCCCCGACGTTGTCGGCGATGACCGCCGGGTTGCGGGGGTCGTCCTCGGGGATTCCCGCCTCGACCTTGCCCACGAGGTCGGCGCCGACATCAGCAGCCTTGGTGTAGATGCCCCCGCCGACACGGGCGAACAGGGCGATCGAGGACCCACCGAGACCGATGGCGGTCACGATGTCGACCCAGTCCGGATCTGCTAGCGGACCACCTTCCCCGAACAGCCAGAATGCCAGACCCACTCCGAGGAGACCGAGGCCTGCGACCGTGAACCCCATGACGGCGCCGCCCCGGAACGCGACCGGGAGGGCCGCAGGAATGCCCCCCGTTCGGGCGGCCTCGGTGGTGCGGGCGTTGGCGGCAGTCGCGATCCGCATCCCGACGAAGCCGGCCAGAGCAGAGAGGACCGCTCCGAAGACATAGGCGAGCGCCCCCCAGGGTGCTCCCCAGTCGAGCAGTACCGCGATGAGCACCGCCATCACCACGACGAAGACCGAGACCCAGGTGTATTCCCGCTTGAGGAAGGCCATGGCCCCTTCCCTGATCGCGGTCGACAACTCGACCATGCGCTCGTTGCCCTGCGGCGCTGCCAGCACGGCACGGGTGTAATAGACCGCCAATACCAAGGCCAGCACACCGGCAACGAGCGCGAAGTACAGAATCGTGTCCGTCATATGAGCAGTTCCTCCGCAGGATCGGATTTGATCGGAGCGGGGCGGGAGTATAGGGATTGGCTCCCAGAGAGAGAATCCGACCCCGGCGCGAAGCGCGCGCCCTCGCCGGCCGCCTCTTACGGTGCTGCCGAAAGGAGACGAAATGTATGGCTTGATAGGACAGACCCAGGCCGTCGAGGGTCGAGGTCGTGAACTGGCCGACCTCCTGGCCGGAGGGCCTATGCCCGGGTGTCACAACTATCTCGTTGCCTGCGACGAAGACTCGATCTGGTCACCGAGATCTGGGAGAGCGAAGCGGCACATCGTGCGTCTCTGGACCCACCCGCAGTGCGCGAGGCGATAGCCAAAGGACGTCCACTGATCGAAGAGTTCGAGATCCGGCACGAGCTCGCTCCGGTCGGAGGTCTTGGTCTCGGGACCGGCTAGGTTTGCGAGTCTTCGCAGGGGTCGGCCACCCAACGAACGCTGAGAGGTTTATGGCCTGAAAGCGCAGGGTATTGGGGCCGGGATGGGACGAACGTCCTCTGTTCACCCGAGCGCGCGGGGCCCGTCGCCGGCCCGGCCCGGGACCGGTGCCCCATCCTCGTACTGGAGACGTCGCTCGGTACGGGCCGCGGCCATCTTCGTCGTGTCCGTCTTGGTGAGGATCCCGTTCCGCGCCACCTATCTGGTGAACTGGGACTCGGTGAACTTCGCCCTCGGCGTCGAGACGTTCGACCTGGCGAGCCACCAGCCCCATCCGCCGGGATATCTGGGTTATGTGTTCCTCGGCCGGTTCATCGACTGGTTCGTGGGAGACCCTGTGCTGGCACTGACCGCAATCTCGATCGTGGCCGGGGCGACCGCGACGATGGGGGTCTACTTGCTCGCCACGAGGTTCGTGAGCGAACGGGCCGCCCTCTTGGCTGCGGGGCTCTTCGCGACCTCCCCTCTGGTCTGGTATTACAGCGAGGTACCGCTCACCTACATCGTCGAGGTTGCCCTGGCGCTGCCCCTCGTCCTGCTCGTGCTCGAGTCACGGAAGCAGCGCTCCTCCGCCCTCCTCTATGCGGCAGTCGTGCTGCTTGCCGTGATGGGAGCCGTCCGGCAGACCAGCCTCGTCCTCTTCTTCCCGCTTCTCGTATACGGGGCACTCGGTTTTCCCTGGAAGGTCAGACTGCGTGGTGCCGCCCTCCTCAGCGGGCTGGTCGCTCTATGGCTGATCCCCCTCCTGGTGATGTCCGGGGGCGTGGTCGAATACCTGCGGCTGTCGAGTCAACTGGCCGGGCTGACCGGTGGGGCTACCTGGTTCGGCGCAGGTGCCGGCGTCCTGCAGAACTTCATCGTCGTCGCTTTGGCGATCGTGCTCGGGATGCATCTGGCGCTGATCGCGCTGCCGGTAGAGGTGTTCTCCAAAGTCAAGTCGCCTCCGTTCGACCGCGATCATCGTCATCTGATGATGGTGTGGGGACTGCCCGCCCTGTTCACCTATCTGCTGATCCACAGCGGGCAACTGGGCTATGTGCTCCTCCTCCTCCCAGTCGGGATCATCTGGGCTTCGAAGGTGCTGACCTTCAAGCTCAGCGGTGCCGCGATGAAGGCGGCTGTGGCGACGGGAGTGCTCATCGTGGCCAACGGGCTGGGGTTCTTCGTCCTACCGGAGATCGCATATGCAACGGTGAGCCAGGGACGGGTCGACTTTCCCGAACGTATGGCTTCGAACACGTTGGTCCAGCGGGGCATCCAACAGGTGAGTCTTCCCCGCAACGACGCTCACTGGGAGACCTTGCTGACCTGGGTGGAGAGGTTTGACACCGACGAGGTGGTGGTGCTCGCCGAGCCCCGTGATGGGGGCAGCTTCCGACACCTCTCCTTCTATCTTCCCGACTTCCTCGTGTACGGCTTGGGCACCGACAAGCAAGAGAGGTTCGGCCATCTGTTCACGAGCGCCGGGAACAGCACCGACTACAGCGTGGAACGTTTGGAGCAGGCGAACTCGCTTCTCGAGTTCCCTTCCGGCATCGACAAGGTCCTGGTCCTCGACCCCCGTCTCCAGGAGCGTCTCGACGGCGTCTTCGTCCTCGAGTACGAGGAGTTGGACACCGGAGCGGTGGTCGCCGTGGCCGATGTGCCCGAGCACGGACCGATCATCTTCCTCGGTGGGTCCGGGTCTCCCGGGCTCGCCGTGACTCCGCGCGCTGGAGAGGTGGGCAACGGCATCTTTGCGGTCAAAGGCTCCTGCCCGGGGAACTTGGAGACCCCGCTCCCCTACGATCGCTTCGCCGGTGTGGTGACAGTGTGCTGACGACGCCACAAGAGCTTGGAAACCCTGCTCCGCAGAACCTCGAAACCGGTCACCGGCAGGACGGAGTCTGGAAGTCGCTGAGCGGCTGGGGGAATTCGCCAACGACGAGCTCCAGGGTGATCACGCCCACGGCGGACTCCGACCTGATCGATCTGGCAGCGACTGGCTCCGGTCACATCGCGAGGGGCCTCGGGCGAAGCTATGGCGACGCCGCTCAGCTCGCCGGTGGGACGGTCGTGGACATGACGGCGATGACAGACGTGAGGCTCGACGCGGAGTCGGGGCTCGTCACCGCATCCGCCGGCACGTCGTTGGGGACAATCATCGACGCCGTGGTACCAGCAGGCTGGTTTCTCCCCGTTACCCCCGGCACGCGCCACGTCACCGTGGGCGGGGCGATCGCGGCTGACGTACACGGCAAGAACCACCACCGGGACGGTTCGTTTGGCCAATACGTGGACTCGATCGATCTGGTCACCGGAGATGGCAGACGGGTCGCGGCCACACCGGGGAGTGACGTCTTCGCGGCGACGATCGGCGGAATGGGGCTCACGGGCACCATCACCAAGGCGAGTTTCCGATTGACCCCTATCGACACCGACTGGATGTTCGTCGACACCCGGAAAGGGGACGATCTCGATTCGGTCATGGGCTTGCTGGCCGACTCGGACGACCGCCACCGCTACTCGGTGGCGTGGGTCGACCTGTCCGGGACCGCCAGGGGCCGCGGGGTGGTGAGCGCCGCCGAACACGCCGGGATCGACGCCACTGTGCTCCGGCCGAGATTGGAGCAACGGAGTGGACAGGTCGAAGCTCCGGCTTGGCTGCCACGTCTCGTGACCGGGCCCACCGTGGCATTGTTCAATCAGGCATGGTTCTCGGCGGCGCCGAGAGCTGAGAGCGGCCGGCTGCAGAGCCTCGACGCCTTCTTTTACCCCCTCGACCGCGTTGGGAGCTGGAACCGTCTCTACGGTCGCCTCGGCTTCCTCCAGTACCAATTCGTGGTCCCCAGCGGTGAGGAGACGACCTTGACGAAGGTCGTGTCGACCCTGGCCGGATGTCCCACACCTGTGGCCCTGGCGGTCCTCAAGCGCATGGGCCCGTCGGCGGGAGGGTTGTTGTCGTTTCCGATCCCGGGCTGGACATTGGCCGTCGATCTGCCCTTGGGAGACCCGGACCTGGCGACGACACTCGATGACTGCGACCGGGCGGTGGCCGCCGCCGGTGGTCGGGTATACCTGGCGAAGGACTCTCGCCTGAAGGCCGATCTAATCGAAGACATGTACCCCGAGTTGGCGCGGTGGCGGGAGATCCGAGCCCGGCTCGACCCCAGTGGCTCTCTCCGATCCAATCTCTCCGAACGACTGAAGCTCACCGGCTGATGTCACCCCGCGACGCTTTCGGCAGACCACAGACGGTGCTGTTGCTCGGAGCCACCTCGGACATCGGTCTGGCCACGGTACGACGATTGGTCCAAAGCGGTGCGCGTACGGTGATCTTGGGAGGCAGGGACCCCGAGCGTGTCTCTGACCTCGAAGTCGAGGTCGACTACCGCTATTTCGACGCGACCGACACCGCCGCGCATACCAAGTTCTTCAACGACTTGTTCAGCGACCACCCGAGGATCGATGTCGTGTTGATGGCCTTCGGGGTCCTCCATGATCAACGGGGAGTCGAAGAGGACCCGAGCGGTGCAGTGGAGATGGCGGAGGTCAACTATGTGGGGGCAGCGTCTGCGCTCCTCCATGTCTCCCAACACATGGAAATGTCTGGTGGCGGAGACCTGGTCTTGTTCTCGTCGGTGGCCGGGATGAGACCCCGACGGTCCAACTACGTCTACGGGTCGTCGAAGGCGGGGGTCGATTTCATGGCCCGGGGCCTGGCCACGGCTCTCATCGACAGCGACGTCCATGTGATGGTGGTCCGCCCTGGATTCGTGCACACGGCGATGACGCGGGGAATGAGATCCCGTCCCTTCGCAGTCGAGCCGCAGACGGTGGCCCGCGCCGTGGTTCGGGGGTTGGCACGCCGTGACCGGGTGGTATACGTGCCGGGTGTCCTCCGCTGGGTGATGGCCATGATCCGCCTCCTCCCCGACCGTGTCGTCAACCGACTCGAAGCCTGAGCTCAGCCGAGTTCGATGCCACCTATGACCAGGACGAGAAAGATGAGAGTGAGCACACGGAGCGGGCGGTCGGTCCACGCAATCTCCACCGGGTCGTCGGATGCGCCGGCATGGACCTTCAGCGCGAAGCGAAGCAGGATCATCACCAGGACCATGAACGAGGCCAGGAACCACCATGCCGAGAGGTGAGCATGGTCGTGCGCCCACATCCCGTAGCCGACGAGCGTGATGCCCGAGGCGAGAGTCATGACATGTTGGGTGTAGAAGTCGGCATACGCCGACAGGGTGGGGCGATGGGAGCCGGCGTCGGAGCCGAGCCGTTGCTGCTCACCGAAGCGCTTCCCGGCCACCACGAAGAGGGCGCCGAAGAAGGTGACAATCAGAAACCATCTCGATATCGGGACCGCAATCGAGAAGGCTCCTCCGACTGCGCGAAGCGCAAACCCCGACGCCACCACCACCAGGTCGACCACCTCTACACGCTTCAGCCAGAGGGAATAGGAGAGGGTGAGGGCGATGTACGCGATCAGGGTTGCGGTGAAGCCACCGCGGCCGATGGCCAACGTCGGGACCATCGAGAGGGCAAGGGCCCCCATCCCGAACATCACGGCCGATCGCCCGGACAGAATGCCGGCCGCGACCGGCCGGTCTCTCTTGGTGGGGTGTAACCGGTCGGCGGGGGCGTCGATCACGTCGTTGATCAAATAGGTGCCACCAGCGGCGAGGGTGAAGGCCGCGAAGGCGAGGGTGGCATCGACGAGCACTCCGGGAACCAGGAGAACGCCCGCGGCCGCGGGCGCCCCGAAAACAAGGAGGTTCTTGGTCCACTGCCGGGGCCGGGCGGTCGCCACGACCGCGGCAAGGGTCGATCGCACCGACGACGATCGGACGCGGGTCTCGGCCAAAACGGTGTTCATGGGCGCTGTCCGGACACCATTCCGCCCCCATTACCCGTCTTCGTGGAGGGCAAACCACCAGGACCCCTGGTCGGGTTCGTCGTGCCCGCCGGTCCAGGGCCACTCCCGGAGCACCCATGGGGAGACCAGCCAGACGATCACCGCCACCATCATGGAGATGCCGGCCACGGTGGCGATGCCGGCCACGTCCCAGCCTGCCGTGTTGCGGAGCGCCTCGACGTTGAACACCACCACCATCGCCCCGGCGAGGACGGCCAGCCACGGACGGGCGACGACCGGATCGAAGCGTTTGGATGCCAACGACCAGACACCGATGACCAAGAGGAGAGCGACTGCGATGGCGGCCCCGACGACCAGGCCCTTGCCGAGACCGGGATCGAGAAGTGCCCGCCACCCGTTGGAGATCTTCGTCTCGACAGGAGCACCGGCGAAACCGATGAACCCGAAGACGAAGAAGAGGATTCCGCCGCCCACGATCCCCGCCACAGCTCCGACCAACATGGTTCGGGCGATCACGACCGCCAGATGCGCCAACCTCCCACGTCGGTCTTTCTCCATCGAACATCTGTCTTCCCAATAAGACGAGCGGCGAAACTCGTACTCGGGGTTTCACCTCGAACTCGCTGGGGTATTCGCCGCCATATGCGACACACGCGGTGGCTGGCATTGCTGCTCGCGTTCTTGTGGGCTTGCGACGGATCTACCAGCCCCAGCCCGACCGCGCCGGACACTACGACCACGACAGTCTCCGCGACCACGGTTCCCTCTCCGGGCACGACTTCGACCTTTCCCCCCGTCACCGGATCGGGCATCCTTCGTGTCGGAACCACCTCGCCGATCTCCAACCTCGACCCGGCCGACGCCTTCACACTCGGCGACTGGGAGATCCTGTTGACGATCGGGGAGGGTCTCCTCCGTTTCGAGCCGGGTGACGGTTCACTGGTCCCCGGTACTGCCCGGGACCTACCCGAAGTGAGCGAGGACGGGCTGACCTATACCTTCCAGCTCGATCCCGACGCTGTCTTCGCCGATGGGACGCCCCTCACCGCCGACGTCTACGTCGACCAGATCGAGAGGGTGCTCAGCCTCAGCGGACGAGGGACGGACTTGATCTCGCTCTACGTGGCCACGGTGGAGGCGCCGGACGAGTCGACCGTCGTCTTCGATCTCAACGATGCGTACGCCTTCTTCCCCACCCTTGTCGCCGGAGCCCCGTATCTCGCCCTCCACCCCGACAGCTACCCCCAGGATCAGCTGAACCCGGCACCCGAGGCCCCGATCTACGGGACCGGCCCGTGGTACATCGACCACTACACGGAGACGGAGCTGGTGCTAGAGGCCAACCCGAAGTACCCGGGTGCGGAGCAACGCCCCCGTGAGATCGTGATCCGGGTCTACGACGACCCCGAGACGATGGCCGACGCCCTCGCCAACGGGGACCTCGACCTGATCTGGCGCGGTCTCGACGCCACGACCGCCGCGACGCTGACCGGAGCGGATGGGGTCACGGTGAATCCGGTACCTGGCGGCACGCTCCACTTCCTGACCGTGAATCATCTTGGGCCGGCCGTGAGCGACCATCGTGTGCGTCAAGCCCTCGCCGAGCTGATCGACCGACGGGCCATCATCGATGCGGTCCTGGGTGAGGCTTTCGAGCCGGCCTTCTCACCGATTCCGCCCGGGTTTCTCGGGTCGGTGGCCGCCTTCGAGGATCGTTATGGCGAGCCAGACGTGGCATCCGCCATCGATCTGCTGACAGCGGCGGGATACACCGAGACGAGCCCTGCAGAGATCGAGCTGGCCTATCCCCCGGAACGTTTTGGGCTGAACATCGCCGCCGCCATGGAGGAGATCGAGCTCCAGATCGAGGCGACCGGCCTGGCGGCGGTGACCCTCACCGCACAGCCATGGAACACCTACGTCGGCTCGGTGGTCGAGGGCAGCTACGACCTCGCCTTTCTCGGCTGGCTGCACGACTTCCCCGATCCGCACAACTATCTCGCCCCGTTCATCCTCGAAGGAGGGCTCGGTGGCACCGGACAGGACCTCGCCAGCCCGGAGCTGGCCGATCTGGTGTTGGAGGCTGCCGCTCAGCCGAGCGCCGAGCAGCGATCGGCGACCTACGAGGAGATCCAGACCCGGTTCGCCGAGGACGTGGTGACCATCCCCCTCTGGATCGAGCATCAGTACATCGCCTACCGGGACCATGTCTCGGGCAGCGAGGCTTTCCCCAACCCCGAGTCGCTCAACATCGGAGCCATGCTCCAACTCGACTATCGGGCGATCGAGATGGAGGACTCCGAGGACGGGTGATTCAGACGTCGTCCAGCCGCAGGTGCATCAGATAGACGTTGTAGCTGTCCCAGCGTGACATCGTGAAGAAGATCTCGGGTGAGTCGGTCTGAAACGGGATGATGAAAGGCGCGTACAGCTGGGGATGGTCCCGGGCCGTCGTTATGAGACGTGGCTCCGTCCAGGGGCCGGTCAGCTCGTCGGCGGTGCGCACCACGATGGCGTTGTGCCGCTCGTCGAGATACATCATGACCCACCGTTGCAGATAGCCGTTCCAGGCGACGGAGAGCTCGCCGACGGGGGCCGGTACCACGGTCGCTGCAGCCGACTCGAACTGCGCCCACTCGTCGCCGGCCCAGTACTCGTAGGCGCCCGGGCTTAGCATGGTGTCGGCTCTCACCCTCGCCAACCTCACCTGGCCGAACCGTCCCGCCGGTATGCCGAACACATACACCGTCTCCGGCTCGTCTTCATCCCGAGCGAAGGCGACTTGGGCGAAGTTCGAGCGCTCACCCCAGAAGGGACCTGCCTTGGTCCAGGTATGCCCGTCGTCATCCGAGTAGGCGAGACCGGCGTTGTTGATCCTCCACTGGCCGGGCGCGACCCATCTTCGCACCGACATGTAGTGGAGAAACATCCGGGAGTCGACGGAGATCCCGTTGGTTGGGATGACCGTCTGCTCCACCCAGTAGACCTTCTGCGATGAGAGGAGCTCGGTGGCGCGGCCGGTGGGATCCGAGATGAATCGCTCGATCTCCAAACCGCTGGCTGGAGATTCGACGTCGGCGAGCTTGGCCATCGTGTTCGATCTCCAGTCGGAGCGCTCCCGGCCGTAGGTGTCGCCGAACACCATGTAGAGGTCTCCTTCGTGGAAGAAGGTGAAGCCGAGGTCGGTCCCACCGACGTTCCACCTCTCGAAGGTCTGATTGGGCGAGCCTGGCCCGGTCAGCTGTTGGGTCACACTCAGTGAGCCAAATCTCTCCCACAACGGCGGCAGCTCCACGGGCCGGTTGGGGGTTGGCTGGTCGACGCGGAGCAACCCGAGGGGCACGGCCCGGGCCCGATTGGTGATGAAGTAGATGGCAACACCTGCTGCCACGACGAGCAAGCCGGCAACGGCGAAGCGAACCCTTCGGTCACTCAGCAGCGATTGCATGTTCCCCCGGTGATGTGCAGCCTGCTCAAATGGCTCTCCTGCTCGGAATCTGACTCATCTACTTCGATTGTGAGACGCGAGCTCGTTGCCCGGCCACATCTCGGTCAACCGTCGATGGACTCCACCACGTATTCAGGTGGGTAGATCGTCCCGATCCGCTCTGCCCTGTAGACGATCCAGCCCGACTCTCCGGCCGGGTCCTTGATCGACAGGTCGAAGACGAGGTCGCCCGTCTCGTAGTCGACTTCGATGATCCGCGCCCACGGGAGCACCCCTTCGACCTGGGGGCTGTGTGCCGGTGGATCGAGAAGCCCGCCATGGGTGATCAAGACCGTCCCGCGTTCGAGGAAGTCGGCGTCACCCACGAACGGGGCATAGACAGCCTCCCCGGGCGTATCGGCGCGGTGCTCCCAAAGCTGGGTGGCGGTCCAGTTCTCCTCGTCGATCTCGTACTGGACGGCACGGCTGTACGGGAGATGGTCCGGGTCGTCCAGCGACGTCCCCGGACGCTCGTTCCCGTTGTCGTAGATCATGATCGAACCGTCTTCGAGGACCTGTGGGGCGTGGGGATGGAGAAACCACTCCCCTTCGGCGAGGGTGAAGTCGCCTCCCTCGCCGAGCCGAAAGAGGAGGTCCCCCGCCCGCCCGGTGTGGTCGTCCTGATAGCGGATGGCGAACACCTGGTCGAGATGACGGACCGATACCAGGAGGGCGTTCCTCTCCTCGTCGAGGACGACCGCGTTGGCGTGGGTCCAATCCCGTGGTTCGTGGTCCGGGTAGACGTCGGCCAGATATTGACTGCAGAACTCTGCGGGTTTGATGACCTCGAGGGTGTCCAGGGGATCCGTGAAGTCGAAGAGAGACCACTCGAAGACGACCTCGCCACTCCCCGGCTCGAACACCACGACGGTGTCGGTCACAACCTCGTAGGTTCCCGCGAAATCCTCCTCCTCGTCGCAGAGCGGCTCCGGCCAGCCGTCGAACTCCCTGAGTTCCCTACTCAAGGTCATGAGTTTCCCGTCGGCCAGCTCGACCACCTCGTGGTGCATCTGGTCGGTCTCCACCCGTATCGAACCTGGCCCCGCATACGCGCGTCCGTGATCGTCGCTGGGGGCGTCGTCGAGCCCGGTCGTTCCCGACCATTCGAGCAGAGAGCCGTCGATCACATCGAGACTCCTCACGCCCGTCTCGTGGTGGATGAACAGGAGATCGCCATCGGCGGTCTGCCGGATGTCCTGGATGCTGTGGGTCTGGCGGTAGTACCACACGATGTCCCCGGTCTCGTCGACCGCGACCAGATAGCCATCCTCGGATGGGCCCGACCGGTCTGCTGATCCGCCGAAAGGGATCACGTTGAACAGGGTCAGGCCCGGTTCCATGTCTTCGGGAGTCGACTCGGCGCTGATCGGCGGCATGTCATCCGGAAGCGAGCCCGTGGTGAAGGTCGTGGACCCGGCCGATTCCCCGACGGTTACCGCCACCGTATAGGTGGTGTCGGCCTCCAGCCCGAGGAGCGGCACCGTCGTGGTCCCCACCTCCGCTGCAGGTGGGATGAGACGGAAGCCCACACCCTCAGGGTCGAGGACCTCGATGGTCAGGTCGCCACCATCCTCGGAGGTGATGGCCAGCTCGGCCCGCAGCGTATTGGCCGGGTCGAGATCGACCTCCACCGCGAGGGAGTGGTCGTCTTCTTCTCCAATGCCCGGCTCGCCGCCGCTCGTGCACGCGGCCACCACCGCAAGCACAGCTGGGATCACCAGCCGTCCCATGGCTCGCGGAGACATTGCGGGCGCATACCCTCCTCCCCACCTGCTCAAACTCCGTCGCGCCCGGCCAATGCCGGATCAAGGCCACCGCCCTCATGCCGATATTCAATGAGCGTGACGTCTAAAACAGCCGGCTTCGAGGTCGACCTGATCGTATCGGCGGTGCCAATACCGGTCCTGGTCGCTGACTACACCCCGCTCGTCGAACGATTCGACGGCATGGGGGCGACCGAAGTGCGTCGACTTCTCGATGCCGACCCCGTCTTGTTCGGCGAAGTCTTGAGACTTCCCATGCCCGTGGCGGCGAGCCCTGAGTGGATCAGGCTCTACGGCACTCCGGGGGATATCCGACCACGGGATCTCGGTTCGCGACACTTCTCCCGAGAGGCATACCCCAAACTGTATCGGACTCTCCTGGAGCAATTCAGCGCCCCTTTCAGTGGCACGACCTCGATCGTGAGCGAGCACACCGCACCGGCTCTCTTTGGGGACGTGATGGTCAGATCGCATTGGAGGGCCCTCGAGGACCGGAACGGCCCCATGTGGGACCGGATCGTCATCGCAGATCTCGACATAACCGACCTGCGCCAAGCGCAAAGAGACCTCGAAGGGTTGCTCGAGGCAAAAGACGAGTTGGTCCGGCTGAAAGATCGCCTCATCGCCACGGTCGCCCACGAGATCAGGACACCACTCTCCTCGATAGTCGGGTTCGCCGAGCTGCTGCGCGAGACGTCGAGCCTCGGCGAGGCCGAGCGCCAGGAGATGATCGAGCTGGTGGCGCAGGAGAGTGCCGACCTGACCAACATCGTCGAAGACCTCGTCGTGGCTGCGAAGACCGACCTGGGAGCCCTCGAGGTCGCCAGTGTGGCCGTCGACCTCAAGGCACAAGCAGCACAAGCGGTGGAGACCATCGACTCGGCCCTCTCTCCGATCTCCAAGATCCCAGCCGAATCGGTGAGATGCATCGGCGACCCGGCCCGGGTGCGTCAGGTGATCCGCAACCTCATCTCCAACGCAGTCAAATATGGAGGGTCCGAGATAACGATCGAGACTTCGGTCGTGGGCTCCGTGGGGTCGCTGCGGGTGATGGACGACGGGCCGGGGGTTCGAGAGGAGATGCGTGATCGGATCTTCGAGCCCTATAACCGGGGCGACTTGGCGAGTGACAACGGACACTCGCTCGGGCTCGGTCTGCACATCTCGAGGAGCCTCGCCCGCCGTATGGGAGGAGACCTCACCTACCGATATGAAGACGGGCTGAGCGTCTTCGAGCTCACGCTACCTCTCCTCGATCCGGCAGCGAACTAGCCGACCGCTCCGGCAAGAAGGGGTGTCCGGAGTGGTGGAACCGACCTAACGGACCTCTTAGAGGTTTCCGGCCACGAACAAAAAACCCCTGCTGACCAGGTGGTTTGCAGCCCCGACCGGGTTCGAACCGGCGTTTCCGGCTTGAGAGGCCGGCGTCCTTGACCTCTAGACGACGGGGCCAGGCTCAAGACCGAAGTTAATCGGTCCTGGCTCGGGGGGAAGGACTCGAACCCTCAATAACAGGGCCAGAACCTGTCGTGTTACCTATTACACCACCCCCGAACGCGCACATCTCATGAGAGAGTGCAGGGTCGACCAAAGGATAATCGGCGGGGCCCCGATGTGTGAAGTCGCCGACTAGGCCAGACCCGCAACCCGCCGCAGCCAATTCCGGTAGATGACCTTCCCCTCCTCTCCCCAGGTGTGGGTGTCCCTGGGAAGCAGGTCTGCCTCCACGAGTCGGGGCGGGTCGCGTCGCTCGGCCTTGGCCGTTTCCAGGACCGGTCGGTACTCCTCCAGGCGACCCAGCGCCTCGGCGCTGAAGTAGTGCTCCGGAACGGGTGGATAGTCGTCTCGTTCCCCACGCCAATATCGACCCAACTCGCGGCGATACTCCTTGAGCAGGCTGATCAGGTCGTATTCGGGATGTCCCTGGAAGAAGACGTAGAAGTCGTCGTCGTCCACCGCCATGTGGACCCCGGCTTCGTCGCTCTCCAACACCACGGTGAGACCGACGGACTCGAACTCCTCGCGGGTCATGTCGTACCAGTGGGAATGCGGTGCCTCCACCGGGCCGGTGAGCCCGTCGATGAGAGGATGGTCCTTCAACACATAGTGGGAGTACACCCCCCACCGTTTCTGCGGGAGGCGGGTCCGTCGCATCCCCCGGTATTTCTGGAGGATGGCATGGGTGGCGAGACAGCTGCAGAGGATGGACTTCGTGGCCGAGACCGCCCAGTCGAGCACATCACCGAGTTCGTCCCAGAAGGTCTCCTGCTCCAGGGCGTCCTGGGCCGGATTGGCCCCGGTGACTATCAGGGCGTCCAGGCCCCGTCCGGTCACGTCGGAAAAGTCGAGGTAGTGGTCGACGATGTGGCGACGAGCCTCTGGACCGCGGTGCTCTGCGTCTACCGTGAACGGCTGAACCCGGATATCCAGCTCTTCGGCTCCGGCCGAGAGCAACCGGATGAACTGGCGGTCGGTGGCACGAAGCGCAGCATCCGGCATGAGGTTGAGCAACCCGACCGAGAGGGGCTGAAGACTTCCGGCATCGGCGGGAGCGACGACCGGCACACCTTCTGCCCGCATGGTGTCGAAGGCGGGAAGGCCGGACTCGGCGATGAGAGGCATCAGACGGCCCGTCGGCTCGGCGTCACTACCCGCCGGGTCTGCAGATAGGAGACGAGATGGTCGGTGATGTCCACCGCATCGTCTTCGGCACCGTGGATGAAGCTCGACTTGCGCCGTCGCAGGAAATTGAGCCCGAGCCTGTACAGACCGGGTGAGTCGGTGACCACTCCCCCGTCGTGTCTGATCTCACCCCTGCGGTCGAGCACAGGTATCTCGAGCCAGGAGTAGTCAGAGTGATACCCGGTGGCCCAGAAGACGGTCTCGATCTCACCGTTGCCGAGATCGAGGGTGAGAATCGGATTCTCATCCACGCGAGTGTCGGGAAACCGTTCGATCGGGCCGACGTCCGGGTCGAGGCCGCTGACGGACGCCCACTCGTCGATCTCGTCGAGGAGACGGATCTGCTTCAGGTCGGCGAGGGCACAGACATTGCGGAGTGAGCCCGAGAACAAGGCCTTGCCCTCGTCGATGGCGGCGAGCCTTCCGACCAACCGCACACCTTTGGCAGTGAGGGCATTGAGGTCGAGTGTGGAGCGATCGGGTGTGCCCACGAGTTGCGGTGAAGGCACGTGCCGGGCGCGGACTATGTCATCGACCTCGTCGTAGCGCTCGTCGAGACGCCCGATGCCGTCCAGCCACCATTGGATGTCCCGTCCCCGATAGGTGCGGGGCAACCTGACATGCTCACCGACGGCGATCGTCACCGGGCGACCGGAGCGATGGATCTCGTCGGCCACCTGGATGCCGGTGGCCGAGGCACCGACGACGAGGACCCCGCCTTCCCGCAACTGGCCGGGTCGTCGGTAGTCACGTGCGCTGACCGAGTCGACACCGGGGGGCAGATCCGCGGCCACGGCCGGCAGTCGGGCGAGATTGAATCCGCCGGTTGCCAGCACCACAGAGTCCGCATCCCAGGTTCTCCCGTTTGCCGCCACCCGATAGCGGTCTCGGTCACGTCGGACATTGTGCACGGCCACACCGGTCTCCAGTGGCGCGTCGATCACCGACGCATAGCCGTCGATGAAGTCGACGACCTCCCCCATGGTCATGAAACCGTCGGGGTCGTCGCCCGAGTAGGCGAATCCGGGCAGGCGGTTCTGCCAGTTGGGGGTGAGGAGACGCAACGAGTCCCAGCGCTCCGTGCGCCAGGTGTTGGCCACCTCACCCCGTTCCAGCACCACGTGATCCACATCGTGCTCAGCCAGCAACTTGCTGACGGCGAGGCCGGCATGCCCGGCCCCGATCACGACCGTCGGTACGCGGGTCACCGGACTCAGTTGACGTTGACGGTGACGTTGGTGGGGTTAGTCACGATGTCGAACACCGCGGAACGCTTCTGGGACTGAGCCACCAGCGCCTCGATCTCCTGTGGTGAGGCATCGGCATCGATCTCGTAGTTGACCCTGATGCCGGTGAACCCGTTGCGCACCTCGGGGTCGCCACCGAGGATCCCGAGGATGTCCATGTCACCTTCGATGGTGGCCGTCACCGAGTTGAGTTGGATCTCCCGGTTCTGAGCGACCGCGGCGACACCCGCCGTGAGGCAGGACGCCAGACCAACCAGCACGAACTCCACCGGGGTGGCCCCGTGGTCTTCGGAAGCAAACACCTCGGGGTGGTCTGCGGAGAACTCGAAGGTCGTCCTGTGGGATTGGTCGTCACCGAGACCGAAGAACTCTTCGACGGTCGACTTGCTGTGGGTACCGCCGGCCCACTCGTTGGTCGCTCGCCAGGTGAACTTGGCTCCTTCGGGCGCATCGGCGAGTGCGGTCCTCGCATCGAGCAAGGCCTGGACGTTCACTCCGTTGCTGACCGGTGGTTTTTGTGTCGTTGTCATTCCTGTTTCCTTGTCTTCTGGTTGTTGTTCCTGGGTCGGGAAGTCCGGCTCAGCCAGACGTCCTCGGGATACGCCGAATAGGGCTCGGTAGCCCGGATGGGCTCCCTGGGTGGTTGGCGTCGGTGACCTAGAGGGTCGCTGCGACCACCCGGGAGCAAAGACACATGAGCCCGGGTGTGGGTTTGAGGGACGGGTAACAGTTGTCGTGCGGTGTCATCGGAACTCCTATTCGGCTGACGCGCTCAGCGAGCGCTGCGAGCGGATCACCGCCGACAGCGGAACTCATCGTCTCAGGCATTGGCACCGGTTGAACGGTTGCCGCGGCTTCACAGGGCCTGTCCCTCCACCGCTCTAGATGAGCGCGTTGTACGGCGTGATTAGAGCACCAGGGACAGCCAGCGTCAAGACTCACATGCGGCCAGGTGGACTGGCCCCCAACGCGCTTCGACACCGGCGACCATTGGAGAAGACCTGCATCGACGACGCCGGATGACTCCGTCGCGAACACCTCGCGCTACGACGAAGTAGGTTCGTGGCATGGCACTCACCGAACAGCAACTGGCGACTCTCGACCAAACCAAAGAGGTCCACATCGAGACCCGTTCCGATGGGAAGGCCGCCAAGACGATCATCTGGATCGTCGTCGGCGATGGCAAGGTATACGTGCGGTCCGTCCGTGGAGACTCGGGTCGGTGGTACGAGCGGGCCCTCGCCGATCCCAATGTGAGCATCCACGCCGACTCGGAAACCTTCGACTTCCGGGCGATCCCCGTGGAAGACCCGGCCGAGATCGAGGCCGTCACCGCGGCACTTCGGGACAAGTACCCGCCCGGCGGCTCGCTCGACCGGATGATTCGCGACGAGGTGCTCGACACGACTCTCCGCCTGGAATCCATCGACTGACCTCCCTCGAGTCAGCCTTGACTCGGAGCAAGTGAACGGCTCTACTACTCCGACACATAGAACGCGCTCATCAAGAGCGGCGGAGGGACAGGCCCTGTGAAGCCGCGGCAACCGTTCAACCGGTGCCAATGCCTGATCGATGAGTAGCCGAGACGGGTTCTCCCGCTCGCGCACGCTTCGAAAGAGCGCGTGAAGACAGCGAGTGAAAGGAGAAACGAGGTGGAGCAGTCGATCATCAGATCTTCGGCGCCGCGCGCCCTTCCCCGTCGATGTCCGTTGTCCTGACGATCTCCGGCTGAGCCCGGACGATCGACCGTCGCCCAGAGCCAACTGGCGCGCCCGAGCGCGCCCAACGCACGAAGGACATCGAAATGACAACGACCATCAACAGTCTCAACTCAGTGAACATCGCCGCGGTCGCCAATCTCGTATCGGCGATCCAGGAGGAGCCGGCCACTGCCGACACGACCTGGAGGTCGACCGTCGACTGGAAGGGCGGTTTCCGCTCCGAGGCCCGCAGTCGGGACTTCGCACCGGCCCCGTCGGACGAGCCTCTCGGGCTCGGTGGTGAGGACACCGCACCCAACCCGGTCGAGCAGATCCTCGGGGCCTTCGGCAATTGCCTCGCAGTCGGCTATGCGGCCAATGCCACGGTGGCGGGGATCGAGCTGAAGAGCCTCAGCATCGAACTGGAGGGAGACCTCGACCTCCATGCGTTCCTCGGCCTACGCGATGGCGGTCACGCCGGTTTCGAGTCGGTGAAGGCCAAGGTCTCGATCGAGGCCGACGCACCGGACGATCAAATCGAAGAACTGCATCGCAAGGTGGTGTCGACCTCACCGGTGGGGCACACACTGCAGCAGGCGATCCCCCTGACCGTCGAGTTGGGCTGATCGAATAACGTCGGCCCCGCGCCGGTTGTCGCCGGTGCGGGGCACCACCGACCCTGGGATTCCTACATGAGCACAGAAGACACCTACGGCTTCGACACCAGAGCCATCCACGCCGGGCAGAGACCCGACCCCGAGACGGGGGCCAGGGCCATGCCGATCTACGCCACGACCTCGTTCGTGTTCGAAGACGTCCAGCACGCCGCCGACCTCTTCTCATTGCAGACGTTCGGCAACATCTACACCCGACTCTCCAACCCGACCACCGCTGCCTTCGAGGAGAGGGTGGCCAGCCTGGAAGGTGGTCTCGGCGGCCTGGCGACCGCATCGGGCAAGTCGGCCCAACTGACCGCCCTGCTCACCATCGCACAGGAAGGCGACCACATCGTCTCCTCGAAGTCGCTCTACGGAGGGACCTTCACCCAGTTCAACGTGAGTGTCCGCCGGATGGGCATCGACGTCACCTTCGTCGACTTCGGTGACCCCGATCAAGTGAAGCAGGCGATCAAGCCGGAGACCAAGGCACTGTTCGGGGAGACCATCGGCAACCCCGGCGCCGACGTCCTCGACATCGAGCACTACGCCGGGCTCGCCCACGAACACGGCATCCCTCTCATCGTCGACAACACCTTCGCCACCCCCTACCTGTGCCGACCGATCGAGTGGGGCGCGGACATTGTGATCCATTCCGCCACCAAGTTCATCGGCGGCCACGGGACGGTCATCGCCGGGGTGATCGTCGAGTCGGGTCTGTTCCCCTATGACAACGGCAACTTCCCCATCCTCACCGAGCCGTCGCCGTCGTATCACGACTTGAATTTCTGGGAGAATTTCCGCGAATACGGGTACCTGATGCGGGCCCGGGTCGAGGTGATGCGCGACATAGGGGCAGCGATCTCCCCGTTCAACTCGTTTCTTCTCCTCCTCGGGCTGGAGACCTTGTCGCTGCGTATGCAGCGTCACGTCGAGAACGCCCGGATCGTCGCCGAGCACCTGCGCGGCCATCCCGATGTCGCCTGGGTTAGGTACCCGATCTTCGACGACAACCGTTGGACCGATCTGGCCAGGAAGTACCTCCCCGAAGGGCCGGGATCGGTTTTCAGCTTCGGTTTGAAGGGTGGATACGACGCCGGGGTGACGTTCATCGAGAACGTGGAACTGGCATCGCATCTCGCCAACGTCGGCGATGCCAAGACCCTGGTCATCCATCCGGCGTCGACCACCCACCAACAGGTGCCACCCGAGGACCGGGAGCGGATGGGGGTCGGCAACGACATGATCCGAATCTCGGTGGGCATCGAGACCGTCGAGGACATCATCACCGACATCGACCAGGCGCTGGAGAACGCGAGATGACCACTTCGACCAGCGTGCCCGACGCCACCGCGTTGGAGCGACTCCAGATAATCCAGAACTCCGAGTCGGTGGCCCTGGTCGGGGTGTCCTCCAACCCGATCAGGTCGTCCAACTTCGTGGCCTCATACCTGGTGCGGACACCGTTCCGCACCTACCCGGTGAACCCGATGTACGACGAAGTCCTCGGGCTGAAAACCTACGACACCCTCGCCGACCTCCCCGAGGTCCCCGACATCGTCGACGTGTTCCGTCGCCACGACGCGATCCCGGAGGTGGTCGATGAGGCCATCGAGATCGGGGCCAAGGTGGTGTGGCTCCAGCTCGGGTTGCGTCACGACGAGGCGGCGCAGAAGGCGGTGGATGCCGGCCTGCTGGTGGTCCAGGACCGTTGTCTCAAGATCGAGCACGCCCGGTTCTCGGGCCGTCTCCATCTCGCCGGCTTCAACACGGGCGTGATCTCGTCGAGACGCCGCCGTCCCATCGACTGACTCGAATACCGAGAACGGAGAACGAGGAGTCGCCCGGGCGAGGGGCGCCCGTGCGACTCCAGATATACCGCTTAGGTGGCTCTCGTGGTGGTTCTGGCGGTGTCTCGAGCGGTGAACAGCCGGATCAGCTCCCACAGCGCGGCCAGACCGACGAGCCCGTAGATGACTCGCGTCGCCGTATTGGTCTCACCGAAACTGAGACCGAAGATCTCGGCCACGAGATCGAACTCTGCAATTGCCACCAGGCCCCAGTTGAGGGCCCCGATTATGACTAGGACGCGGGTTGCGTAGTCGAACGCGGTCACATTGCCTCCTTTGCCGTTGCCGTTACCCCGAGATGGGATATCAATCCAGATTGGCTGCCACCACGTCTGGCGTACGCAACCTCCGGATTGGGCCGGCTCCTCGCCGACCCTACTCTTCCGGGGCGGCGGCGACTCATTGTCGACCCCGGAGCCTCCGGGACGTCGTCGAATCGAATCGTCCCGCCTGGGTCCTACACCGCATTCCTCAGGTTTGGGCTGTCGGCATGCCGATAATGCAGCGATGTTCGAATTCGTATTGGGCTACACCGCCGGGCAGAAGACGGCCAACCGCGCCGCCGCCCTGGCTCGGGACGCCGCCGTCGCCGACGGAACACGGCACACACATCGCATCGAGGACCTCGATGAGCGCATAGACCAACTCGCATTGATCGTGCGTGGCATGTGGGCTCTGCTGGAGGAGGGCGGAGTGACGGTCGAGAGGCTGATGGCGAAGCTGGAAGAGCTGGACATGCAAGATGGCGTGGCCGACGGACGCGTTCGCCGGGGACCCGTCGATTGCCCTTCTTGCGACTCCAAAGTCCCCGCCGGGCTCGCCAACTGCCAGTACTGCGGTGCCGAGGTGAAACGGGACGACCACCCGCTCGGTCACCTCTGAGCGATCGGTCGACTGTCTACGGAGCCGTGGATGTCGCCGGGACGTCGAGCGACTCGGGGTAACACGACGCGTCCTCGAAGTACTCCATCGGCCCCTCCTCGGAGGCCAGATCGAGGTCGAAGGTCTCCTCGGGGTGACTCACCGTTCCCGACAGACGCTCACCCCCACGGTCGTAAGCCAGATCCACCTCCGCGGCTTCGTAGGAGTCCGGGTCGACGTTGGGGCCTTCGTCGCTACGCAGTTGGATGGTTCCGGTGAGCCTGCCACTGGCGTCGTCGTAGGTGAGATCCGCTGCCTCGTAGTCACCCAGACTGGACCACGATTCGGTTTGCTCGCCCACCAGGATCAGTACCAGGTGGACGAAGTTCCGATTCGTGGGCCCATCGAGGCTGAACCAGACCGCCGCGGCGGAGCCGAACACGAACTTCCCGTCCACCTCACCCTCGGCCGGATATCCACCCACCTCGCCGCTGGCGTACACCTGTGTGCCCGGAATCGGCTCACACTCCGCGGAGGGCTCTGCTGTGCTGGTCGCCGCGCTCGTGGTGACCGTGGTCGGCGGAGGGCTGGTGGTGGACGTGGTTATGGCTGCGGCAGCTTCCACCGTGGTGCTGGTCGGGCCGGGATCATCGTCGCCTCCCAGGGCCACGACGGCCACCACGACTACGGCGATTACCGACACTGCGATCAACACTCCGGTGCGGGCCGTCATCTCGACTTTCCCCCCGACTGCAACTCTCGCGCACTACTGACATGCGGACTTCCCCACTCTGTTGCGGGAAACGGATCGGGCGATGTTACAGATCGCCGTCCACCGAATCAGGGCACGAGCAGCGGTGAAGCCGTAGCGCTGGCCCGGACCGTCAGCGGCTCGCTCTGGTCGACGAACACGCCGAGGAGCCCCAACTCCACCTGCCCGGTGAGGGTCACGTCGACGGAGGTGGGGACCACGTCCACCTCGACACCGAGGACGTCGATCCCCTGCCATGCCACCGCTGCCTCGGCCATGCTCCGGGCGCGAGCGGGTTCGAGCACCACCTCACCCGTTGCCCGGTAGTGCTCCTCGTCGATCCCCGAGGCGGCTGCTATCGCCGCCGAATCGGCCACTGCCGCCAGCTCCCGTTGCAGGGCCAAGGCACGCCAGTAGTCGAGAGCCAGGCCTCCGAAGACCAACAACAGCATCGACAGGCCCAGCACCCAGATGGTGACCGAACCGCGGTCCGAGCTTCTCATCCCAGACTCCTGTACAGGTCGATCGGCTCAGAATGGTCTCCGACGACCCACAGCCCTCCCACGGGACCCCACGGAGTGGCTACGAGAGGTGTCCATACCTCCACGGTGACCGAGACGACACCTCCCCGTTCGAACGGGCACTCCCCGGTGGGAACCAGAGCCGGGTCGGCACCGCAGAATCCGATCCTGACCAGATCGGGCGAGAGGCCGAGGGTGGTCGCGGCGGTCGACAACGCCGTGATACCCGCATCGCGATCCAGTTCCAGGACGGTCGCCCGAGTCACCTCTGCCGCGATGGCCTCCGCCGTCACTCTCCGTTCTATCCACGGGCCGAATGCAGCGACCGCGACCGCTACGGGGAGCAGCAGGACCCCGACCGCGAGAGCGAGCTCGACGGCGGCGTGTCCCCGGTCGCTCATGGTTCGACGATGGCCACCGCGGACAGGGTGAAAGCGAAGTCGGGTGTCAGCGGTGTCCACGACTCGAAACTGACCGAGGCGGTTGCGGTTATGGCGTCACCTGCCAGAGCGCACTGCAGGACCAACCCGTCGGACATTCGCCCGCCGAGCAGATCGTCGATCACCTGACGGGCCCTGTCCTCACAGATCCGCACCCCGGCCGTGGTGCCCGCCCGAGCCCCCTGTTCCAACGCCGACCTGACCGCCCCCCTTCCGTACTGGACCACGACCAGGTTCGCCATGGCCAAGAAGAGGATGAGGGCGAGACCGGCCGCCAGGACGAACTGGATCGAGCTGACCCCTCGTTCGCCGCCTACCCCCCGAGCAACTGGCCTCTGATCCACCCGACCACGTCGACACCGAGTGTCTGGAGGGCTCCCCAGATGACGACCAGTGCCGCGATCGCCAAAGCCGCGTTGCCCATGAGCTCGGCGGTGTTCAATCCCCGGTCGTCCGTTCGCATGGCTTCCCACCATGCCTCTAGTGCCGGCAGCATCATCTCCTCCTTCTATTGCCAGCCTGTTATCAGATATGGGAGCGGCGCCGCCACGAAGAGGATCAACACCGGTGCCAGGATGGCGACGGTGGGGACCAGCATCGCGGCCCTGCGCTTGGTGGCGCTCCGCTTGATCGACTCTCGCCGCGTCTCGCGCACATCCTCAGAGAGGGCCAGCAGTGCCGAAGCCAGGTCGGCACCTCTCTCCTCCGCCGAGGCGAGCAGACGGTAGGTCCTGGAGCAGAACGGCTCCGGAGTCAACTCGGCGATGCGGCGAAACGCGTCGGGTCCGCTCCAACCGGAACGATGGAGACGGAGGGCCTCCTGCAACTCGGCAACGACCTCGCCAACGCCGCGGTCGGTGGTGGCCTTGACGGCCTGGATCACACCGCCACCAGCCCGGACTCGCATCGCAAGGAGTTGGTTGACGGTGTAGATCTCCACCTTCATCGTCTCCCGCCTCGTCTCGATCGCCCGGTCGAGTCGGCCACGGGTCCGGGTCGCTCCGGCTACGAGACCCGACAGCGCGAGTACGACTCGAACCGGAACATTCGCCCCCAGGGCCTGTCCCACGGCCATCGCGACCACGACACCAAGCACGAGGGCGCGTAGTTGGGCCAGCCGATAGCTCAACATCGCATCTGCTTCGTGTTGTCCCGGAAACCAACCTGCCTGTCTCAGCTTGAGGAGAGTCACCGACGGCCCGGACCGGTCGATGACCCGACCGACCCAGTTCGCCGCATCGCGCACGATCGGACCGAAGACGGTTTGCAGCGGCCCCACCGGTCGAGGTCCGGTCAACCGGGCCAGAGAAGGAGTCAGATAGGGGTCGACCCTGGTTCGAATACGTCTCGGAGGTGGCACCAAGGCGCGGACAATCAGACCCATGGCCACGGCCGTGGTCGCGGCGGCCAACATCGCAAGTGGTGTCATCCTGGTTCCCCTCCGTGGAAGACACGGGGCTCGGTCGGCTGCGCCGACAGACGAGAGGCGATCCACACGCCGATGACACTCATCACGCCTCCGATGAGGACGACGACCAGACCCGTGGGCGAGGAGTAGAAGTCCCGGAAGGCGCCGGAGCGGGCGGTCATCGCCACCAGCACCACCCAGGGCAAGACGAACACGGCGCGTGAGTTGATCTTCTGCTCCAGAGCTTCGGTGCGGACCTGCTCGAGGGTCCACAGGTCTCGGGTGGTGGCCTCGGCCAGGTCCTCGAGAATCTCGGGGACCACCGTGCCGCCCCGCTCGTAGGCGAGGATGAGAACCTCCACTATCCGGTCGGCGGTCGGATCTGCAATGTCGTCCTTGACCATCTCGAGAGCCGCCACCACGCCGAGACTCCTCGAGTACACATCGAACCCTTGAAAGGCCTCCCGGAGTGGGGCCGGGCCGAAGAGGGCCAGGTTCTCGATGGCTGTCGGCAGCGAGGCACCAGAGCGAACGGAAGAGAGAATGTCACGAATCCCGTCCGGCCACGCCTCTTGGACCTTGGCTATTCGTTGTGAGCGTTTCCGGGAGAAGTAGGCCTTCGGCAAGGTGGCCACGACGACGGCGGGCACCAGGGCAACCACGACCAGCCCGGTCACCGCGTACACAACGAGGAAGGTGCCGAATCCGGCACCGAACACGGTGGCCCAGAATTGCAGTGGGGACACGTCCAGACCCGGGAGCGAGCCCGATGTGTTCTGTCTCGGGAGATGGCGGGGTCGGGTGATGAACCGATGGGCGATGAGCCCAACCGCCGCCGCGGTGACGGCCGAAGCCGCGACGGTCACCATGTGCCCTCCTCCTCGAGCAGGTTTCGCAATGTGAGCTCCGGGCCCAGGCTCCGCTCGATGCGATCGGTGAGCTCGGCCGGGGGGAGCGCACCGCTCCACACGAGTGGAGCACCCAGACGGGGGCGGGTGAAGATCGGCTCTGTCGAGAAGTCGTCGTGAAGTGCGGGAACCACAGCCCTCACCTCCATTGCCTGTCGGACTATCGAGTTGTTCGAAGACTCAACGGCCCGGTCGAGATGAACGACGAGGTCGATCGACGACGAGAACACCTTCCGGACGACACGTTCGGGGACGTTCTCCCCTGCCATCAAGGCCGCGTTGACCAGGGCTTCCAGCGCGTCTGGGGCCGAGTTGGCGTGGACGGTGCAGGCCAGGCCACACCCGGCGTTGACCGCTCTGGTCAACTCGAAGGCCTCAGCACCACGCACCTCGCCCACGACGATCAGGTCGGGCCGCATGGCCAGGGTCACCTTCACGAGATCTCGGAGGCTGATCTCCCCGGACCCGTCGAGCGACGGTGGCCGTGCCTCGTAGTAAGACCCGTGGATGAGGGGGATATGGAGCTCGCGCACTTCTTCGCAGGCCCGGATGCAATGGTCGATGGGAACGGCTGCGATCAGAGCGGACAGAAACGAGGTCTTGCCTGCTCCTGGTGGGCCCGACACGAGCACCGAAGCACTCGAGGCCATCGCCGCGGCGAGGAAGCGAGCTGCGGGGGGTGTCAGCGATCCGAGGGAGACCAGCGAGTCCAACGTTTGGCGACGCAGGGCGTAGCGCCGGATCGTGGCCGACAATCTGTCCCCTACCGGTGGGATGACCGCAGTGAGACGGGCGTTGCCATCGAGTATCCGCGCCTGCGCGATGGGATTGGAAGCGTCGAGGCGCCGATCGGTGGAAGCCATGAGCTGTTGGATCGCCTGGCGATTCTCCGACTCGGTCGAGGGTATCTCCGAGGACCTCAGCGACCCTCCCGCCTCGAGATAAGTCACCTTGTCGCCCTCCACGAAGATCTCTTCGACATCGTCACGCTGGAGCAGCTGGGTGATCGGGCCTTGACCGGTGACCGACATGACCAGCCGGTCGACCGTCGCAGACGGGTCGGCCAGGGAGCGACCGCCCCCGAGATGCGCCTCCTTCTGATACTCCTCCACCGTTGTCTCGAGAAGCTCGCGAACCGCTTCGACCTCACAAGAGGGGTCGATACCAGTCCCATCGATGCGGACCAAGGCCTCGCGCCGCAACCGCTCGTACACGTCCACTGTCACGTCAGACTCCGCACCACCACGTCCGCCATCGAACTCACCGCCTTGGCGTATTTCCCCCTGGTGACCAGGGTCCCATTCCAGGATGCCTGTTCGACGCCGGCGTCGAATGGCACGGTGATCACCGGAATGCCCGGGACGGTTCGATCGATCTCCGCCATCACCTCGGATCGGCGAAACGCCCCTCCAGCGATCCGGTTGATGACCGACAGGACCGACTGGGTGGGGTTGGCGGCCAGCACCGAACCGGCCGAGCGGATGAGACGGGCGACTCCCACTGGTGTCCCGGTGCCCACCAGGATAACGGTGTCGAACTCCCGGAGCAGCGAGAGAACGTGGCTCACCGGCCCGAGATCGACCACTATCACCTCGCTGGTGCCGCCCAACGCGTCCATGAGCATGAGTGCGTCGGCTCGCGAGATGTCGGTGCCTCGCCCACCGTCGGCGCGTCCGCCGACCACCATCATTTCGTCGAGCTCATGGACGGCCTCGGGAAGCCTGTCGGTGCGGTGGAGGGCATGGTCGATGGCGGTGCGGATGTTGGGGTGGGGTGGGAGATCGAGACGCTGTGCCACGGACGGCCACACCGGATCCATGTCGACCAGGACGGTGCTCAGATCCCCTCCAAGTGCCCGCGCCAGCGAGATGGCGATCTCGGTCACCCCGACCCCCTCACAAGGCCCCGTGACGGCGATGCGGAAGGCGGATGAGTCTCCTCCCGGCTCCGGTGGGAGAGGGCCCACCCGGTGGGCCATTGCCGTGTTGATCTTGGCGAGGAACTCCTCGGGAGTGGCCTCCGTCTCGATCACATCGGAGATGCCACACTCGAGCAACCGTCGCTTGGCATCCGAGCCGTCCTCGGGCATGTAGACACCAATCACCTCGTTGCCTGCTTGCTTGAGGACCGAGACGAGGCGTGGTGTCAGGAACGAGCAGACATCGTCGATCAGAAGCACGTCGAACGACGTACCGGTGGCCTGGTCGGGCGTCATGACCCGGTCGACCACACGTCCCCCGCCATGGTCGAGGAGAAACCGATGCAGTCGGTCGGGCCAGTCGCGAGCGGACGCCGCCAGGGCGATGTCAGGGACCACCACCGCTCCGTCCTGTGATGGCATCGGCACCCGTGGACCTCACGATCTCGATCGACCCCCCATCCAATGCCTGCGCCAGATCGAGTGCTTGCTCAGCGGTCACTCCGACGACGACGTGGAACTCGGAGATCGACCCGATTGCGCCGGAAGCCCTGTCGGACAGCGCAACTACCTCGAGGTCGACGGCGACGAACCGGGCTCCCCCCTCGATGATGGAGATGACGTCCACCCGGTCCCCTTCGACCAGGGCGCCACCGGCGGCATGCTCGGCCGGCACCGGCAGGCTCATCGAACGGAGTGATGTGCCCTCACCCGGTTCGACCAGGTCGGTACGGTCGATGAGGCCACCTTCGGGAATCGACCTGGAGAGAACCCAACCGTGAAATCCGGCGAGGTCTTGATCGGTCACCAGGTTCGGCAGAGCCTCGAAGCCCGACTCGACGGGGACGAGCCGCAGGCTCGAGGGTTCGATCGGTGTGCCTGCGACGAGCCGCTGGTCGGCCACCGCAACGAGGGTGGTGGCGTCGCGGTCCTGGAGAACCAATAGGTTAAGGACGAACGCAAGGATGACGACAACCGAGATGAGTACGTGAGCAGCCGAGAGTCGTCGACCGATTCGCCGGCGTGCCGGCTGGAGGGAGCCCGCTTCCCTCTGCTTGGTCGAGGGTGACAGGGTCACGGATCGGCAACCTATCTCGTGTTCACCCGAGAATGTCGAGAGCGCGAAAAGACATGGAAGACGACCAGCAGCCAGACCCGAATCTCGCCTCCGAGCTCCGTCAGAGGGCGGGACAGGAGTGGAACGAGGAGGCCGCCGAGGACGAGCGCCTCACCGAGGTGCACCGTCGCCGCCGCCTCAGCCTGGCAGACCGGGCCAAGGAGTTCGTCAACCGGGGCGACCGCGTCTCCGTCGAGTTCGGCGGGCACAGCTTCGGCGGGGCGGTGGTCAGGGCCGGCGAGGACTACGCCACGGTCGAAGGCCCCGGGCAGATCGCAGACATCAGGCTCTCTGCGGCGAGATGGTCTGTGCTTCCTTCCGAGCGACCGCCCGAGCAACACACAGGCGACGCCGGCTCGTTTCGGGCCCTTCTCCATGAGCACGCCGCCGCAGCCCATGTGATACGTCTCGCGCTGCCCGGCGGTGACATGGTGATCGGGAAGCTGGCCGTGGTCGCCGAGGACCACGTCGAGGTGAATGACGTCGACGAGCGACGTCTCATCGTCCCGACGAGTCTGATCCTTGGTGTTGTGAAATCCTCTGACCATCGCTGAGCTCATCCTCGGCGGGCGCCGCGGGGTGAGACTTCACGAACTCGTAGATCTCGTCCCGGAAGAACTTGAAGGTACGTCCGCCGGGGAGCTTGTAGGCGGGCAACCGCCCCTCCCTGGCGTATCGCCGCACCATCTGAACGTTCATTCCCAGCAGCTCCGCCACCTGCGCCGCATCGAGGATTGGGGGATAGTCCTCAGCCATTGGTCGTCCTCTTCACTATTCGTCGATCGTATGTGATATCTGCCGTCGAGTTAAGGGGGTTGTGGGACGCGGGTCTTGGATCGGAACCGACGAGGTGATCGAGACGTTGACCGGCAATGCCCATCGATCTCCGTAGGCTGGGCCGGTGAAAAGGCTCATGGCCCTGGGAGTGGCGCTGGCACTCCTGACTTCTTGTTCCGACGCCGAGGTCGACACGACTTCCACCACTCAGGCAACGACGACGAGCGGCCAGGAGACGACCACCAGCACGAGCCTGACTCCAACGACCAGCGTGACGACGACCGGCGTTTCCGAAGAGGCGGTGCCCGACGGCTCCGGATGCACCCCCGGGGCAGGCGACCTCCCCGATGGCAACTGGTACGGCCTGGTGGTCGATTTCAGTGCCGACGGGATCTCCTTCGACCTGGCCTGCTGGTTCTCGAACCCGGATGCCACCGTTGCCGCCGCCGAGGACGGTGAGGAGTCGCCTCCGCCCAACGACTACTACGTGCGCAACCACAACGACCTCCTGCGCGACCTGGAGGTCGATGCCTCCACTCCCGTCACCTGGTATCCCTCCGGTGCTCCCGACGACGTGGCGGAGGGCACCTTCGCCGAATGGACCGACCACCTGGCGGAAGAAGAGATCTGGTTCGGCATCTGGGTGACGATCAGCGACGGGGCGGTCACCGAGATCGAGGAGATGTGGGTGCCGTAGAGGTTCATCGGATGAGCGCGACACCACGGATCGGGACCAGAGTGCTCGTCGTTGGATCCGGTTTCATGAAAACCTCGGTGAAACCAGTGACCTCGAGCTTGCGTGTGAAGAACTGAGCGTCGGTCTGCAGTTGTCCAGACTGACCTTTGAGGATGAACGGGTTGGCGTACGGGGTGAAAAACGTCCCCGTGAGGATGTTGCCGGACTGACCACCTAGCTCGTGTGGGTTGGGTGCCTCCGACCAGAGTGCCAGATCCTCGAAGCGATAATCGATGTCAAGAATGTCTGCTGGGGCCGTCCACTCGAGACCTCCCGAGCCGCCAACGAGGTCGATGAAACCGTGCTCGAGATAGACGAAGGTTCTGTTGAATTTGATCGAGGCCTGGGCGACTTTGGTGATGTTCCCAAGATCTTCCGGCGGGCCGACTTCGCCGCGGAAGAAGGCCCAATAGTCGTCTTCTGCGGAGAGGTTCATCTCGAAGCTCCCGTTTGACTTGAGCTCCAAGCCGCCGTCGAAGACAGCGTTTCCCTCGAGGATGCGAACGCTGCCACCGTTGATTTCCAAGGTATCCGGGCAATTGACCCAAATATCACCGCTGACGTCGTATGACTCCCCTGATCCCACCGCGCAGTCAGTGTCTATGTCCGGAACCCAATGCTGAGTGAAGCCAGATGGCTGTACTCCAACAGGCCCTCCGTAGGCCGTTTGATGTTCGTCGATGTGGCGCGCCTCGGCGCCGATGCATGGGTCGATAGGTACGCCGAGATAGTCCGAGTAAACGCCCTTGCAGTTGTAGCGGTGATCTATCGGAGAGCGGGTGACTCGTATCGACCTGAACGACGGCTCTGGGTACAACTGGAAATAAGACTCAGGTGGGTCCGCCGGGTCGACGGTGGCAAGGTCGAGAGGGGTCGTGAGATCGTCGGAGTTGTAGGCACGCGAGGGGTCAGTGCCGGGTCGTCCCGACAGCGCGTAGGAAAGGATGGCGGATTTGGCTCCATCGGCACCCGGAACCGGCAATGCGCGGATCCATCGCTTGTTGCCGTTCGCCTGTACTTCCATGATGAATGGAATCGACGCACCGCAGTTCCCTGAACCCGCCGAGTCGGTGACGATGACCCCGGGCGAGTCTTCGAAGTGGGCAACGGTGATTTTGCCTTGGCCGTCGGCGGTCAGCGCATCACAGTCATAGGGCTCGAGGACAACCAACGGCACCACGTCGCCCTCGCCGACGTTCACGCGGACCCGTCCGACGCTGTGGACATCGGTGGCACCGGTATCGAAGCCGATGGTGGCGCCGAACGTGAAGTCACGGTCACGCTGAACTCTGACACCCAATCGCTGGCAGGGGACTCCGTCGACTTCCGTATTCAGATCCTGGTCGCCCATCATCTCGTAAGTGTTAGGAACGGGATGGACGATCTCGAACGTATATGGAGGCGCGCTGGCCGGTGCTATCCGCTCAGCCAATGGATTGCACGCTGTAGCGAATGTGGAGCAATTCGGCGGGTTGGGGACTCCCTCGTCCTCGATGTTCGCTAACAGATAATCCCAGGCGAGCTCACAGGCCTCCACAGCGTTGCTCCCCGAGAAAGGCTCGATGGCATCGGCTCCGGCCACGGCCGCGGCATCCGATGCCAATCGGTCCGCCCTTATGTCGATACGGAGGGCGGCGAGGTCGATCGCCAAAGCGGCGGCACCCAAGAGAAGCACCATCGCAAAAGCGACGAGGATGAGACTGGCTCCACGATCCTCGGATGCCAACGGCTGGAGTAGGCGTTTCATTGGCTCGCCTCGAAGCGGTTCACCGCTTCGGCATCGAGATTGAGCGTCGAGGAGAAGAAGACCACGCTGAAGTCAGATTCCCGGCCTACGACCACCTGCACCCGGCGTTCCTCGTCAGGCCTTCCATCCGTCATGCACTGGCCACCGTCTTGAACGGTCCCCGAGTCGCTGATATCCTTGCGTGCCGTCTGATCGTTCGGGAACCCATCGTCGGTACCGACCGGATATACGTAGGCGACACAGATGTATCGCCCGGGCACACCTACATCCAGGGTGCCGGTGCCATCCGCAACAGTCTGCGCGACGACCTCGTCGACCCAGGCGTTCAACGATGCGAAGTTGTTCACCGGCAAGGTTGCCCCGTACCGGCCGCCCTCCCGCGCGGCGTGGGTCAGGGCCAACTGGTGGTTGTAGGCGATGCCGGCGCTGACCATCCCGACCAGCAGCATGATGAGGATGGGAAGGGCGAACGCCAACTCCACGAGTGATGCCCCACGCTCCCCAGACCACTTCTTGCCCAATGCGGTCGCCTCCCTTGCGCCCGAACAGTCTCGCCCTGCCTACTGTGATCGTCAATGGGGTCCGTAGGGATACGGGCAATAGACAAAAGCCGACGATGTTCTTTGACGTCGGAAATGGTGGGACTGCGAAACTAAGCGACCTGTGCTGCGGTTTCTGTCTCCTCGGCGCGATCCTCGAGGTACCACACGACTGCGATCCCAATCGCGGCACCGGTGCCATTGGCGACCAGGTCCAGGGCGTTGTTGGCGTAGTCCCCGACGTTGGTGCCGGTCAACGTCGACCCGATGAGCTCGGCGATCTCGACCACGGCACCCCCGCCCATCACCACCAACCAGGTCAGTAGCAGTTGCCCACCGAGGTGATGCACCCCGTCGGACCACCGCTTCATCGCCTCCCAGGCCACTATCACGAGGGCGCCGGCGGCGAAAGCGTGGAACACCTTGTCATATCGCATCGGGCCGATGAACTCCGCCATGTAGAGCGCACGGCTATCGACGAGGAGCACACCGCCCAGCATGTTCCCTAGACCGACCAGCGAGACCGACCAGAGGGCGTAGACCGGCCAGCGCGCCCAGAGATGGAGGACACCGAACAAGACGAAGAGACCGATGTTGATCCCGGTGTACAGGTTGGTCAGCGGGCTGCCCACCGACCTCCCATAGACGAACAACACGATGGTGTAGACGACAGTGAACCCAACGACCTTGCCCATCGACAGGCAAGGTAGGGCATTTGTCGACTACCCGGGGGGCTATAGGCTCTGTATCGATGGAAGAACCACTCAAGCCCGACATCGTCGAAGTCGAAGACGGCGACGCTCCGGAACAGACAGCGGACGTGACCCAGCCGACGAAGTTGATCCGCATCGCCTCCATGACCCGAGCCATGCTCGACGAGGCACGCCAAGCTCCGCTCGACGACGGAGGGCGAAAGCGGATGGCCACCGTCCACGCCCGATCCGTGGCGGAACTCAAAGAGGTGCTCTCCCCCGAACTGCAGGAAGAGTTCGGCGAGATCATGATCCCCCTCAACGACGAAGGCGTGTCCGAGGCCGAGCTCAGGGTGGCCCAGGCGCAGCTCATCGGCTGGTTGGAAGGGGTCTTCCACGGGATCCAGGCATCGCTGTGGAGTCAACAGATGACCGCGCAGACCCAACTCGCCGAGATGCAGCGGCGTGCCCTCGGTCCGCCCCGCAAGCAGGATCGAGACGACTCGTCCGGCCTGTACTTGTAGACGCCGACCGCCGAATAGAGGCCGATCCATCGTCCGTCAGACCTGACCACACATCGGCCCGGTGGTGGCCACGAAGTGGGTCTGTCTCCAATCGACCCGGCTGGGTCGATGTTCCGCCCCCCGACTGGGACCCCTATACGGCGCGACGCTGGGCAACCTGGCGTTCGCGGCGCACCCTGCGGCGCTCGCGTTCGCTCAGCCCACCCCAGATGCCGAACTTCTCACCCATCTCGATCGCATAGTCGAGACACTCGCCCTTCACCTCACACGCCCCACAGATGGCCTTAGCCTTTCGTGTGGAGGCGCCCCGCTCGGGAAAGAACAGATCGGCATCGGCGCCACGGCAATTGGCGTAGTCCTGCCAGGAAAGCTCACCAACGGCTAGAGCTTCGATGAGCTTGCTCTGCATCCAGGATCTCCTAACAACCGTGTAATTACATGTTTGAGATTATGTCTTCTTACGCGCGCCGTCAACCCCGAGTTATCAACAGCCATCGAGCGAAATGGATCATCGAGCACAGAATCCCTGGGTGAGACCGGCTCACATCACCGGGCACCAGCGGCTGTCGAGAGCCGACCCGGCGCATGGAATCTCCGATCTCGAATCGAGTTGGCATAATGCGATGGCAGTGACCAGCACCGTCGAGAAGAAGCGGGCCCCGTTCCCGGTCGAGTTCTATCGGTCGGCGATCGGGAAGAAATGGATCATGGCGATCAGCGGTCTGGCAATCGTCGGCTTCGCCATCGCCCACATGGTCGGCAACCTCAAGATGTTCCTCCCCCCCATCGACGGTCAGCCCGACATCGACGTCTACGGGCATGCCCTCCGCGAGCTATTCACCCCGATCCTCCCCGAGCACATCTTCTTGTGGATCCTGCGCACAGGGCTGATCGTCATGTTCGCCCTCCATGTCCACGCCGCCTACTCGCTGACGATCATGAATAGAAGAGCGCGCCAGCAGGGGTATGAAGGGCCGGTCAGCTACGTCTCTGCCAACTACGCCAGCCGAACCATGCGTTGGAGTGGTGTCATCTTCCTCGCCTTCCTCTTCTTCCACCTCGCCGACTTCACCTGGGGCGTCCAGCCGGCCGCACCGGAGGCCTGGGCGCGAGGCGCGGTCTACGCCAACTTCATCGAGACGTTCAGCCGGCCGCCGGTGACCTTCTTCTACATCCTGGCGATGGTGCTCCTGGGCATCCATCTCTATCACGGGATCTGGTCGATGTTCCAGAGTCTCGGCATCAACAACCCTCGCTTCAACAAGTGGAGGCGCTATCTGGCGAGCGGGCTCTCGCTGCTCATCAGCGTCGGATTCATCGCACCCGTGCTGGCCGTCGTCCTCGGGGTGTTGGAATGACGGGGATGCTCGATTCCAAGGTCCCCGACGGACCGATCGCCGAGAAGTGGGAGAACCACAAGTTCTCGGTACGCCTGGTCAACCCCAACAACAAGCGACGGTTCAAGATCATCATCATCGGCACCGGTCTGGCGGGCGCCTCCGCGGCAGCGACTCTCGGTGAGTTGGGATACGACGTGGAGGTGTTCACCTTCCACGACAGCCCGCGCCGGGCCCACTCCATCGCTGCACAGGGGGGGATCAATGCGGCCAAGAACTACCACAACGACGGCGATTCGGTGTTCCGGCTCTTCTACGACACCGTCAAGGGTGGGGACTACCGCAGCCGGGAGGCCAATGTCCACCGTCTCGCCGAGGTATCCCTCAACATCATCGACCAGGCCACCGCACAGGGAGTCCCGTTCGCACGGGAGTACGGGGGACTGTTGGACAACCGTTCCTTCGGCGGCGCACAGGTCTCCCGGACCTTCTACGCCCGAGGAGCCACCGGCCAACAACTCCTGCTCGGCGCCTATTCGGCTCTCATGCGTCAAGTCGACGCCGCCAGGGTGAAACTGCACACCCGATCGGAGATGCTCGACCTGGTGGTCAAGGACGGCCGGGCGGTCGGGGTCGTCGTCCGCAACCTGGTCACCGGGGAGGTCACCAGACACTCTGCTCATGCGGTGGTGCTGGCCACGGGTGGCTATGCCAACGTCTACTACCTGTCGACAAACGCCATGGCCTCCAACGTCACCGCCGCCTGGAGGGCACACCGACGCGGGGCCGCATTCGCCAACCCGTGTTACACCCAGATCCACCCCACCTGCATCCCCGCATCTGACGAGTTCCAGTCGAAACTCACTCTGATGTCGGAGTCGCTACGCAATGACGGCCGCATCTGGGTACCGAAGAACGCCGACGACGGTCGCACCCCGAGCCAGATCCCCGAGGAGGACCGCGACTACTTCCTGGAGAGGACGTATCCCGCCTTCGGCAACCTGGTGCCCCGCGACGTGGCCTCCCGGGCCGCGAAGCGAATGGTCGACGCCGGCAAAGGTGTCGGGTCACTCAAGAACGGTGTCTACCTCGACTTCGCCTCCGCGATAGAGCGTGAGGGCGTTGCCGCCATCGAAGACCGCTACTCCAACCTCTTCGAGATGTACAACCGCATCACCGACGAAGACCCCTACCAGGTGCCGATGCGGATCTACCCCGCCCCTCACTACACGATGGGGGGGCTCTGGGTCGACTACAACCTGATGACCACGATCCCCGGTCTCTACTCCATCGGAGAGGCCAACTTCAGCGACCATGGTGCCAACCGTCTCGGGGCCTCCGCCCTGATGCAGGGCCTCGCCGACGGCTACTTCGTCCTGCCGTACACCATCGGTGACTATCTAGCCGACTATCTCGGTGACCCCGTCGTCTCCACCGACGACCCTGTGTTCACCGAGGTCGCGTCGGAAGTCTCCGGCCGCGTCGAGGGGTACCTGGTGACAAAGGGCTCCCGCTCGGTGGACTGGTTCCACAAAGAGCTCGGCAAGATCATGCTCGACCACTGCGGTATGTCTCGAAGCGTCACAGGGCTGGAGAAGGCGTTAGCCGAGATCCCCGCCCTCTACGAAGAATTCAAATCGGACATGAAGGTGCCCGGGGTCAACGAATCCTTGAACCAGAGTCTCGAGCGAGCCGGGCGGGTGGACGACTTCTTCGAGCTCGCCCAGGCGATGTGTGTCGACGCCCTCTATCGCGAGGAGTCTTGTGGGGGCCACTTCAGAGAGGAGCATCAGACCGAGGAGGGCGAGGCACTGCGGGACGACGAGAACTTCGCCAACGTCGCCGCCTGGTTCTGGAACGGCGACCCCGCCAAGCCCGACCTCGTCGAAGAAGAGCTCGAGTTCGAGAATGTGAAGCTGACCACGAGGTCATACAAGTGATTGCGAGTGCCCAGCACCGGGTGTCGAACACCGGGAGTGTCACATGAACGTGACCCTCCAGATCTGGCGTCAGGAAGGGCCCGACAAACCCGGTGGCTTCCAAACCTACCAGGTCAACGACATCTCCGAGGAGATGTCGTTCCTCGAGATGCTCGACGTGCTCAACGAGCGCCTGGCCAACCAGGACGAAGAGCCGGTCGCCTTCGACCACGACTGCCGGGAAGGGATCTGCGGCACTTGCGGGGTGATGGTCAACGGCCAGGCCCACGGCCCCCAACTGGGAACCGCCACCTGCCAGCTCCACATGCGAAAGTTCGAAGACGGCGCCACCATCGTCATCGAACCATGGCGAGCGTCCGGTTTCCCTCTGGTCAAAGATCTCATCGTCGACCGCTCCGCCTTCGACCGCATCATCGAGGCCGGCGGATTCGTCTCCGTGGACACCGGGTCGGCTCCCGACGCCAACCTGATCCCCATCCCCAAGGTGGTCGCCGACACCGCCTTCGACGCCGCCGCCTGTATCGGCTGTGGTGCCTGTGTCGCAGCTTGTCCCAACGGCGCCGCCAACCTGTTCACCGCAGCGAAGATCTCACACCTCAACCTGCTCCCCCAGGGTCAAGCGGAGCGCTGGACCCGCACCGAGAACATGGTGACGATGATGGAGGATTACTTCGGATCGTGCACCAACCACGGTGAGTGCGAGAAGGCTTGCCCCAAGTCGATCTCGATCGACTTCATCGCCATGATGAACGCCGACTACGTGAAGGCGAAGTTCAAGAACCGCCGCCTCGTCTCCCAAACCGGCTGAATCTCGATAGAGGGGTCGTTGGGCCCTCATCGAAGTCGCCATCCTGTTCGACCCTCAGACACGACGTATCGATGGAGACCGCAATTTGGATATGGGCCTGATGACCCATATCGGAATCGGACACGACGTCGACACTGGGCGATGTGAACGGCACAGATGCGAGAGGGATCGAGGTGCGCGTTGCGACTGGATCGTTTGGGGCGAAAGACCCATCGACCCAGGCGGTATGAGCATCGACACTCTGCGTGGGGCAAACACGCGTGGCACACGGCGGACGTGTCGTCGCGTTCAGGGAACCAAGAGCTGGGATTGTGCTGATGAAGCGTTTCGGTAGAGACCGAGGCGCCGCTCTGGTGGAGGCGGCGCTCGTCATTCCTTTCCTGCTGTTGCTGACGTTCGGCATATGGACGACAGCAAGGGCATGGAACATCCACAACACGATGGAGCATGCCGCCCGGGAGGCGGCCCGGTTCGGGGCCACCGTCGATCCGTGGGATCCGGCGACCTCACCGGTCACGGTCCGATCGGTCGCCGACGCCGACCTGGCCAGCGCCGCAATCGACACCACGGCGATCCAGACGGTCTGCATGGACTTGGTGGGCGATGGTGGCTCCTGTGACGGCCACACCAACAACACGGGCACGGACCAGGTAGTAGTGAAGCTTCGCTATCCGGACTACGAGCTCCAGTTCCTGTTCTTCTCCATGACAGTCGACATGGACGCGAGCGCCATCTCCAGACACGAGGCGGCGCCATGAGCGCTCAAGTGGATCGAACCCCTCCGCGAAACGACGACAGCGGTTTCTCAGCCATCTGGGTGGCGGTGGTGGCGCTCTTCCTGGTCGGCGCCGCGGCTCTCGCCGTCGACACCTCGGGGGCATTCAACGTCGCCCAGACCGATCAGAACACTGCCGACCTGTCGTGTCTCGCCGGAGTCAAGGAGCTTCCTGCGGACCCGGCTGCCGGGGTCAGCGTGGCGGTCACCTACGCGGTGGACAACTGGCCGGAGATGGCAGGGCACACAACATCGGTCTCCGGGACAACCGGCACCTACACCGATGGGAACGGCGGTGAGATCTATGTCGACGCCGCCTATGGAGGCGATGACTCGAAGATGTATGTCCGCATCACCGAAGTCGGCGGCAGCTATTTCGGCAAAGCGTTGGGCCAGAGCAGCGTCACCGTCGTACAGGAGGCCTTCTGCCGGGTGACGCATCGATCGGGTGGAACAGGCTCCCCGTTTGGCTCCCCGCTCGGGGGATTCACCGGCGGTGTCTTTGGCCCCAACCCATGCGGATCGAACAGCGGTAACTGTGGGTCTCTCTGGATCGAACGAGACGACGTCAGCGGTACCGGGGAGACACTCATCAACAACATCGCCCAAGGGCCCGACCGTGACCTGGACGACTGGCTGGGCAACGTGGCCGGTTCATCATCATGCTACGCGGTGAGCGCCGGAGACACCTGCCACCGCACCGACACGGACACTGGTGTCTCGGCAGGGCATCTGGGCGAAGGTTTCCTGCAGCGGTTCGAGAACGACCCTGGTGCCAGTTCCACAGCTGTCGTATCCGGACGCACCATCAATGCCGACTCTCCTGCCGAGGTACTCGGGGCATCGCCAACCCCCCTCATGACCGCATTCACGACAGCACCCGCTTGGTGGGAGCCGAGCCTCTACGGCACGTACGACGCGGCCAACACCACCAACCACTTCTACTACGACGGTGTCATCGCCAAGTGCGACAGCCCTCGTCTCTCGCGAATCCCGATCATCACAGACAACCTGAACTGGGACATCGGCGACGCCGACACCAACTGGCCCAACGGCAAGAAAGAAGTGAAGTTCGTTGGCTTCTACTGGGTCATAATCGTGAATCCGAACGATCCCAGTGACTTCCAGGGCAGCGGGAATCTCAAGACGGCCGACGGAATCGTGATGTGGTGGGGTCCGAATACCGAGTGCCAAGGACCGGGTTCGACGACCTACCCGTTCGACCCGGACAATCCGGTCACCTCGACGGACGTCTTCCTCGTCGACGACACCAACTAGAGACGTGGACCGGGCCGGACGTAGTGTTTGCCCCACTCCTCCGGTCTGGTCCGCCCAAACTACCCGGTGACCACGCGGACATCGTCATCTCCTGAAACCGGCCAGTGACGGGCCGGATCTAACGTGGCCGAATGCTTCCGCTTCCCGAGTACATGCCTGCCCTGATCACACCCTTCACCCAGCGGGGTGAGATCGACATCAAGGCCCACACCCACAACATGCGGATCCTCGCAGAAAAGGGCATCGAGGGCTTCGTGGTCGGAGGGTCGAACGGCGAAGGTCCCTACCTGGAACCAGGAGAGCGGCAGAGTCTCGTCAAGGCCGGTCGGAGACGCAAGGCGCACTTCATGGTCGGGATCGCAGCCGAATCGACCCGGATGGCGCTGGCTCAGCTGGCTGAGGCCATCGAGGGAGGAGCCGACACACTCCTGGTCCTCACCCCCACCACTCTGTCCAGGGGACGAGACGACGCGGTCGTCGACTTCTATCGGGCGGTGGCCGATCGAGCCAAGGTACCCGTTCTCCTCTACTCGGTGCCCAGCGTCACCGGGTACAGTCTTCCCATCGAACTGGTCGCCCGGCTGTCTCGCAATGACAACATCATCGGGATGAAGGACTCCAGTGGAGACGTGGTCCGGCTCCAATCGATCATCGACGCCACCCCGGGCGAATTCATCCTCTACTCCGGTGCCTCCCGGGCGCTGACCGCCGCCATGGCCGTGGGATGTCACGGGGCGATAACCGGCAGCGGCAACTACGCCCCCGAACTGGTGCTGCGGACGCTGAAGGCGGCGAAGAAGGACCCCGCGTCGGCCCGGAGGAGCCAGAAGAGGCTGAGCGGGCTGAGCGCCGATGTAGAGGCTCATGGCATCCCCGGCGTCAAAGCGGCAGCTCGCGCCGCCGGGCTCGAGCCCGGATACCCGCGACAACCTCTCACCCGGCTGACCCGAGGCGTGGAGACGTCGATAGCCAAGCTGATCAGTTGAGTATTCGCTCAAAGTTCGGGCTCTCCACTACGATTCGCGCCTCCATCCGACCCAAGGAGTAGGTGTGTCCAAATTCCTCACCGAGGAATGGGCCCAGGACGTGACCAAGGCCCTAAACAACCACGAAGGTTTCAAGAATGCGATCGGCGCCGCCGACCTGAGCGCGCAGTTCGTCACCCAAGACGGCCCAGAGGGCGAAGTGAACTTCTACCTCAAGGCGGCTGGTGGGACTGTCAACCAAGCAATTGGGACGATAGAGGACCCGGATGTCACGGTCACGATGCCGTACGACACAGCCACTGCGGTCTCCAAGGGTGAACTCAATGTGCAGACGGCTTTCATGACCGGCAAGATCAAGGTGGCCGGTAATCTGGCCAAGCTGATGATGCATCAGGCGGCCCTCCAGCAGTGGGCAACGGTGGGTACATCCCTGGACATCGACTACTAACGAGGCAACTCTCCCTCTTAACACGTCTGGTTCCGGCCGACGAGAACGGACAACCCGTCTCCTGATCCCACAGGGCAGGCCGGCGTCCCGGGCCGGCATGCCCAGGTTGGCTCGCTTCCCCGATAGGGTTCGTCCCATGCGGCGGGGCGAAAGGTCTCGGGGATCGACGGGTCTGGTCGTCGCCGTCAGCCTGGTCCTGGCCTCCTGCTCGAACCCAGGGACGGATGGACCCGGCACATCCGCGCCACCGACAACGAACCCAGGCTTCGTGGCGACCACCGGATCGCCAGCAACGACGACAACCCCCGGCTCGAGTGAGTGTGACCTTCCCTCCGGGAAGCCTTTCATCGAGACCGACACAGTCGAGTTGGCCGATCTCGGGGAAGTCGACGGGGTGAGAGTTCGCGGTGCCGTCTACCCACACCCGGACTACGAGGGACGGCCTTGGTCACAGTGGGGCCAGGGAATCGTCGTCTCTGATGGGCGATTCTTCTCCGCGATCGGAGACCACCACGCCGAAGACGGCAACTCCTACATCTACGAGTACGACCCTTCCACAAACACGTTGACCACGGTCGGTGACGTCCTCTCCTACGTGGACCACGTCCCGGGGACCTGGGGCTACGGCAAGATCCACTCCCAGATGGTCCCCGGGCCCTGCGGGGAGATCTACTTCTCCACCTATTGGGGGAGCTTCAGGGACATCGCATTCGACGGGAACTACACAGGCGACATCCTTTTCAGACTGGACCCCTTCCAGCGGACATTGCAACCCCTGGGCGTTCCGGTCGAGTTCCACGGCCAGGCGTCCATGGCCGCGGCACCCCAGTTCGACGTGGTCTACGGCGAGGCGGTGGATCCGGTGGGAATGGACACCGAAGACGTCAACAGGGGCCCACTGTTCGTCTATGACGTGCTGGCCGAGGAGGTGGTCTACACCAGCCCCGACGAGCCTCACGACGGCTATCGCAGCATCCTCGTGGACTCCAGCGGAGTTGCCTACTACTCCATCGGAGATGGGGCTTTGCAGACCTATGACCCTGCCAGCGGTGAGTCCCAAGCTCATCCAGACCGGATACCGGGTGAGACGTTGCGTGCTGTCACCGCACCGGGACCGGACGGCTCGGTGTTCGGCGTGACCGAGGATCCCGACGTCCTCTTCGCGATGCGTCCGGATGGGTCGTTCGAGGAACTCGGTGAGGCACTCGACTACACCGCGAGCGTCGCTCTCGCGCCGGATGGATCCCGGTTCTATTACATGCCCGGTGCCCACGGGGATGCCCCGGACTGGGGCTCCCCCCTCATCAGTGTGGATACGACCAGCGGGGAGCAGACGGTGGTCGCCGAGGTCAACTCTCTCGTGGAGGAAGGGCTCGGATACACCGTCGGCGGCACCTACAACATCGCGGTATCCGCCGACGGAGGCACGGTGTTCATGGGTGTCAACGTGGGTCCTGAGGGCGACGACGAAACCTTCGGGGAGGTCGTTCTCCTCGTCATCGATCTCCCGTGACCCGACTGCGACTCGTCGTCCCCATGGCTCTCCTGGTGGCAGCGTGCACTACCGAGCCAGCGTCAGTCCCCGAGTCGGTGACGGAACCGACCGAGACGGTCGACACGACGACGACCTCGGTCACTTCGACATCCACATCCGTGCCGACTCCGAACCCGGTGATCGACTCCGACCTGACCTGCTGGACCGCCGAGCCCGGAGGAGGCGATGGGGAGATCGTCTTCGCCGATGTGACCGACGAGATCGGACTGGTCGAGCCGTTGACCGGTATGCATGGTCATGCCGCCGTCTGGTCCGACGTCGACGGGGACGACTGGCCCGATCTCTACGTCGGCACCTTCGCCGATCGTGACGACGAGCGCTATCAGCATCGCGGCGCCAATGGGCCCTCACCGGACAGACTCTTGCTCAACGATGGCGGAGACTTCACCGTGGACGACACCCTCCCCGAGGCCCACTCGCGCACCTCCGGAGGAGTGGGTGCCGACCTCGACGGTGACGGGGACCTCGACATGGTGGTGTCCCGGAACACGGAGGAACCCGAGCCGGGCCAGGCCCCGACCCAGGTTCTGGAGAACGTCGAGGGCGCGCTCAGGGTCGTGGAGGACTCCGGGATTCCGGAGGCGTTCGGGGGGCGAAGTGTCGGTGTACTGGACTACGACCAGGATGGCCTTCTCGACCTCTTCATCACCGAAGACCGCTTCGCCGGCGAGACCAGTGTCCTGTTCCGCAACGACGGCGACCTGCACTTCACCGATGTCAGCTCCGAGGCTGGCATCCCGCCCGGTGTCCACGGGTTGGGGGTGGCCGTGGCCGACTTCGACGGCGACGGCCTCGCCGACATCTTCGTCTCCGGCTCCAACCGGATGTTCATCTCCGACGGGCCCGGCGCATTCGTCGAGGTCGACTCCTCGGTCTTCGAATGGGAAGTGAACGGCGACGAGGACGACGTGGCCGGGGCGTCGGTGGCCGACGTGAATCGCGACGGGCTCCTCGACCTCGCCCTCGGTCAGCACTACAACAGCACCGTCGACCATGGTGAGACCGTCAGTGTCCGTCTCTACCTCAACCAGGGAGAAGGGGAGTTCGTCGACGTCACCGAGGAGGCCGGTCTGACCCCGCTGCCCACGAAGGCTCCTCACATCGAGCTCAACGACTTCGACAACGACGGCTGGCCCGATCTCCTCACCTCGGCATCAGCCGGTGGCGGGCCCGCCTGGTTCACCCACGAAGGGATCGAAGACGGGATACCCCGTTTCTCGACACCCGAAGGTCTCGGCGACCCCCAGTACTGGGTGGCGGCGCCGAGTGCCGACTACGACCGGGACGGCCGCCTCGACGTCTTCCTCCTCGAGTGGGAGCCGGCTCTCCCCTCGATCATGCTGCGCAACGAAACCGCAAGTGGCAACTGGCTACAGGTCTCGGTCGACGCAACCAACGGTTTTGGCATCGGCTGGAAAGTCGAAGTCCTCGACGGTGACGTCATCGCTGGCGCCCGGGAGATAACCGTCACCCAGGGGTACTCGGCAGGGGTATTGCCAGTGGCACACTTCGGGCTCGGCGAGTTGAGCTCGGTCGATGTCGTGCTGACACCTCGGGGTGGGGCAGAACCGGTCGTGATCGAAGATGTCGTCGCCAACCAGCACATTCGCTGGCCGGGGGGTTGCGGCTAGAGCAGACCCAGCGCCTTGACGGCCGCACGCTCCTCTTCGAGCTCAGCGACCGAGGCGTCGATCTTGGACCGGGAGTAGTCGTCGATCTCGAGTCCCTGGACGATCTGCCACTCACCGTCGCGCACCACACACGGGAATGACGAGATCAACCCTTCGGGAACACCGTAGGACCCGTCGGATCTCACCCCCATCGACACCCAGTCGCCCTCCGGCGTCCCCATCACCCAATCGCGGATGTGTTCGATGGCGGCGTTGGCCGCCGAAGCAGCCGACGAAGCCCCTCTTGCGGCGATGATCTCGGCGCCCCGCTTGGCGACCTTGGGTATGTATTTCTCGTCGATCCAAGCCGGGTCGCCTACCAGCTCCCAGGCCGACTTCCCGTCGACCTCGCAGTGAACCAGGTCGGGATATTGGGTGGTCGAATGGTTGCCCCAGATGGTCATCCGTCTGATCGATTCCACCGGGACCTCGAGACGCGACGCCAATTGGCTCTTGGCACGATTGTGATCGAGACGAGTCATGGCGGTGAACCTGGCGGGGTCCATGTCCCCGGCGCTGTTCATCGCGATGAGGGCGTTGGTGTTGGCGGGATTTCCCACCACCAAGACCTTGACACCCGGTCTCGCCGCCGTGGCGATGGCGTTTCCCTGATCGGTGAAGATCGCACCATTGGCGGCGAGCAAGTCGGAACGCTCCATGCCCTCCTTGCGGGGCATCGCCCCCACGAGCAACGCGATGTCGGCGTCCCCGAAGGCGACCTGGCCATCGTCGGTCTTCACCATCCCGGCGAGCAGGGGGAAGGCACAGTCCTCCAGTTCCATCGCGACGCCATCCAGGGCACCCAGGGCCGGTGTGATCTCGAGCATCTGGAGGATCATGGGCTGTTCGGGCCCGAGCATCTCGCCTGACGCGATTCGGAACAGAAGGCTGTAGCCGATCTGCCCGGCGGCGCCGGTGACGGCCACTCTCACTGGTTCATTCATGGTCTGTCGAGGCTACCGGCGACCGGCGCAATCTCCCACCCCGGCGCTCTCGCCTCACCTGCCGATCCGTGTCGTGTCAGCCGCTCCCGGCACCATCAGTGTGCGCATCGCCTGTTTCGGGTCCTCGTCCGGGTAGTCGGCCCGGTAGTGACTGCCCCTCGACTCCGAGCGCCGCAGGGCCGCCATCGTGATCAGCAGGGCGAGGTCGGCCGCGTTTCGGCCGGAGATGGTCCGACCCAGGATCGGCTCCATGTCGATGATCGAATTGCGCGCATCCCACAACCCGTCGCCGGTGCGAATCAACCCCACCCTGTCCCACATGACCTGTCGGAGGTCGTCGATGACCGGGCCCGCCAGCACCGGCATGTCGAGGCTCTCCTTGGGGACCTCCACACCCGAGAAGTCGAAGTCGGCCCGTGCTCCCACATCGAGAGCCACCCGGGCCCCGAAGACCAGACCCTCGAGGAGAGAGTTCGAGTCGAGACGGTTGGCGCCATGAACCCCCGTGGATGAGCACTCCCCCACCGCCCACAACCCGGGCACCGACGTCCGGCCGTTGAGATCGGCGTCGATGCCTCCCATGAAGTAGTGCGCTGCCGGTGAGACCGGAAGGAGATGCTCGCTTGGGTCCAGCCCCACCGACATCGCATGGGCGGTGACGGTTGGGAAGCGCTCGTGGAAGTTGAGGATCGAGCGGCCGTCCAGATAGGCCGACGAGCCGCGGTCGTATTGCCAGAAGATCGCCCTGGCGACGACTTCACGGGGCGCCAGTTCGGCCAGCGGGTGATATCTGTCCATGAACCTGCGTCCGGAGGCGTCGACCAGCTTGGCCCCTTCGGAACGTAGCGCCTCGCCCAGCAGAGGCATCGGATCCTTGCCCGCGAGAAGAGCGGTGGGATGGAACTGGACGAACTCGATGTCGGCGAGCCGGGCACCGGCGCGTGCCGCGAGGATGATCCCGTCACCCGTGACACCGGCAGGGTTGGTGGTGCGGGCATACATCCTCCCCACCCCTCCGGTGGCCATGACAACCGCAGGAGCGGTGTACACAGTGCGATGCTTTCCGTCGGCGATGAGGACACCGACCACGCGGTCTCCACTGCGCGCCAGGTCGACCACGCGCCCCTCGACCATCTCCACGGTGTCCGAGGCAGCCACGGTGTCGTTGAGAACACGCATCACTTCGGCGCCGGTGGCGTCGCCGTCGGCATGGACGACGCGGCGGGCACTATGGCCCCCCTCCTTGTCGAGGACGAGCTCTCCTTCGTCGTTCCGATCGAACTCGGCTCCCAGGGCGATGAGACGGTTCAGCGCCTCCGACCCTCCGGAGGTCAGTGCGGCGACGGCCTCAACGACGGCCAGGCCCGCCGACCCTGCGATGGTGTCGGCAGCATGGGCCTCGGGCGAGTCGTCCTCGCCGAGGGCGACCGCGATGCCCCCTTGAGCCCACCAAGTCGACCCCATCTCTTTGGATGAGATCACATAAGCGGTGTCCAGACCCAGCGCAACCGAGAGCCCTGCCACGCCGGCACCAACGATGATCGGCGCGTCGAGCCGGATGATCTTCGTCACATGTGGGAGATGATGGCGTCACCGAACTCGGAGGTCTTCACCTTGGTGGCTCCCTCCATCAACCGCTCGAAGTCGTAGGTCACCGTCTTCGCCGCGATCGCGCCCTCGAGCCCGCGGATGACCGCATCGGCGGCTTTACCCCAGCCCAAGTAGCGGAACATCATCTCGCCCGAGAGGATCACCGAACCCGGGTTGACCATGTCCTTGTTGGCGTACTTCGGTGCGGTGCCGTGGGTCGCCTCGAACACTGCGACCCCGGTGTCGTAGTTGATGTTCCCCCCGGGGGCGATCCCGATCCCACCGACCTGGGCCGCCAGGGCGTCGGAGATGTAGTCGCCGTTCAGGTTGGTGGTGGCGAGGACGTCGTAGTTGGCCGGTCTGGTGAGTACTTGCTGCAGCATCGCGTCGGCGATCACATCCTGGACCAGGAGCTTGTCGCCGGGCTCGCCACCGCTGTCTTCCCATGACACGGCAACGTCGGAGAACTCCTCTCTCACCAACTCGTAGCCCCAGGAGCGGAAGGCGCCTTCAGTGAACTTCATGATGTTCCCCTTGTGCACCAGGGTCACCGACTCTCGCCCATTCTGCAGCGCATGGTTGATCGCAGCTCTGATCAGCCGTTTCGACCCGGTCTCCGAGACGGGTTTGATCCCGATGCCGGAGTCCTCGCGGATGTCCCAGTCGTAGGTCTCTTTGAGGAAGGCGAGCAGCTTCTTGGCCTCCTCGGTGCCCTCCTCGAGCTCCTTGCCTGCATAGACGTCTTCGGTGTTCTCGCGAAAGATCACCATGTCGACGTCCGCCGGGTTCTTGACCGGGGAGGGAACCCCCTCGAACCAGCGGATCGGGCGCACACAGGCATAGAGGTCCATGATCTGACGCAGTGCCACGTTGAGCGATCTGATCCCCCCACCGACCGGTGTGGTGAGAGGGCCCTTTATCCCGACGAGACGCTCCTCGAAAGCGGTGACGGTCTCATCGGGAAGCCAGTTCCCGGTCTCGTTGTAGGCCTTCTCGCCGGCGAGGACTTCCTGCCAGGAAATCTTCCGCTCGCCGTCGTAGGCCTTCTCGACCGCAGCGTCGAAGACCCTGACCGCAGCCGCCCAGATATCGGGCCCGATCCCGTCTCCCTCGATGAAAGGGACGACCGGGTCGGAAGGTACGTCGAGACCGTCCGGTCCCAAGGTGATGGGTGTGCCCATGGATACAGATCTCCTCAGAGGGGTGGTTTCGGAGCATGGACACTAGTGAACGACCCACCCAACACCTTCTGTGAGGGTTGACCGGCCCTCTGGGGCGGTCAACCCTCACAGAACGGTTTATGAGACCGCTCTGCGTGACTCGGCAGCGCGGAGGGTGTTGACGAGCAGCATCGCTCTCGTCATCGGGCCGACCCCACCGGGAACCGGGGTGATGGCGCCGGCGACATCGACGACAGCGTCGAAGTCGACGTCGCCCACCAGACCCTCATCGGTCCGGTTGACCCCGACGTCGATGACCGTGGCTCCCGGCTTCACGTGATCACGCCCGATCAGCCCGGGTGAACCAGCCGCGGCGATGAGGATGTCGGCCTCACGGGTCACCGACACCAGGTCGCCGGTGCGGGAATGGGCGACCGAGACGGTGGAGTCGACGCCGCGCTCGGAGAGGATCATGGCCAGTGGCCTGCCCACGAGGAAGGACCGGCCCACGATCACGGCCCGTGCCCCGGCGGTTTCGATCCCATAGTGGTCGAGAATCCGCACCACGCCCATGGGAGTGCAGGGACGTAGCCCGAGTCTGCCCAGCATCAGCTTGCCGAGGTTGAAGGGATGGAGACCATCGACGTCTTTGGCCGGGTCGATGGCCTCGACGGTGGCCTCACCGTCCAGATCGGAGGGCAA
>CAZZIG010000056.1:0-15807 GCA_964653975.1 uncultured Acidimicrobiaceae bacterium
AGCCGGGGGTGGGGATGATCGCGGTGGGTGGTGCCTAGGAGGACGCCGTCGTCATCACCGTATACGGTTCGGTGGGTGTCAACGGGGCCTCGCCGTTGGTCTCGATCAAGCATTCCGTGTCACCGTGGGCGTTGGGGGTTGCCGAAGCACATCAGGCCCTCGTGGCCAAGGGGATGCGCTCCAAGGTGATCCTGGAGACCGACGGGGGCCTGCGCACCGGTCGCGACGTCGTCGTCGCCGCCCTCCTCGGTGCAGAGCGCTTCGGATTCGGGACGCTTCCTCTGCTCGCCCTCGGATGCAAGATGGTCCGCCAGTGCCATCTCAACACATGCCCGGTCGGGATCACCACCCAGGATCTCGAGCTTCGAGCCAAGTACACCGGCTCGGTCGACCAGGTGATTTCGCTGTTCCAGCATCTCGCCGAAGAGATTCGCCGTCACCTCGCCCGAGTGGGAGCCCGGACCATGGACGAGATCATCGGCCGCGCCGACCTGCTGCGGCCCGGCGATACCGCCCACCCCCTCGCCCCCGATCTCGCCGCCATTCTGGTGAAGGCACAGGGACGCCGTCGCCACGAGGGCTATCAGCCGATCCCGTTCTCCCGACTGGCCGAGCGCATCCTCGAAGACGCCGCCGAGGTGGTGAGGGGCAACGGGCGTGTCGAGCTCAACTACCCGATCCAGAACACCGATCGGACGGTCGGCGCCCGGCTCTCAGGTGAGATCGCGGCCCTCCACGGCGATACCGGCCTTCCTGAGGGCAGCATCCACATCAGGCTCAACGGCACCGCCGGGCAGAGTCTCGGAGCGTGGCTGGCGCCAGGGGTGTCCCTGGACCTCCGGGGGACTGCCAACGACTACGTCGCCAAGGGCATGGCCGGTGGCACCATCGCCGTGACGCCGACCCGTGGCGAGGGGATTCCTCATGCCGCCGGAAACGCCGTTCTCTACGGCGCCACCGGTGGGAGGGTGTATCTCGCAGGACGTGTGGGGCAACGGTTTGCGGTGCGTAACTCGGGGGCCACGGCCGTCGTCGAGGGGTGTTCCGACCACGGCTGTGAGTACATGACCGGGGGAGTGGTGGTGGTGCTCGGCGAGGTCGGTCGCAACTTCGCCGCGGGGATGACCGGCGGCATGGCGATGGTCTGGGACCCCAACATGGGTCTCAAGGCGCGGCTCGCCGAGACGGCGCCGGCACCGAGGAGACCTCGGGACGCCGAGCGCGACCTGGCCCGCTCACTCGTGGAAGAGCACTACGAGCACACCGGAAGTCCCATCGCGGGCAGGCTCCTCGAATCGGTGGCCGGGTTCGACGACTTCTGGGCGGTGGAGCCCACCGGTGAGGTCGACCACCCGAGCGAAGTCATCGTCGAGACCGCCGAGACCGTGGAGAGCGCCGATTGACCTACACCCGGCTAGCGACTCTCCAAAGCCTCGATGAGTTGGGGGAGGATCTTGTGGACGTCACCGACTATGCCGAGGTCGGCCACTGAGAAGATGGGGGCGTCGGGGTCTTTGTTGATGGCGATGATCGTCCCCGAGTCCTTCATCCCCACCAGGTGCTGCATGGCCCCCGATATCCCGGCGGCGATGTAGACGTCGGGTTTGACGGTCTTGCCGGTCTGGCCGACCTGTTTCGCATAGGGGACCCATCCGGCGTCGACGATGGCGCGGGTGGCGCCGGTGGCCGCACCGAGCGGTTTGGCGACTTTCTCGACGAGATCGTAGGCCTCGGCCGATCCGAGCCCTCGTCCCCCCGACACCACCACGGCCGCATCGCCGAGCTGGGGACCTTCGCGTTCCTCGACATGAGACTCGGTGACCTTGGCCTCCGAGGCGCCGGTCTCAGGCAGGTCGATGACCGTCACCGAAGGAGCGCCCGCACCCGACGGCTCGGCCGGGAACGACTTGGGTCGGGCCAGGACGATGTGGGGTGTGCCCGACATGGCCGCGGTGGCGACCTGGGCGCCACCGAAGATCTCATGGTCGGTCTCCACTGCCCCGTCCACGAGCCGGACATCGGAGGCATTGGACAGGACACCGACACCGAGTCGGGCCGCCAGCCGGCCGGCGACGTCGCGGTCGGTATAGGCCTGGCCGAACAGGACCAAGTCCGGCTGTTCCTCGGTCGCCTTTGCGGCGAGCGCCGCGGCCAGCGGAGCCGAAGGCAAACGGTCGCCGGGGTTGGCGTGGGTGACGATGGACGCTCCGTGATCGCCCAGGGTGGCGAAAGCATCGTCGTTGCCCTCCCCGAGGTAGATGGCGGTCACGTCGCCGAGACCTCGCCCCTTGGTCAACAACTCCAGTCCGAGAGTCGACGGCGCCCCGTCGATCTCTTCTACGAAGACCCAGACGTTGGCCATCTCAAATCACCTTCCTCTCTTCGAGGAGGGTGACGATCTCGGCGAACGCCTCACCCTCGTCCTCGATCTTGCGTCCGGCGGACCGCTCCGGAGCCTCGGTGATCGACTTCACCGTCTGGCCATCGGAGGTCTCTGCGCCGACGTCGGAGAGGTTCGTCGTCTCCATCGGCTTCTTCTTGGCATCCATGATCCCTTTGAAGGTGGGATAGCGCGGCTCGACGACACCCGCAGTGACGGTCACCACAGCGGGCAGCGACGCCGACACCACGTCGTAGCCCGCGGCGGTCTGACGGTGGATCGTCACATCGCTGCCGTCGGTCTCCACCTTCGTGGCATAGGTGAGGGCCGGGGCCTCCAGCAACTCGGCGATCATCTGGGGCACCACCCCGGAGTAGCCGTCGGTCGATTCGGTGCCCGCGATCACCAGGTCGTATCCCTCGTTGGCGATGGTCTTGGCCAGGACCCTCGCAGTGGTGAGGGCGTCGGAGCCGCGGAGACCGTCGTCTTCGACGATCACAGCCTTGTCCGCCCCCATGGCGAGGGCCTGGCGGATCCCCTGGGCGTTGCCCGTCGGGCCCATGCTCACCAGGGTGACCGTCCCCTCGTTGGCCTGGGCTAACTGGAGACCCATCTCCACCCCGTAGCGGTCGGTGTCGTCGAGGACCTGCTCGGCCGGTCTCACCAGCCAGTTGGTGCCCTCTTCGAGCTTGTAGGGGGTGGCGGGGTCAGGGATCTGCTTCACGCAGACGACGACCTTCATACCGCATTGCTCCTTTTGGGTTCGTGGCGGGAGCGATGGTAACTGCAAAGCGAACTATTGAGTAAACGCTCAAATTTGGGATCGATCGATCCTCTCCAGGACGAGGTCTTCGGGGGGTGGCGGATCACCGTCTTCGATGGTCCACGCAGACGCCAACCGCTCCCTCTGGGCAGCCCATTTCGCCTCGTCGTTGTAGTGGACCACGGCGAGCGGGTCCCCCTCGGAGACTTCGGCCCCGATCTTGGCCAACAACGTGATTGCGACGCCATGGTCGACGTCTTCTTCCTTTCGTTCCCGGCCGGCGCCCAGCCGGGTGGCTGCCACCCCGATGGTGCGGGCGTCGCAACCGGTCACGAACCCCGACCTGGGTGCGCTGATCGTCGCCTCCCGCTCGGCGACCTCGAGTAGCGAGGTGTCGTCGAGCACGGCCACATCGCCGCCGTGTGCGGCGGCGACATCCTTGAGCTTTTGGAGTGCGGCTCCCGACGTGATCGCCTCTTCGAGCCGTTCCCGCCCACCCTGGACCCCTCCCAGCTCCAACATGACCTCCGCCAGTGCGTAGGTCAGCTCGGTCACGTCTTCGGGCCCCTCGCCGCGAAGGACGTCGACGGACTCCTTGATCTCGTTGGCGTTGCCCACCTCGTTGCCAAGTGGCTGACTCATCGACGTGATCAGGGCGACGGTTTCGACGTTGCTCTCCACCCCGATGCCCACCATCGTCCGCGCCAGTTGCCGGGCCTCTTCCAACTCCTCCATGAAGGCGCCGGAACCCGTCTTCACGTCGAGGACCAGGCCATCGATTCCCTCCGATAGCTTCTTCGACATGATCGAGCTGGCGATCAACGGGATGGAGGGGACGGTGGCGGTGGAGTCGCGGAGGGCGTAGAGCTGACGGTCGGCCGGGACCATGGTGTCGGATTGCCCGGCCAGGACGAGCTGGTGTCGGGTGAGGATCTCTCTGAATCGGTCCTTGTCGATACGTGGCTCGAAGCCGGGGATCGACTCCAGCTTGTCGAGGGTGCCCCCGGTGTGGCCCAGTCCCCGCCCGGACATCATCGGGACCGCCAAGCCACAGGAGGCGACCAGGGGGGCCAGGGGAATGGAGATCTTGTCACCCACCCCACCGGTGGAGTGCTTGTCGAGCTTGGGTAGCGATATATCGGAGAAGTCGAGGGTGTCACCTGACGCGAGCATGGCCGCGGTCCAAGCCGCCAACTCGTCGCGGTCGAGACCGTTGAACATGATGGCCATGGCCATCGCGGCCATCTGATAGTCGGGGACGTCGCCCTTGGTGTAGGCCGCGATCAGCCACTCGATCCCCTCGGAGGGGAGTTTCTCCCCGTCTCGTTTCAGTTCGATCAGCTCCACAGCGGTGAACGCCATGGACGACAAGCTAGTGATGGTCGTGTAGAACTCGGAGGGTCATGGAATCACAGCTTCTCTCCAGTCTCGACTTCGCCAGACGCGACCAGCCCTCCGCGGCGACCGATCTACGTGAGGTGCTCACGGACTGGCTCGACTACCAGCGTCACGAGTTCAAACGCAAGCTGCGTGACCTCGGCCCCGACGGGCTGGCGGCGTGGTCGATACCCCCCGTCGAGCTCTCAGTGCTCGGTCTGGTACGTCACATGCAGCAAATGGAGCACGTCTATCTGAGCTGGGGCCTGGGCGGGGGTGAGCGGGTGGAGACCTACGGGGACGACGACTACGCCGGCGGCTCGGTGGAGACCGTCGACGACGACTTGAGGTTGTATCTGGCCGAGATCGAGAAGGCAGACCGGGCCATCGCGTCGCTCCCGTCACTCGACTCGCCCGGTCTCGGCCATGGTCGACCGCTGGGAGCGACCCTGGTCAAGATGATCGACGAGTACGCCCTGCACAGCGGTCAGGCACACATGCTGCGATTCGCCGCTCTGGGCGAGATCGTCCGCTAGGCCCCGGGTGATCGGCTGAACGGGGGTTGGCCGAAGTCTCCGTGGCGACGAGGGGTCAGCCCAGACCGAAGCGGACCTCGAGGGTGACGGTGATCTCCATGGTCCCGGCCTCGATCGGGGTGGACTCCTCGGCGGTGAACGCCAATCGCTGCAGCGGGCCCGGCCCGGGGGGCCGACCGGTTGTCTCGACGATGTCCACCACTTCGCCCAGAGTCCGGCCGGACAACCGGGCGAGATGCTCGGCCCTGGACCGGGCGTCGTTCCACGCCGCCTCCCGTGCCTGGTCACGGAGCGCGGTCTGGTCCTCGACCGAGAAGGAGACGTTGCTGATCGTCACCTCGTCGCCGCCGGCGTCGGCGGCGTGATCGAGGACCTCGCCCGCAGAGCCCAGTTCGCGTAAGGCCACCTGGAGTTCGTTGCCGACGCGGTAGCCGCGCAGACGCTGCTTGCCATCACCGTGGTCGTACTCGGGGTGGATGGAGTAGCGAACCGTCTGGATGTCGTCGTTGGCGACACCACGTTCCACCAGCGCGGCCACCAGGGCCTGGGCCCGCTCGGTGGCGAGAGCGCGTCCTTCTGCCACGGAGGCGGCGAGCACCGAGATCCCCAGGTCGACGCTCATGAGGTCGGGGGCGACGGCAGATCTCCCGATCCCCGTCACCGTGATGCCAGGCCCGGTGTGGTGGTTCACAGGATTCCTTCCGTTTCCGGGAGCCCCAGGGCCAGGTTCAGGTTCTGCACCGCCTGGACGGCGGCCCCTTTGAGGAGGTTGTCTTCGACGGCCACGACGGTCAGCCCGAGCCCGTCTTCGCTGACGGTGGTCCCACCGATGAGGACACCGGTCAGGTCGGTGCCGTCTTTCAGTGTTGGGATCTCCTCCTGCACTTCGACCAGAGGCTCTTCGTCATACCTCGCGGTCAGTTCGGCAAAGGCACCGTCGACGGTGACTGGTTTGCCCAGCGGCATGTGAGCTGTGACCAGGAGCCCGCGGAACGCGGGATGGACATGGGGCATGAACCTGATCTGATGACCCAGGTGGCGGATGCCCTCTCGCTCGTGATTGTGACCGGTGAGCCGATAGGGGATCAGATTGTCCCGGAGGTTCTCCGGGTCGTTTCTCGGCGAGGGGGCCGTCCCCGCCCCCGAGTAGCCGGACACGCCGAATACGGTCGGGCTGGCATCGATCCAGTCGGAGAATGGCGCGATCGCCAGCTGGAGCGCCGTTGCATAACACCCGGGGTTGGCGATGCGCCGAGCACCGGAGATCTCGTCTCGATGCAGTTCGGGCAGGCCATATACCCATTCGTCGTCGAATCTGTGATCCGCCGATATGTCGACGATCACCGTCTCACCGGGCATCGCCTCGGTCCATGGTCCTCCGACACCATCGGGAAGAGCCAGGAAAAGGGCATCCAGGTCGCGGTTGGCCGCCTCGTCGGGACCCATGGACTCGTAGCTGAGACCGTCGATAGACGGCACCGGCTGACCGGCCAGCTCACGTGAGCCGGCGAGAGCCACCTCGACACGGGGATGTCTACCGAGGATCCGCATCAGCTCCGCACCGGTGTGTCCGCGGGCACCGATCACGCCGACTCTGTGGCTATCCGTCATCGTGGTCACCTTTGACGAATGAAGCGTCCATGTCCGACAACAGTTTCACCGCGCGACCGACAACGTCGAAGTCGGTGACCCCTTTCCAGTAGATGATCCACTGACCCGTCGTCACCCGGCCATCCGACTCTCTCTCATAGAAGGCGTTGAACTGGTTGTCGGAGCGAGACCGCCAGACGAAGTCGGGGAAGTCTCTGACCATGTGATCCCAGACGGTGCGGGCCAACCCTTCGCCCCGTGCGGTCTCGTCGATGGCGAACTTGTCGAGGTAGACGAACTCATCGAACTCGGCGATGACCGCGGCGGCCCGGTAGCTCTCGGAGACATAGGCCGCGATCAGGTCGATTCGGTCCCACCAGCCAGGCAGGAGTCGTTGCTCGAAGGCGCCCTCGATGAGAGTCACCAGCCGCTCTGCGTCGACATCCCGTTTGTCGGTGAGTTTGGAGATCTGCTCACCCTTCCGGACGAGTGTTCCGGCGCCGCTGTGGGTGAACAGCTCCCTGGCCAGGGCCGCCGGTGACGTGATGGAGACCGAGGTCGTCGGGGGAGCGTCGTCGAGGAGACGTTTGATCTCCTTCAGCTTGAGTCTCATCCCGGAATGCACCCAGTCCTCCGACATCAGGTGGTCGAAGTCGGTGGCGAGGTTGATCGAGTCGATGACGTTGCCGTCGGCGTCGAGCAGCCCGCCCGAGTCGACGAGGAAGATGATCTTCATCGGCTGTGTCTCGTGGACGAGTATCCGGGTGGCGGCGTCGGCGTTGATGTTCACCAGCTGACCACCGGGTGCCACCCCGAGACAGGTGAGGATGGGGATGGCGCCCGATTTGATGATCGACCGGAGGAGATCGAGATGGATCGAAGTGGGTTCACCGACGAGCCGGTAGCGATCGGAGTCCACGAACTCGGCGTCGAAGACACCTTGGGTGAGACCGTGAGCGTCGACCCCTTGGGCGCGGATCGCCTCCACCAGGCGGATGTTCTGCGCGGTGAACACCTCCCGGGCGGCGTCGAGCACCTCCGGTGTGGTGACCCGGAGCCCGTCGACCTTGTGGGATGTCACGCCCTCGCGCTCCAGTTTCTCGTCGAGTTGGGGGCCACCTCCGTGGATGACGATCGGGGTGAGGCCAACCGTGTGCAGCAGTGCGAGTGATGCGGCGGTCTCCTCGAGACGGTCACGGAGGATCGCCCCGCCGATCTTGATCACCGCGAATCGGGTCTGGTCCAGTTCGGAGAATCGCTGCAGATAGGTGTGGATCTCTTTGCCGTCGCTGACATTCGACAGCAGCTGGACGATGGTCTGGCGGGTGTCTCGCATGGGTGCCACGTTCAGAGATCCGAAATGAGACGTCTCATGATCGCCTTCTGGACGTGGAGTCTGTTCTCCGCCTCTTCATAGGCGATGCAATTGGGGCCGTCGAAGACACTGTCAGTCATGATCACGTTGCGACGCATGGGGAGACAGTGGCTGACCAGGGCCCCGTCGGTCTTGGCCATTTTGTCCTCGTCGACGATGAAGTGCCTGTACTGGTCGCGGATCGGCTTCTCCTCCTCCCATCTCCCGAAGTAGGGGAGGGCACCCCAGCTCTTGGCATAGACGATGTCGGCTTCCCGGTAGGCCTCGTCGATGTCGTGGGTGATCTCGAAGCCCCGACCATCGGCCTTCGTGTCCGACTCTGCGATGCCCAGGTAGCGCTCGTCGAGGATGTATTCGTCGCTGGGACAAAGCAGGGTCACGTCCATGCCGAACTTGGCAGCCATGACGAGAGCCGAGTTGGCCACAGCCGTGTTCAGCGGCTTGGGGTGATAGCTCCACGTGAGCAGGAACCGCTTCCCGTCGAGTTCGCCGAGCTGCTCCTGGAGGGCCATGGCCAGAGCCATCTCCTGGCAGGGGTGGGTGATGGTCTCCATGTTGATCACCGGGACCTCGGAGTGCTCTGCGAGCGCGTTGAGGATCAGGTCCTTGCGGTCCTGTTCCCAGCTCTCGAACTTGGGGAACGCCCGGATGCCGATGAGATCGCAGTAGCGGGATAGCACCTTCGCAGCCTCCTGGACGTGCTCCTCGGCTTCCCCGAGCATCACCGCGCCCTTCTCGAACTCGAGGGGCCACATCCCTCCCGACGGGGTGAGGACGACGGCATGACCGCCCAGTTGGTAGGCACCCACCTCGAAGGATGTGCGGGTGCGCAGGGAGTTGTTCAGGAAGAGGAGGGCAACAGTCTTTCCGGCCAGGTCGTCGCCGAAGGGCGACTCCTTGAATGCCCGGGCGTCGTCGAGCATCGACTGCAACTCGGGTCGTGACCAGTCATAGGTGTTGAGGAAGTGTCTGATCGTTGAAAGTGTCGTGCGTGCCAGGCGCTTTGGTCAAGTCTTACGGCCGGGCCGGCCTCTGGCTACGCTTTCATGCCCAGGTGGGACCCGACACGACATGCTCCAACTGCGGCACGCTGGCTCAGCCAGGTCAACGTTTCTGCGGGAATTGCGGTGCTTCGCTTGCCCGTGACTGCCCGGGTTGTGGTGCGGAGAACCCGCCCGACCACCGTTTCTGCGGTTCCTGTGGCTCGGCTCTCTCGGCGACGCCGACGGTGGACACGTCGACCTCTGTCGAGCGGCGCGTGGTCTCGGTCCTCTTCGTCGATCTGGTCGGATTCACGAGCCTCTCCGAAGGCCGTGACTCCGAAGACGTACGTGCCCTGATCACCGAGTATTTCGACGTCGCCAAGGAGGTGGTCGACCACTTCGGGGGCACGGTGGACAAGTTCATCGGTGACGCCGTGATGGCCTGGTGGGGGGCGGAGACCTCCAACGAGGACGACGCAGAGCGAGCGGTGCGCAGCGCCCTGGAGATCGTCGACCGGGTTTCGGTGCTGGGAGCGAAACACGACATCGAAGATCTCACCGCCCGGGCCGCGGTGATGACCGGGCAGGCCTCGGTGGGTCCCGGGGGAAACGAGAAGGGTCTTCTTCTCGGTGACATGGTCAACGCCGCTTCGCGCATGCAGTCGTTGGCAGAGCCCGGCACCGTCTACATCGGCGAGATGACGGCGTCCCTCGTCCGCACCGCCATCGAGATCGTCCCCATGGGATCCCACGAGGTGAAGGGCAAGGAAGAGGCGATCGTGGCTCACCAGGCGATGCGAGTCATGACGGAAAGGGGCGGGGCGGGAAAGACCGACGTCTTGGAGCCCCCCTTCGTCGGTCGCGCCTCCGAGCTCCGTCTCTTGAAGGACTCCCTCCACGCGACCGGCAGGGAGAGGCGGCCCCGGCTGGTCTCACTGGTCGGCCAGGGGGGCATCGGCAAGAGCCGGCTGGTCCGCGAATTCCTGAAATACGTAGACGGCATCGCCGAGGTCGTGTACTGGCACCAGGGGCGCTCGCCCTCCTATGGGAACGGCCTGTCTCTTTGGGCTCTCGGCGAGATGATCCGTCAGCGCGCAGGTGTGACCGAGGTCGACGACGACGACACCACCAGAGATCGTCTGAATGAGATGGTGGCCGGGTTCATCGATGACGCCGAACAGGGTGCGTGGATCAGGGATCGTCTCGCCACGTTGCTCGGCATCGGCGACTCCATCGGCAGCGAGCGCACCGAGTTGTTTGCCGCGGTCAGAGCGCTCTTCGAGGCCATCTCCGAACGGGGCACCAGCGTTCTGGTCTTCGAGGACCTGCAATGGGCCGACCCCGGTCTCCTCGAATTCATCGAAGAGCTCCCCGACTGGTCGCAGAGTCATCCGATCCTGATCATCACCGCGACCCGTCCTGAGCTCATCGACCACCGGCCCGATTGGGGGTCCGGTCGGCGCGGATTCGTCTCCCTCTACCTCCCACCGCTGACCAACGACGAGATGGGTGAGATGGTCCGTGGTGCCGTGCCCGGAATCCCCGACGAGGCAGTGGTGGCGATAACGGCATCGGCCGGGGGAGTCCCGCTGTTCGCCGTCGAGACACTGAGGATGCTCCTGGGCGACGGCCGATTGGTGATGCGTGACGGGAAGGCCAGCGTCGAAGGCGATCTGACCCGTCTCGAGGTCCCCTCCACGGTCCAGGCGGTCATAGCCGCCCGGCTCGACCGTCTCCCGCCCGAAGAGCGGGAGCTGGCTCGCGACGCCGCGGTGCTCGGTCAGTCGTTCATCCTCGAAGCCCTCGCCGCCCTGAATGACGAGGACGTGGACAAGGTCGAACGCCGACTCGCCGGGCTGGTCCGCCACGAGATCCTCGAGATCGTGCGGGATCCCCGCTCCCCCGAACGCGGTCAGTACCACTGGGTGCAGAGCCTCCTGCGCGAGGTGGCCTATGAGCGGATCGCGAAGACCGACCGGCACCATCTCCATTTGCTGGCCGCCAGGTATTACAGCGAGTTGGGTGACCCGGAGTTGGCTCCGGTGACGGCGGCGCATTACCTGTCGGCACGTGAGACCGCCTCGGGGGACTCGGCCGACCTCGACCTCGAGTTGACCGGCGCCCTCGACGCTGCGCTCCATCGGGCACTCCTCATGCACGCCCACGAGCAGGTGATTTCCCTCGCGGGCATGGCGCTCGACGTCGTGTCGGCGGAACGCGCTGCCGATCTCCACGCCACGGCGGCTCGCGCCGCGACCAGGATCTCGGACCAGGTCGAGGCCACCCGTCACGTCGAGAGTCTCATGGCCCTGGCGAACGAGTCGGGGAAGTCGGCTCTGCTCCACCTCGCAATGGCAGTGACGGCGGAGGTCTACAACGGCTTTCGCCAGTCGGAGAGGGTTCTCGACGTCGTCAGCCCCCATGTCGAGGCACACCCCGACCTGGACTCCGATCCGAACCTGACCCGGGCAGCGGCTCAACTGGCGCGTGCTCGTCTCTTGAGCGGCGACGACAGCCCGGAGGCAATAGCTCTCGTGGACAAGACTCTCGGTGCCGCCGAGAAACATGGACTGCTCCAGGACGTGGCCAGCACGATGATCACTCTCGGAACCGCGCTCTCCGCCGAGCGCCCCAACCAGGGTGTGGCACTGATAAAGGGTGGGATCGAGATCTGCGAGGAACACGGTTTCATGGACGAGATGCTTCGCGGGCTCATCAATCTCGGCTATGCGTCACCGGATCTCGACACCGTCATCGCAGCGACCAAGCGGTGTTACGAGGAGGCTCGAAGGATCGGGGATAGCAACCATGCCATCTACGCAGCCAGCAACCTCCAGGGGACCTATCGCTGGGTCCTGCGTCTCGATGAGGCGGTCGCCGTCCTCGAAGAGACCCTCCCGGCGACGGACACCGATCGCATGACCTTCACCGCGGCTCACGCGGGTCTCCTCGAATTGATGGGTCATGAGGAGGAGGCCCACGCCCTCCTTGCCGAGGCGGAGTCGCTGCTGGACAGCGTGTCCGATGTCCAGGCGCATCTCGAGGTGGAGCGCAACGAGGCCTTCATTGCCCTCCTTCACGGCGAGCCCCAGACCTGTTTCGATGTCTTCAAGCGACATTTCGACGAGACGCCTTTCGCTCGCGGGGTGGCGTTGTCGGGTCTCACGGACGGCGCTGTGTTCTCGGGGGATCGAGCCCTCATCGGCGAGGCCATCCAATACATCGAATCCCAACCCATCAACCCTGTCTTCGAAGCCTTTCTGGGCAGGGCAATGGCGGCGCGGGCATTCGTCGATGGTGAGACGGCGAAGGGTGTCGACCTGCTCGACGCCACGATCACCGGGGTAGCCGCCGAAGGCATGAAACTCGAGGAGTTCATGGCCGCGGCGGTCGGTGCGGCTCTTCTCCCGAGCGGGCCGGACCGATCACGGTTCGCCGATCACGCCAGGGGCCTCGCCGAGGCCGCAGGGGGACACGGCATGACGGCATGGATCGATCGATTGGAGACGACCTGAGAGATGCCATAACCTCTCCGCGGTGGCCGCCTGCGCTGGTCCAGTTGGCGCGTGACACCGGCGCCGTGACCTAGGGATGGTTCCGATGCGTCGATGTCTTACGATCTACGCTCGCGAACCCTCTATGTGTCGTGAACGTCGAAGAGGCCCACTCGGTCGGGGACGAGTCCTTTCTGTCTCGCGATGACAGAACGGACTGGTTCGTCGAGTTCGTCTCGGAGAACGAACGGGGGATACGACACACTCTGACCGGGGCACTCGGGGTCGACCTGGGCCGGGAGGCGACAGCCGAAGCCTTGGCGTATGGATGGGAGCACCGGGATCGACTGGAGGCGATGCGCAACCCTGCCGGGTATCTCTACCGGCTTGGGCTGAATTGGGGCAAGAGGAGTCTCAGACGGGGCACGGTCCTGTTCCCGGCGGATGTCGCCAGGGAGTCGCAATGGGTGGAGCCAGGCTTGCCATCGGCGCTGGCACATCTCTCCGAACGGCAACGGGTCGTCATCTACCTGGTCCACGGTCACGACTGGTCCCTGGCCGAGGTGGCCGATTTCCTGGAGATCTCGAAAGGGTCCGTCCAAAAACACATCGAACGAGGGATGACCCGTCTGCGACGTGAACTGAAGGTGGAACCATGAGCACTGACCTGCAGACCCAGATCCGCCATCTCGCCCGAGAGATGGAGACGAGACAGGAGCCGGTGACCGTCGAAGAGGTCCGGCGAGTGGTGGAGGGCCGTGACGGCACCGAGCCTCTGGTCGGACCGGCTTCCCGTGTTCGAAGGTTGGACTTGCCTCGTAGACCGTGGCCGGCGCTCATCGCTGCCGTGGCCTTGATCCTCTTGTTCGGCGCCCTGGCCTTCCTGCTTCCCTCGGAGGAGGCGCCGCCTCCCGCGGATACGCCACCGCTGCCATTGCAGGGCGAGCAGACCTTCTATACGACGTCCGCGGTTCCCGACGGGTTCGTGTTGCAGGACGTGTGGGCAATCGGCGATAGCAGCGCTGTGTTCCTCCGTGAGTTCGAGGACACCTGGGTCCCGACCGACGGCGGGTTTGCGATCCATGGCATCTCCGGTCGCCCCTTCGGCTTGTCCCAGGATCCCAACGGCTACCTCGATGAGACCCTGGAGACGGTGCCCGGGTCCACCGAGGTCGACGTCGACGGTCGCCGCGGCGTCCTTTTCGAGATCCAGTTCAGCCAGGAGGGTTTGACCGCTCCTCTGACCTGGGTCCTCGGCCTCGACGCCCAGGGCGGCGTCTACGAATTGACCGCGGTGGGGATGAGTCGGAGTGAGGTGCTGGCGGTCGCCGGCGGTGTTCGCGGGATCTCTGCGGAGGAGTTCCTCGATCTCGGCGCGAATATCACCTGGGACGTCCAGGTTGGCGCGGCGCACCGGGGTTTCACCTATACGCCGCCGGCAAGGGTGACCGATCTGGCCGACGATGTCGACGTCGCAGTGGGCGTCGGCCTCCTCAGGTCCCGTTTGGCCGGCGCAGGAGGCGAGTCCACCGTGGTCACGACCGAGGACGGCGAGATCGTGGAGACGTTCGGTGAGGCGATTCGGTCGACCTCGGCTGCCCTCTATCTCGAGGTTCGGGAAGGTGGGTTCGATGCCCTGCTCAGCGCGTATCCGGGCAGCGCGCGGCTGTCACCACGTCGGGCCGAGGAGCGGTTCAATCGATACACCGACCAGATCCGGGGGCCGGTCCTCTCCGAGGATCCTCACGTCATCCAGGCGGAGACGGGTCCGGAGCCACGTTTCGATCCCTCGGAACTGGGCGAGCACCTCCCTCTGTCCCCGGCTACCTCGGCCGACATGGTGCCGATCCACCTGCTCACGGGTTCGTTTGGCGACGGGGCCGCGGCGACGGAGGAGCGGCCGGTGGTCGTGATGGGCACGGCAGCCCAACCCGATTCCGACCATCCAGGTGTCACGGCCCTCGTGTGGATCACGAAGGCGGGTGTCACCTGCGAGGGCACGGCGTCCGACGACGGCATGGGCAGCGGATGTGGATTCGAGATCATGAGTCGGTACGGGCTTGGTGGGCTGTCCACCTCAGAATCCGACGGACAGCTCATCAGTGGCGAAGCCACCTACGCGGTCCCCTTGGAGACCTCGGTCGTCCAGATCGTGACGCCGTCGCAAACCTATTGGCAGCGACCACGCGGCGGATACGGCGTGATCCCATTCGGGGACACGGTCGACCCGCCCACGTCGATCGTCGCCTACGACGCCGACGGAAACGAGTTGGGCGCCTGGCGTGTCGGGTCGCGCTGACGGTTACCCGTTCAGGACCTGGTCCAGGGCATGAGACGCCTGGCGGACGATGCCGGGATTGGTGTCCCAGTAGTAGGCGAGAGCGGACACCGTCTGGAACACCACCCATCCCCGCCCGCGCAGCCAGGCATCATCGTCGACGCCGAGCTCGGTTTGGAACCTGGTTCGGCTCGGACCGCCGAACAGGTTCCATGCAGGTTGCAGGTCACAGGCCGGGTCTCCCACGTTCAACCCACCGAAGTCGATGACCGCCGACAACCTTCCGTCCACCACGAGGAGATTCCCGGGTAGGAGGTCTCCGTGGACCCAGACCTCGTCTCGGTCATGGGGAGAGGCGCGCAGGGACTCTTCCCACACCCTCGTCGCCCTGGCACCATCGATTCGGGGACCGAGCTCGTCGATCGACCGCTGCACCCGCTCATCGAGCTCGGCCAGCGGAGGCCCGCGTGCTCCCGGTGGCCTCTCGGGTGCGTCAGCGTGGTCGACCTGGCGCAAAGCAAGGACGAACCCGGCGAGATCGACAGCCGCGGCCTCCAGGTCGTTTGATCGTGCCGTCGGCGTTTTCACCCGGTAACCACTCATAGTTGTCGTGCCTTTGGAGTCGAGACACGGGGGCGGTCAGTTTGGCCGATCGCGGTGTCGGCCGATCCCAAAATTTTGCGATGCTGAATGTCTTGACAGGGTGATTGGTGTTAGCTTATGATACGAACATATGTTCGATCACCCTGTTTCTGTGGTCGGGCTCTTGCCGGGGGAGGGACCTGAGAACCTGTCGGCCGAGGATCGGCAGGCCTATGAGTTGACCTGCCGTGAGTTGGCTGATGGGTGGGTGGAGGAGGAGCGTCATCTGTTGCCTGATGGTTTGGAGCATCTCGATCCCGGTCCGTACATGGCCGTTATATCTGCCGGGGTGGATGCGTCTCGGTTGAATGGTCATGATGCGGTCCGGTTGATGCAGGCTCGTGCCCGTCTTGCTGCTCATGATGAGGCGGGAAAGCTCGAAGCGATGG
>CAZZIG010000057.1:0-9458 GCA_964653975.1 uncultured Acidimicrobiaceae bacterium
CGTATGCTCGGGGCTGCGCCGTGTATCACGGTCTCCGGTTGGTGCTCTATTCGGGATGTGAGAGTCCGAGAACGACGCTGACGACTCGAGGTGTGAAGATGGAGAATCCGTACTGGGAGGGCAGAGGGCACCCTTGGGAGCACGACCCGGGCCCGCCACGCAACAGATCGTGGCCGCGGCTGTTCGCCGAGACTCCCAACTACCGCGGTCTGGCGGTCGCCGTGTCCGGGAAGGACAACTACCGCTGGCACTTCGGGCCGATGTTCTACCGGGGGCGTCTCCGGGACGATCAGGTGAAAGTCATGATCGTGGGACAGGAAGGCGCCCAGGACGAGTCGCTGGCCCACCGTTCCTTCGTGGGTGGATCGGGCTCGCGCATGCAGTACTTCCTGCATCATCTCGGCATCACCGAGTCGTACCTCTTCCTCAACACCTTCGTCTATCCGATCCAGGGGCAATATTGGGGGGCGTTCCCGGCTCTGGCTCAACACGAGAGCTCGCCGATCCGACGGCACCGTGAGGAGATCTTCGACTACACCGCCTCCCGCAACGACGTACATCTGGCCATCGCCGTCGGTAACGCAGCCAAGGAGTCGCTGGCCTCCTGGGTGCATTCGCATGGAGGCGAAGCCCGCCCGGATCGACTGGATCTGGCGGAGAGCCAAGCGATCGCACCGAACCTGAAGATGGTGGGGGTGTTGCATCCGGGCGGCGCCTCCAAGGGTGGGGCGCTGTCCAAGATCGTGGCCAGCTTCCAGGCAGCCTCCCGGCAGATCGACCGCTGGGCCCAGGAGGACCCCACCTGGCTGCCACCCGATCCGGGCGGGAAGAGAGAGCCCCCCGGCGACTACCGATACCGGTCGGCGCCGATCCCCTTCCGTGATCTCCCCTACGGAGCCATGTGGAGGATCGGACGAGGAGGCACGTCGAGCAACCGGCGGGACGGCCAGGAGGCCATCCAGGTGTTCTCCTCGGCCGGGAAATACGACAATCGTGACGACCCGATCACCTACGACGGACCGGGTGCCGGCTCACCGGTGGGCTACGAGGAGGACGAGGGAGACGTCGCCTACGAGCCGCCCCGCCGCTCCTACCGGGACTTCGACCCGGGACCGGCGTCGAGTTTCGCCCGCCTGCTCCAAGGTGGTCTCGCCAACCTCTCCTGGCCCGACTTCGGCGAATTCGGGCTGGAGTCGCATCCGTCGTTCGGCGTCGGCCCGATCTACCGGGGACGTCTGCGACGACCGTCGCTGCTGGTGGTTGGCGATCAGCAGTCCCACGACGACATGTTCACCTCTCGAGCGCTCACCGGGGAGGGAGGTCAGCGTCTGCAAGCGTTCCTCGCTGCGGCCGGTGTGACCAACTCATACGGCATCCTCCGGGTCCTCCCCGTCGACACCCTCGGCGCCAAGGCAGCATCGGTCCGCGCCGCGATCGACGACGCCCGGGTCAGGACCATCTACGCCGAGGCGATCAGACGCTCGGACCCCAAGGTACTGGTGGTGATGGGCCCCAATTCGGAGCGGCTGATCGAGGCGATCGACCCGGACGTGCCCGCGGCCGTGCTGATGAAGAGCCCCTCTCAGAGTGGGTATTCGGGCGACTGGCGAAACGCCCTGGGGAAGTTGTCCTCGCTGACCTATCCGCGGGACATCTCCACCCCCACCTTCGACTACCAGGGGGAGCGTCTCCAGATCCCCCGCCGGGATCTGCCCTTCGGGACATTGCGCTGGCAGGCAAGCAGTGGGACCCGTGCCGTGCGGGCCAGACGACAGGGAAACCCGACATCGGACTACTACAAGTTCTCGATGCCGGGATGGGCGGCGGCGCTGTCTCCTGAGCCGCTCAGTGCGCGCGAGCAGTCGGCGGCGGAGACGATCAAAGCGGCAATGTGATGTTCGAGCTGCACGGCCGCATCGTTCCCCTGGCCCGGGAGGACCCCGACGAGAACTTCTTGGGCCGGATCCGCTTCGCGGACGGCAGAGTGGAGCACACCAAGGCGCGACGTCTCCCACCAACCGACGGGACACCTCACGCCGACCTCGGAGAGGCCTACATCTACCCGGGTCTGATCGACCTCCACTCTCACATCGGATACAACGCTCTCCCCTTGTGGCGGGAGGAGAAGCGCAAGGTCCCCTGGGTCCACCGGGACCAGTGGCCGGGAGCGTCGACCTACAAACAGAACGTCAGCTGGCCGGCCTACGCCTACTTGAAGGGGGCGCCCGAAGAGCTGATGGCGTACGTCCAGGTGCGTGCCCTGGCCGGAGGGACCACCGCCATCCAGGGGTGGCCGCCCGCCAACGGCTCCCCCACCAACAAGCTGGTCCGAAACATCGACGACGACGAGGGCAGGGACGCAGTCCGCACCTCGGTGGTCAACCTCGACGTGTCTCAGCTCAGGGAGAGAGCACGATTGATGTTCGGGGGGGCCGGGTTCATCTACCACCTCGCCGAGGGTCGGCTCGACAGTCTGGTGGCCCGCGAGTTCGGCGACGCGGCGAGGGCGGGATGTCTGCAGAGCCGTCTCATCGCCATCCATTGCACCGCCGTCGACGATGCCGAGTTCAAGGAGTGGGCACAGATGGCCGCCCTCGACAACAACGCTCCACCGGGGGGAGTCGTGTGGTCGCCGCTCTCCAACCTCTGGTTGTACGGGGAGACGACCCGGGTGGAGGCGGCAATCCGCCACGGTGTCCGCGTCTGTCTGGGATCGGACTGGGGACCGTCGGGCTCCAAGAACCTGCTCGGAGAGCTGAAGGTGGCCCGGGTGTGGGCCGACGAGGCGGGTCTGGGGATCACCGATCGGCAACTCGTCGCCATGGTGACCGCAAACCCCGGCGACCTCCTCGCCCAGGTGTGGGGGGCGACCCTCGGCCGTCTCGTCCCGGGAGCGTTCGGCGATGCCGTCGTCGTCGCCCGGAGACGCTCCGACCCCTGGTCCAACCTGATCGCAGCCCGTGAAGAGGACGTCCTGTTGGTGATCGTGGGCGGTCAGCCCGTGTATGGCACCAGGGAGTTGATGCGGGCGTTGGGTGTGGGAGTCACGACCTCGGTTCCGATCGGGCGTCATCGTCGGCATGTGCCGCTGCGACGGCCCTCAGAACCGAGCAGGCTGTGGGCTTGGCGCTCGGTGTTGGCAGAGCTGAACCGTGTCGCCAAAGAGCCGCTGAAAGCGATCGAGAACGCCAACCAGGCCCTCGACCGTGCGCTGGCTTCGGGGTTGAGGACCGATCACTCCCTCCGGGAGAGCGGGCTTCTCATCCTCGAACCCGACATGCCGGGCGGTGCCCACGCCATAGCCGGGCCCCCTCCACCGGGGGCGGTGTTCGAGATGGCAAAACCACCGTCGCTGGTGCACGACCGGACCTGGCACCGGTCGTTTCCCGAAGACGGGTTCGACGCCGGGATCCTGGCCCGGACCGCCGCCTACTACGAGGACTGAGACCATGCGCACCAACAGCGCCGCCGACAAGGCTCAGGCCGGGACCCCCCTCACAGAGATGTGGGCGGAGGAGTTCCTTCCCGAAGAAGAGCGTGGCCAGGTCGTCGACGCCTTCACCACGTTGCTGGAGAGTCTGTACGCCCATCTCCCGCTGAAACGTGCCATGTATGGCATCGACCCGGTGCAACAACTCCGTCGTCTCAAACAACGGCTCGGCTCGATCGAACCGGGTGGTTTCCAGCGTGAGCTCAGCGACATCATCCGCTCTCTCCGTGACGCCCACACCGTCTATGTCGGCCCCAGGTCGATGGCGGGACACGTGGCACGGCTGCCATTCCTGGTCGAGCAATACGGGGACCCCGCGATGCCCCGATATCTGGTGTCGAAAGTGGCGCCGGACATGGTCGAAGACGAGGAGTTCACCGAGGGCGTGGATCTGGAGACGTGGAACGGGTCGCCGATCGGCGCTGCGATCAACGCACGAGCACGTCAGGAGATCGGGGGTCGGGTCGACAGTGGCCGGGCCCGGGCGGTCGAATCCCTCACCTTCCGCTCACTTCGCTATGAGCCCGCACCGGACGAGAGATGGGTGGTGGTCGGCTACCGGGACCGGAGCGGCAAGGGCCGCGAAGTCAGGATCCCCTGGGACGTCGTCAAGCCCGGCGAGGGGCCCGAGGCGATCTACGCCACCAGCTCGGCAGCACTGGCCAGCGCAATCAACCCGGCCGCCGCCGATGTGCGACGCGCCAAGAAGCTCATGTTCAACCGGGATCTCTGGCGGCGTGAGGACACGGTTGCGTCAGCGAGCGTGAGTGTCGACTCCAAGGGCACCATCACCGGCCGCTTCCAGGACAACGTCTCGGGCCATATCAGAGAGACTTCGGCGGGCACGTTCGGGCACCTGCGCATCTGGGGGTTCGACCTCGCCGACGACGAGGGCTTCATCGACGAGGTCACCCAGATCCTCGAGCTGCTGCCCCGGGAGGGGCTCGTCGTCGACGTGCGGGCCAACCCCGGCGGGCTGATCTGGGCCGCGGAGCGACTCCTGCAACTGTTCACGCCCGGCGCGGTCGAGCCGTGCCGGTTCTCGTTCCTCGCCACCGAGGCTACCGAGTCGTTGGCGGCGGCGAGGCAGAACCAATCGTCGCTGGGTCCCTGGCTGGCCAGCCTCACCTCCGCCCGGGGGACCGGGGAGTTGTACTCCCAGGCCTTGCCGATAACACCACCCGAGCTGTGCAACAACATCGGACAGGTGTACGGAGGACCGGTGGTCGCGGTAGTCGACGCCACCACCTATTCGGCCGGCGATCTGTTCGCAGCCGGTTTCGTCGACAACGGCATCGGGACACTGGTCACAGTCGGCGAGGCCACTGGAGCCGGAGGGGCCAACGTGTGGAGCGCAGAGACCGTGGCTGCCCTGACGGCCGATAGCCCCATCCAGTTCACATCGCTCCCGGCGGGGGCCGGTTTCACCGTGTCCATCCGGCGTGCCACCCGGGTCGGCTCCTCCGCCGGACTGCCCATCGAAGACATCGGCGTCGCCGGCCATCGGCATTACTCGCTGACCCGGGACGACCTCCTCCACGGCAACAAGGACCTGCTCGACTATTGCGGCCGGCTCCTCGCCTCGACACCGCGGACCGAGATGGATGTCGTCCTCGACGATGGGAGCCTGACCGTCACCACCGAGGCGCTCACCATCGTCGACATATTTGCCGACGGTCACCCGATAGCGGCGTCGATGAACGTGGCCGGTGGGGGCGAAATCTCAGTGCCGGTGCCGGCGTTCCGTGACGTCCTCGAAATACGCGGCTTCAAAGGCGACGTCATCAAGCAGCGACGTCTCATCAGGGCCTGATCCGAGGACGGGACCGGCTACCCAAGCATCATCGCCTCCGGCCAGCGGGGCTGTCTCGGCAAGCGGTAACTTCCGTCAGGTGGCCAACTCAAGCCGATGACCTCGACGTCATTCCCATCAACCCCTGACACCCGATACGCCGACAGCGGCGGTGTGAGCATCGCCTACCAGGTGGTCGGTGACGGACCGATCGATGTGGTGATGGTGCCCGGCTTCGGCTCGCATCTCGAGCGGGCATGGGAACTTCCCCGCCTCGCCCACTTCTACCACCGATTGTCGTCCTTCGCCCGTCTGATCCTTCTCGACAAACGGGGAACGGGTCTCTCGGATCGGGTTTCGCCGGAGGCCCTGCCCGGAATCGAACAACGCAAGGACGACCTGATGGCGGTGATGGATGAGGTGGGGGTCGAACGTGCCTCGCTGATCGGCCACTCCGACGGTGGGCCGTTGGCAATTCTGGTGGCCGCCACCTATCCGGGCCGTGTCGAGAACCTCGTCCTCATCAACACCTACGCAAAGAGGGTGAGCTCACTCGACCACACCCCCGCGCTCAGCCCGGAGTTCTTCGAAGACTTCGCAACCCAGGTCGCCGAACATTGGGGCGGGCCGATCGCAGTCGACCTGTTGGCTCCCGGCTCGGACGCCGAGTTCCAACGTTGGTGGGCTGCGACCCTGCGAGGAAGCATGAACCCGGCCGCGGCGCGGGCGATGGTGGCGATGAACGCGGCCATCGATGTCCGGGAGGCTCTTCCGGCGATACACGTGCCGACGCTGGTGATTCACCGCACCGGAGACGGCGCAACTCCCGTGGAGGGCGGCCGTTTCATTGCCGAACAGATCGAAGGAGCTGACTTCTTGGAACTGCCGGGGGCCGACCATTTCCCCTGGATGGGAGATGTCGAGCCAGTTCTCAGCGCCATCGAGGAGTTCGTGACCGGAGCACGCCCCGGGGCCGCGCCCAGTCAGGTTCTCGCCAGCATGTTGTTCACCGACATCGTGTCGTCCACCGAGAGAGCTGCCCGGCTCGGTGACAGGGAGTGGGGATCGCTGCTGAAGACCCACGACGGCATCGTTGCATCAGAGGTGTCCCGCCACGGGGGACGGGAGGTGAAGCACACCGGGGACGGGTCGCTCAGCGTGTTCGAAGGACCAGCCCGTGCAGCCCGGTGCTGGCTCTCGATCGCCAGCCGCGTCGAGGAGCTTGGGATTGCGATACGTGGTGGCCTCCACACCAGCGAAGTCGAGGTCATCGATGGTGATGTGCGGGGTCTCGGAGTACACATCGCAGCCAGGCTGATGGGTCTTGCCTCCCCCGGAGAGCTGATCGTCTCCTCGGTGGGACGTGACCTGGCGGTGGGCTCCGGTCTCGAGTTCACCGAGCGGGGACGTCACGAACTGAAGGGTGTCCCCGGCGAATGGCTGGTTTACAGCGTGGCCAAGAGCACCGCCGGGTGAGACACACCCGCTGGCGGGCATCACATTGCGAGAACGATTGGACCTCCACCGCAGCCTGAAGGGCTGGGCTGCGTCCCTCCTCCACTGCGTAGACTGCCCTGCCTGCACTATGTAGACTCAGGACATGGCAACGACAACGATCCGGGTCGACACTGACACCCACGCTCGGCTTCGGGCCCTGAGCAGAGAGTCGGGGAGGTCACTCATCGAGACGATCCGCGACGCCACCGAGGCCCTGGGGAGACAACGATTCGCCCATCAGGTTGCGGCGGAACTTGCCGAGCTCAGATCCGACGAGCATGCCTGGAAGGCTTATCTCGCCGACGCCGATTCGACATCGGTCGACGATGGCATCGATCGATGACCTATGGCTCGTCGATTTCGGCGAGCCATATCCAACACAACCGGCCGCCCATCGCCCCGCCCTGGTTCTGGGCCCGCCCGATTCTTTCGGACCGACGTTCCCCTTCGTGATCGTGACGCCACTGACGACGAATCGACGGGGACTTTCCCTACATGTGGAAGTGGAGCCGAGCGACGAGTCCGGCCTCGACGAGGTCAGCTACATCCAATGCGAACTCATCAGATCGATCAATCGCAAACGCCTGACACATCGTCTGGGAGGCATCGGCCCCGATGTCAGCCTCCGGGTCTCCAGCGTGGTCAAGACTCTCTTGAACTACTGATCCGCTCGCTCGCCCGCGAGTTGCACCTGACCACGTTGTAATGGAACTCGTTGATCGTCTCCGTCGAAACTGGCCGACGACTGGACCCTTTCGAAGCAGCGGTATCGTTCGGGCGTCCTGGAGGATGAGGGGCTCCCCATCACCGCCAGTGTGACACCCGATCACAGGAGGGTTCGATGGCCGGGAACGGGAGTGCGTTCGAAGATCGTCTGCAGCGCGGAACGATCATCTGTGGCGAGGGCTATCTGTTCGAACTGGAGCGCCGGGGGTACGTCCAGGCAGGGCCGTTCGTCCCCGAGGTGGTTCTCGACCACCCCGAGGTGGTCGAACAACTCCACGTCGAGTTGGTGAGGGCAGGTTCCGACGTGGTCGAAGCCTTCACCTACTACGCCCACCGCGAGAAGCTGCGGGTCGTTGGGCGGGAGGCCGACCTCGAGGAGATGAACCGCCAGGCTCTCGCCATCGCCGGAGGCGTCGCCCGGAGGACCGGGACGCTCCTGGCGGGGAACATCTGCAACACCAACGTGTACGAGCCCGACAACCCCTCCACCCATCGCATGGTGCGGGACATGTTCGAAGAGCAGGTGGCCTGGGCTGTGGAGGCCGGTGTCGACTACATCATCGCCGAGACACTCGACTGGTTCGAGGAGGCGGCACTGGCGCTCGACGCGATCGCAGCCACCGGGCTTCCCGCGGTGGTGACTCTGGCGCCACAACGCGACCGCGATACGTTCGACGGCGTCGACGTCGTGGAGGCCTGCGCACGTCTCGCCTCCCGGGGAGCCAACGTCGTCGGGTTCAACTGCATGCGTGGACCGGCCACGATGATGCCTCTCGTCCATGAGTTACGTGGCCGGGTCGACACTCCGGTGGCGGCCCTTCCCGTCCCCTACCGCACCACGACAGCGGAGCCCACATTCACGTCGTTGACCGATCCGTGGACATCCCGGGTTCCAGCGCCTAGAGCGTTTCCGACGGCTCTCGACCCTTTCACCGCCACCCGGGATGAGTGCGCCGCCTTCGCCCGGGAGTGCCAATCGGTAGGTGTCGAATATATCGGGCTCTGTTGTGGTGCCGGCCCCCATCATCTGCGAGCGGTGGCCGAAGCACTGGGACGCGTGCCCGAGGCGCACCGATATTCACCCGACATGTCGCGACATGCCTTCTACGGGGACGACGAGGCGATCCCTGCTTCTTACCGGCAACTCGGCGAGGTGTTCTGAAACCGATCGCTGGGCGCGGCACCTCAGAGCCCACCGACAGAATCGCCATCGCGCTCGAAGTGGGCTGAACCGGCCGAGCTCATTGCTGCGTAATGGACCTGACGGGAGGCGTCCGTACCGAAGAAGGAGCAGAAGGTGACAGAGAAGACTCTCTACGAAAGGCTCGGCGGCGTTTTCTCCATCGCTGCGGTGATCGACCACTTCAGCGATGAGGTCGTCAAGAATCCCATGGTTGGCCAAGCGTCGCCGAACCCCGCCCTGCGGGCGTGGCACACCGACCAGCTGGACCGACTGCCGGGTCTGAAGTTCATGCGAACTCTCTGGGTCTGCAATGTCGCGGGTGGGCCTTTCGAATACTCGGCAACGAGACCCGGGATGACGGCCCTCGGCCTGGAAGAGGCCCATCGCGAGTTTCGGATCTCTTCGGAAGAATTCGATGAGGTGGCGGCCGAGCTCGGACGCACCCTCGACTTCGTCGGTGTCCCCGAACCGGAGAAGGAAGAGGTCCTGGCCGCCTTTGCCGCCCACAAAGACGAGGTCATAGCCGACTAGATCGGGTGGAGCGGTCAGGCCGGGCTGCCTGACCCGATCTGCCGTCAATCGCCACCTGCCAACGTCTCTCCCCGATACAGTGCACCGACAGATTGCAGCGGTGCGCGACCGGGTACGGCGAGGTGATGTCTTCGAGATGTCCTCACGCGAGAGGGACCGTAAGTCGATGACCCAGGCTGAGGTCGTGGCGCGCCAGGAGTGGGCGGACGAGCTCCTCGACCGTCTGACACCGGTCATGA
>CAZZIG010000058.1:0-11590 GCA_964653975.1 uncultured Acidimicrobiaceae bacterium
GGCCAGCGCCTGCCATTCCCAACGTTTCCGCAGCGCGCGGACGAGAGCGTCGTGGCGATCCCTGGTCCATGCCGCCTCCTCATAGCGTTGCTCCCGCGAGAGCCGGGCCATTCGCTCCGCCAGACCCTCGAGGAGGAGCGACGGGGCGACGGTGATCCCGGTCACGAGTTGGTCGACGATTCGGCCGTAGAGGGCGGCGTCGAGCTCGCCGTCGCAAGGGCAGGCGGCCAGCCCCATCTGGGCTGGGGCGCACTTGCCGGTCCGTGTCCCCGCCCGGGCCCGGCACCGTCTGATGCGGGTCGCATCCCAGAGGGCATGGACCACCTCGTCGGCGGCCTTCTTGGAGCGGAAAGGCCCCAGGTAGGCGAGACCGTCCTCCTTGAGCGTCCGCACCACCGAGAGTCGGGGGTATCTCTCGTCGGTCAGCTTGACGAAGTGAGACGTCTTCGGTGGTCGGGACCGTCGGTTGTGGCGGGGCCGGTGGGTGTGGATCAGCCTGATCTCGGTGACCTCTGCCTCGAGGAGGGTGTCACAGACCTGGTGTTCGATCGTGTCGAGCTCTTTCATCAGGTAGGCGACCGACTTGCGGGTGTCGCCGTAGAAGTACTGCCGGACCCTGGCCCGCAGGTTGGATGCCTTGCCGACGTAGATGTGATTCCCGTTGCGGTCCTTGAAGATGTAGACGCCGGGTCGGCGGGGGAGGCTCTCGGTGAGACGGATCTTGGAGTAGTGGGCGCTGCCCTTGGCGGTGGGGAGTTGGAGCAGGTCGTCGAGGTTGGTGACCCCCAGTGACCCCGCTCTCTCCAGGAGCGCATGGAAGACATGTGCTGTGGCGCGGGCGTCCTCCAGGGCACGGTGATTGGGTGTCGTCGGACTACGGAAGTGGGCGGCCAGGCTCTGGAGCCGGAGGTTGCGCACCTCCGACCGGACCAATCGCCGGGCGAGAGCCGCGGTGTCGGTCGACTGGTTGTCGAGCCGGCCGTAACCGAGCCGCAGCGCCGCGGCGTTGAGGAAGGACAGGTCGAATCGCACGTTGTGCCCGACGACCACCGAGTCGCCGATGAACTCGAGGAACGTGGGGAGCGCGGTGGCGATGTCCGGGGCCTCGACCACCATCGCCTGGGTTATCCCGGTGAGGATCGTGATCGACGGGGGGATGGGCAGACCCGGGTCGACCAGGGTCTGGAAGGTGCCGATCAGCTCGCCGGCGCGGTATTTGACCGCCCCGATCTCGGTGATCTCACAGCTGGCGGGGGAGCCTCCCGTGGTCTCGAGGTCGAGTACGCAAAAGGTGACGTCGAACAGCGGCGTGGAGAGGTCGTCGAAGCTGGGCTGAAAGACGATGACATCGGAACCCGACACGGCCCGTGGCAGTCTAACTCGAACATATGTTCGATGTCAACGACCTTGGGGGGTGGCTTAGAGACATCCTCAGGAAGTGGGACCCGTATCCGGGTCCCACCGCCTCCAGAAACCGCGTCCCCCGACCCGGAAGTTGTGAGTATCAACCGATTCGCTGTCGCCGGGCCTCGAAGAGGAGGATCGCTGCCGCCACCGATACGTTCAGCGAGTCGACCCCTCCCATCGTCTGCGGGATGAGGACGTGAACATCGGCGGTGGCCCGGGCCCGTTCGGACAGGCCCTCGGCCTCGGCGCCGACCGCCAAGGCCAGAGACCCGGTCAGCGTCGTCTCCCAAATGGTCTCCGTGGCATCGGGAGACGCGCAAACGAGACGAATCCCGTTGCGGTCCAGCCAGGGCGCCAACTCGTCCCAGTCCGTGACCGCGAGGGGCAGGGTGAACAACGCTCCGGTCGAAGCCCGCACCACGTTGGGGTTGTGGGCGTCGACACCCTCACCCACCGCGATCAAGGCGTCCGCCCCTGCGGCGCCGGCGGTCCGCAACATGGCGCCGAGGTTGCCCGGTTTCTCGATGTTCTCGGCGACCAGGACCAGGGGATCCTCACCCACCTCGAGGGCCGTCAACCCGGTCTCGATCTGATGGAACACGGCGACGACCCCCTGGGACCTCTGCCGATACGACGCCTTGTCCAGCACCTCCGGACTCACGGTGAGCGTCGGGCCGGTGGTCTCGAGGACGGTGCCGGCGGCGACGAAGGTGACCAGGGGGTCCAGCCCTGCCTCCAGTGCCCGTCGGTACAGCCGTTCCCCTTCGACGACGAAGACACCCTCGGAGTCGCGATGACGGCGGTCGCGGAGCCGGATCAGCCATTTGATGCGGTCGTTGGACGGCGAGACGATGTTGGGGACCACTCCGGGAGTATCGCATCGACATCCGTATCCTCGGCGCGCATGGAGTTGGTCCGTCTCGGCACCTACAACTCGACGATGGAGGCCAACGTGGTCAAGGCGAGGTTGGAGAGTGCCGGCATCGATGCGGTAGTCCAAGCCGATGACCTCGGGTCCACGACGCCGGCATTGGGCAACTTCCGCGGCGTTTTCGTCCTGGTGCGCGAGGAAGACAGGGCGCGGGGCATGGAGATCCTCGAACGGATGCTCACCGACGGCGGTTGACTCCATCGAGAAGATTTCCGCCTCGAGAACTTCTCGAGGCGGGGAGACCCGGATACGGGTCCCACTACCTGAGGAAAGCTGAACCGCCCCAGTGGTCGCGGAAGATCACGTCGTCGGGGGTCTTCTTGGGTCGACTCAGGCTCCCGGAACGTCGGTCGGGAGCAGGGTGGCCGAGGGTGACGACGCCGATGGGGTGGTAGTGGTCGGGCACGCCGAGCAGTGCGGAGAGCTCGGGCACCGAATGGACGCCGAGGAACCCGGCGGCCAGACCCTCGTCGACGGCGGCGAGGAGAACGGCCATCAACGAAGCCCCCGCGTCGACCCACCAGTAGGGGACGGGCCAGTCGATCTGACTGCCGTCTTCGGCCAGTTTGTCCGGCTCGGCGTACCGATCCCGGTAGACCTGCTCACTCACCGAGATGACGATGTGAGCCGGCGCCGTGGAGATCCAAGGATCGAACCCGGCTTCTACATAGGCAGCCTCGTCGGCGATGCCGGCGATCTTGGCCCGGATCCCGGTGTCGGTGACGACCACGACGGCGATCGCCTGGCTGTTGCCCGCCGATGGAGCGCGGAGGGCGGCCGCGGCCACACGGTCGAGGACGATCTCGTCGACCGGATCGTCGGTGTAGTTACGGACCATGCGCCGTCGGGCGAGGACATCTGAGAACTCCATCGTCCGATTCTGTCATCCACGGCTGTCAGAGTCGATCGAGAAACCAAATCCCAAAGACGGAGTTGGCGTATATGGTGACTGTCGTGGTTCTATCTCCAGGTCGAGACCAGGGGGAAGGGTAGGAATGACTCCACTATCGCCCGGGGGCGAACAGTTGAAAGTCGTTTGGACCCGGGGCAAGGGCTGTCACGAGCTCGCCAACGCGCTCGGGGGTGACGACGTCGGTCGTGTCACCGGTGACCTGGCCGAGAGCTGTATCAACGAGCGGGCCGACGTCCTCGTCTCCAAAAAGCTCCCTTCGGGGTTCGATCTCGTCAACGTCGCGGTGCCCGTCGACTTCGAGCTCGACCGGGTGAGAAAGGTGGTGGCCACGGTGGCCGGCGGTCCTCACTCGGTGCTGGCGGCCGAGACCGCGGCGGCACTCGGCTCCAAGCTGGGTGTCGAGGCCGAGATGCTGTCGGCTGCTCGTGCGGAAGACGAGATCGGGGCAGCCAACGAGATCCTCGACCAGGTGGGCGCCCATCTGCCGGGGATCCAGAGGCGGGTCGTGGTGGTCGACGGGGTGTCCGAGTTGGTCGACGCCCTCGATGACGGCACTCTCCTGGTGATCGGAGCCCCGGGTGGGTCGTGGATCAACCGCTCTCGAACCGGCCCCGGTGCCCGCTTGCGTCGCACCGCCCAGGCAGGTGCGGTGATCGTCCGCAGCGCTCCGGACCGGGTGTTCCGGTTCATGGGCGAACCCGTCTACGTGTCGCCGCTTCGGCTCGCCGACGACACACTCCGTTTCCACAAAGAGAACACCCTCGCCGTGGCAGACGCCGGTCGTCTCGTGGGTCTCGTGAGACGTGAGGGCCTGGTCGAGGCGGGCGACCGACCGGTGGCTTCGGTCATGGAGGAAGCGATGTCGGTCAAGGTCGACGAGACCATCGTCGAGGCCCGCCAACTCGAGCCGACCTTCGGCCGCGATCCGATCCCCGTGACCGACCACGACGAACATCTCGTCGGCGGTTTGTCGTTGCCAATCGTCTGATTTCGGGGAGAATCCATAGCTCATGTCAGGTCGGAGCGTTTTTCGTGGTGTCTTCTGGGGTCTCGTGGCCCTGGTCGTCGTGGCTCACATCGGCGGCGGATGGCACTACTCGAACAGGATCATCTCGGAGGCGTTCACCCCGGATCCTGAGCCGATCGTCGTGCCCGAAGGCGACTTCGTCCTCTCCGAGGTCACTTACCGGTCCGAGCTGGGCGAGATGGATGCGTGGTACCTACCGGCGCCAGGGACGACCTGGGTGATCCACATCCACGGTCTCAACGGGACACCGGGAGAACCTCAGGCACTCTTCCCGGCGCTACAGGAGGCGGGTCATCCCCAGCTGGCCATCGCCTACCGCAACGACGAGAACCAGCCCGCCGACCCGACGGGGTATCACCAATATGGATCCACCGAGTGGGAGGATGTCCTGGGTGCGGTCCAGTTCGCCCGCGACAACGGCGCCAACACGGTCGTCTTCGCCGGCTACGGCACCGGGGCCTCCCATGCCCTCTCCTATGTCTTCAGGCACAACTTCGACGACATCGGCGGTGTCATCCTCGACTCGCCCAACATCGACCTGGGCTGGACCATCGACTACCGCGGGAGCCAGGAGGATCTGCCGCTACTGCCGATGAGCGTCCCCCCAACCATGGCGTGGGTGGCCAAGTTCTTCACATCACTTCGCATCGACGTCAATTGGAAGACTCTCGATTACATCGAGCGCGCCCAGCGATCTCTGCGGGTTCCGGTGTTGGTGCTCCACGGGACCGAAGACGACTCCACGCCGATCGAACAGAGCATCGCACTGGACGAGGCACAGCCGGACCTAGTCCACTTGGTCCAGTTCGAGGGAGCCGGTCACGTCGGGTCGTTCGACACCGACATCGACCGGTACGTTTCCGAGGTCCTGGACTTTCTCCAGGACGTCTCCTGAGGCCCGGTCGGGCGTCTTCGCACCAAATCTGTCCCAGGCCGTTCGTACCTTGTCGCCCAGGAGGTCGAGATGCTGATCGATTGCGAACAATGTGCGATGCGGGACACGAGCGCTTGCGACGACTGTGTGGTGTCCTGTCTCCTCGGTGACGGGCCGGTCGACCTGAGCGAGGCGCAGGCCGAAGCGGTGGCCAATCTCGCCGATGAAGGGTTGGTCCCCGTGTTGCGTCTGGTGCCGGCCGAACGCAGGGTCTCCTAACAGGAGGGTTACCCTCACCGGTCGATGGTGAAGATCTATGCGATGACGCTGGCCGTCGGCGTCGCGGGCCTCCTCGTGTTCATCCTGGGCGGAGCTTTCGCCGAGAACGTCGATCGAGAGGATCGAGACCCCGGCCAACGATTCGGGTCGGCCGGCAAGACGGTGGTGGGTGCCCTGGTCGGGTTTGGCATGGGGGGCATGTCGGCGGAGTTCTCACCGCTCGACCTGAGTTGGCCGGTTGCCCTTCTCATCGCCGTGGTCGCTGCAGGTCTGGCCGCGCTCTGGGTCCGTTACGCAGTACGGCAGACCGAGGCTCGATGATCTTCATCTCCGATGTTCACGACGCGCCGGAGAGCCTCCGTCGTCTCGTGGCCACCGGCGAGGAGATCGTGATCCTCGGCGATCTCGTCAACCTGACCGATTACCGGACAGGCGAAGGCGCCGTGGCGGATGTGCTCGGCCTCGAGTTCGCCTCTCGCACCTCGGCGGCGCGGGCCCAGGGTGACTACCCCCGGATGCGCAGTCTGTGGAGGGAGGAGGCCATGGTGGCCGGACAGGATCTGAGACAGAGGATCGGCGCCGAGCTCGACCGCCAGTACCGGGCGGCAGGTGATGCACTGGACGGAGGTCACGGGCTCGTGACCCACGGGAACGTCGACCGTCTCGACGCGCTGCGGGCGGTCCTGCCGGATGGCTTCCGCTACGTGCATGGAGAGGTGGTCGACCGCCAGGGGCTGCGTGTTGGTTTCGTCGGTGGTGGGGTGCAGACCCCGCTGGGTGCCGACGGCGAGGTCTCCGACGAGGAGATGACCGAGATCCTGGCTCGTCTCGGCCCGGTGGACGTCCTGTGCAGCCACGTCCCCCCGGCGGTGCCGGTCCTGCGGACAGACGTCGTGACCGGACGTGAGGAGCGCGGGTCCGACCCGTTGCGCGAGTACATCCTGGCCAACCAGCCGATGTTCCATCTCTTCGGTGACGTCCACCAGCCCAAGGCCTCGACATGGCGACTGGGCCGGACCCGTTGCTACAACGCCGGCTACTTCCGGGCGACGGGGCGCTATCTCCGTCTCGAGGACGCAGTCGTCCATATCGGCTCGGTCAACTAAATTACGGCTGAATGGCTGAAGGAACGTTTTCCACCCTGGAGATCGACGCCACGCCCGAGGAGCTGTACGACGTGGCCGCCGACGTGGCGTCTTATCCGGAGTGGGCCAGCGGCGTCAAAGAGGTCGAAGTGCTCACCACCGACAGCGACGGGCGCGTCGACCGGGCCCGGTTCGTCCTCGAAGGCTTCGTCAAGGAGATCGAGTACACCCTCAAGTACACACACGACCGTCCCCGCGTCCTCAGCTGGGTCGCCGACGACAGCGAAGACCTCGAGATGCTCGAAGGGTCCTACCAATTCGGCCCCACCGAGGACGGGGCCACCGAGGTCGTCTACTCCCTCTCCGTCCAGCCCAACTTCATCATCCCGGGCTTCATCAAGCGTCAGGCCGAGAAGCAGATCGTCACCACCGCGCTGAGAGGGTTGCGAAAGCGGGTAAGCCACACCGGCGGCTGACATGAGGATCGTCCTCGTCACCGGCAAGGGGGGAGTGGGCAAGACGACGGTCGCGGCGGCCACGGCCCTGGCCGCTGCCGAGACCGGAAAACGCACCCTGGTGACCTCCACCGACCCGGCACATTCGCTGTCCGATGCGCTCATGGTCGGTCTGGAGAGCGAGCCCACCGCCGTGGTCGACCTGCTCGACGGTCAGCAGATCGACACCCAACGCCAGCTCGACCGTTACTGGGGCTCGATCCGCAAACAACTCATCGACGTCCTCGACTGGGGCGGTGCGGCCGGCATCGAAGCCGAGGAATTCCTGGTCTTCCCGGGAATGGACGAGTTGTTCGCCCTTCTCGAGGTCAATCGCCACGCCCGCTCCGGGGACTACGAGGTGCTCGTCGTCGATTGCGCCCCGACCGCGGAGACACTTCGCCTGCTCTCCCTTCCCGAAGTGCTCTCCTGGTATTTCGAGAAGGTGCTGCCCACAGAGCGCCGTCTGATGAGAGCGGCGCGCCCGTTGCTCAACCGTCTCACCGACCTCCCACTACCCGAGGACGAGGTGTTCACCGCCGCCCAGTCGGTGTTCGAGAACGTGGAGGGGGTCAAGGAGCTCATGTCCAAGCCCGAGGTCACCTCGGCGCGACTCGTCGTCAACCCGGAGAAGATGGTCATCGACGAGGCCCGCCGCACCTATAGCTACCTGGGCTTGTTTGGCTACGGGGTCGACGGGGTCGTCGTCAACAGGGTGCTCCCCGACCTCGTCGAGGACCCGTACTTCGAGAGATGGCGTGCCATCCAGAAGGGACATCTCGACACGGTGGACGACGCGTTCGCCGAGATCCCCCGACTTCGGCTCCGTTTGTTCGACGACGAGATGATCGGGATCGACCGGCTGCGGATCATGGCGAAGGAGCTCTACGGTGAGCTCGACCCGATCGATGACTTCGAAGCCACCAGCCCGTTCCGGGTCGTCGAGAGTGGGGGCACCGTGACGATGGAGCTGGATGTGCCTTTCATCGACAAGTCCGAGCTCGACGTCTTCCGTCACGGCCACGAGCTCTACGTCCAGCTCGGCTCCTACCGCCGGTCGTTCCTGCTGCCCGATGCCCTGCACCGGCGGGAGGTGACCCAGGCCAAGCTGGAGGGGGGGACGCTGCGGGTGACTTTCGGCGAGAGGGGTGCGTCTTGAGCGAGCAGTCACCGACCATTGCGGCGTTGAGCCGTGCCGGGCGCCGGGTGGTCTTCCACCTGGTGCAGGCGGCCATAGAGGGCCTCAAGGCGGTGGAGGCCGTGATCGAAGAGATCGGTGGCATTGGCGACGAGCGCGACCATCATGATGCCGAGTCGAAGCGACAGAGGATCGAGATCGAGTGACCAGCGAAGACACCACCCGGGTTCGCCCCGACGAGGTCCTTCCACCCGACGGGAGGAGCCTGCAGGGACGCAAGTTGATCGCAGACGCCGTCTTCATGATGCCCAACATCGTGAAACTCGTCGGCCGGCTCCTCAAGGATCCCAGGGTTCCCCGCCGGGCCAAGATCACCCTCGGGCTCGCCGCCGCCTACGTCGCCAGCCCGATCGACCTCATCCCCGAGATCGTGCCGATCATCGGCTGGGCCGACGATGTCCTGATACTCATGTTCGCCCTCGACTCACTAATCGAGCGGGCCGGTGAAGAGGTCGTCCTGGAGCACTGGGACGGCCCCGGGGACCTTCTCTCCCTGGTGCGCGACGTCGTTGGGCTATCCCGCAACCTGGTCCCCAAACGTCTCAGCGCCATCATCGACCGTCTCAACGGCTGAGCCCGAAAGCCTCGTCGCGGACGTGGCTCCCGCCTACCTTGAACTGATCTGATGGACTTCCGAAGAATCGGCTCACTTCCCCCTTACGCCTTCGCCGAGGTGAACCGTCGCAAGGCCGAGGTCATCGCGGCGGGCACGGACGTGGTCGACCTCGGCTTCGGGAATCCGGACATCCCATCCCCCCGCCAGGCCGTGGAGACGCTCATCGCCGAGGTCCAGCATCCCAGGAACCATCGCTACTCGGTGTCACGGGGGGTCGACGACCTGCGGGTGGCCCTGGCCGGGCGGTACCAGCGACGTTTTGGAGTCGATCTCGACCCTGAATCCGAGGTCATCGCCACCATCGGGGCCAAGGAAGGATTGTCCCATCTGCTCTGGGTCCTCCTGCAGCGTGGAGACGTGGCGATCGTGCCGGAGCCCTCCTATCCGATCCACATCTACGCACCGGTCATCGCCGGCGCCGAAGTGAGACGGGCCCCTATCTCCTCGGAGGAGGACTACTTCGAGGTGGTGAACCGGATGTTCCTGAACTCGTGGCCGAGACCCAGGGTGATCATCGTGAGCTTTCCCCACAACCCGACCACCAAGACCGTCGACCTCGACTTCTTCGAGAGACTCGTCGGTTTCGCCAGGGAGAACGAGGTGGTGCTCGTCCACGACTTCGCCTACGCCGACATCAGCTTCGATGGGTACGTTCCCCCATCGATCCTCGAGGTGCCGGGCGCATCGGAGGTGGCCGTCGAGCTCTACTCTCTCACCAAAGGCCATTCGATGGCGGGGTGGAGGGTGGGGTTCCTCGCCGGCAACGCCGAGATCGTCGCTGCCCTGGCCAAGCTGAAGTCATATCTCGACTACGGGACCTTCCAGCCCATCCAACTCGCCGCGGCGAAGGCCATCGAAGAGGGTGACTCCTATGTCGAGGAGGTGTGCGAGACCTACCGTCAGCGTCGCGACATCCTCGTCGACGGGCTCACCGCCGGGGGCTGGAAGGTGGATCGGCCCGCGGGCACGATGTTCGTCTGGGCAGAGATCCCCGGGCCCTACGCCGACATGGGGTCGCTCGACTTCTCGATCCACCTCCTCGAGCGAGCCGGGGTGGCGGTCAGCCCCGGTGTCGGATTTGGGCCATCGGGTGAGGGGTTCGTTCGCTTCGCCCTGGTCGACGAGGGCCATCGTCTCGAAATGGCGGGTCAGCGCATCGCCGAGACGCTCGATCGGCTGTAGGAACACCGACCAACCCGGATCTACCATCCACCCATGGCATTCCCCGACGGACTCGCAGACTTCCGTTCCGATACCGTGACCCGCCCCACCCCGGCGATGCTGGAGGCGATGGCCGGGGCCCCTCTCGGTGACGACGTCTATCACGACGACCCCACTGTCAACCTCCTCGAGGAGGAGTCGGCCCGTTCTGTGGGCAAGGAAGCCGCGATCTATGTCCCCACCGGGACGATGGGAAACCAACTCTCCATCATGTTTCACACCTCGCCGGGTGAGGAGGTCCTCGCCAACGGGGCGAGCCACCTCCGCTCCATCGAGGCGGGGGCGGCGCAAGCGCTGTCAGGCGTCGCCTTCCGGACCGTGGAGCGGCCGGGCGGCCAGATCCACCCCGAGGACGTCGACGACGCGATGGAGTTGGCCGGCTTCTTCCCGAGGATCGGCCTCATGACATGGGAGAACAGTCACAACCTCTCCGGAGGCAAAGTCATCCCCTTCGATGTGATGAAAGCCACCTCGGAGCGGGCGAGGAGCCATGGGCTGGCGATACACACCGACGGGGCCCGCATCTGGAATGTCGTGGCCGCGACCGGTATCGACGGCCCCGCCTGGGGAGAACTGTCCGACACCATCCAGTTCTGCTTCTCCAAGGGTCTCGGCGCGCCCGTGGGGTCGATCGTGTGTGGTGATCGCGACGTCATCGACGAGATCCGTTATCTGCGGGAGCGGATGGGCGGTGCCATGCGGCAGGCCGGTGTGATCGCCGCCGCGGCCCGGGTGGGGTTGGCCGAGAGGGAACGTCTCGGCGAGGACCACGTCCTCGCCCAGAAACTCGCGGTCGGGCTCGCCGAGCGATTCCCCGGCTCGGTCGATCCGGGCGAGGTCGAGACGAACCTCGTCCTCGTCGACTTCGATGCCTTGGGGCTCACCTGGGACGAGGTGAGGGGGCGAGTCGATGGTGCCCACGTCAAGGTCAACCCGCCACTGAAGGGAAACTGGCGCATCGTCACCCATCGCGACGTCGACGAGTCGGATGTCGAGCGTTTGCTCACCGCTCTCGTAACCTCCTGAGCTCGGCACGGGTCGTATCAGACTCATGAGCTTGGCTGTGCTGTTCCCCGGCCAGGGGAGCCAATTCGTGGGGATGGGCGCCGACCTCTTCGAGACTCGTCCCGATCTCCTCGGCGAGCCCGCAGACGAGATCCTCGGGTGGTCGCTGCGCCGACTGTGTCTCGAGGGGCCCGAGGAGTCACTGACCCGCACCGAACACGCCCAGGTCGCTCTCTTCGCAGTCTCATACGCTTTGTGGGAGACCCTGCGGGAGTCCTATCGAGGCCCCGTCTCGGCGGCGGCGGGGCACTCACTCGGCGAGTACACGGCACTCTGCGCCGCGGGGGCCCTGGACTACTTCGACGGCTTGAAGGTGGTGGCGCAGCGTGGCGAGGCGATGGCCCGCGCCGCCGACCTCGAACCGTCGGGAATGGCGGCGCTCATCGGCGCCGACGCCGCATTGGCTGAGGATGTGGCGGGCCGGCGCCGTGCCGAAGGTGGCCACCTCGAGGTGGCCAACATCAACGCACCCGGCCAGGT
>CAZZIG010000059.1:0-14010 GCA_964653975.1 uncultured Acidimicrobiaceae bacterium
GCTTGGCGAGACCCCGCGCCTCGATCTGGCGGACCCGTTCCCGGGTGGCGTTCACCACCTTGCCCACGTCGGAGAGGGTCCAGGGCTCGTCGCCGTCGAGACCGAAGCGGAGCCAGAGCACCTGCTGCTCCTCGTGGTCGAGATAGCGCAACGCCTCGATGAGCCGTTCCCGACGCCACGCCGAGGCGGCCCGGTCCTCAGGGTCCACCGCCTCCTCGTCCTGGACGAAGTCCTGGAGGGAAGCGTCGCCGTCCTCGCCGACGGGCCGGTCGAGGGAGACGGTCTCGGCGGGAGCGTCCAAAGCGGCCAGCACCCGCTCCGGGTCGAGCCCGGAGGCCTCCGAGATCTCCTCGAGGGTGGGCATGCGGTGGAACTGGTCGTGCAAGCTCTGTCGTGTGTCGTGGACGGTGCGCACCACGTCGACCATGTGCACCGGCAGACGGATGGTGCGGCCGTTGTTGCCGAGCCCCCGGGTGATCGCCTGACGGATCCACCAGGTGGCGTAGGTCGAGAACTTGAAGCCTTTCCGCCAGTCGAACTTCTCCACGGCGCGGATCAAGCCCAGGTTTCCTTCCTGGATGAGGTCGAGGAGGTCGAGACCGCGGCCGGTGTATCTCTTGGCGATGGAGATCACCAGACGGAGGTTGGAGCGGATGAAGCTCATCTTGGCTTCCTCGCCGGCGGCGACCGCCCGCATCAGCTTGGCGCGCTCGGACTTCTTGTAGTCGCCGGATTCGAGGAGGGCCTGGGCCTTCTTCCCCTGCTCCATGGCCCGGGCGAGGTGGACCTCGTCCTCGGCGGTGAGAAGCTCGTGCTCGGAGACTTCGTCCAGGTAGAGACCCACCGTGTCCGCGGAGCTGGAACTCCGGTCGACTCTCATTTGTCGGGCCTTCATGGCCTTGCCCAAAGCGGCCTCCAATCAACCCCTGTGGAAAACCTAACCAACCTGGGTGAATCTGGCAACCGGTAACCTGTTGGTATTTGAGCGCAATCGGTAATCTGGCGAGACCGTGACGCGGCGAACTCAGTTTCGACTGCTGGTTGCGTTCACCATCGTCTGGGTCGTGTGGGCTGTCTGGGCCCTACTCGGACAGACCCATCCCTTCGAGCTTCGTGTCCTCGACGACGTGGGTGTTCCGATCCCGGCTGCAGTCGTCGACGTGAACGGCTCCCAGGTCGGGACAACGGGGGACGACGGGAGGGTCGAGATCGTCTGGAACCGGTCGACACGGCTTCTCGAGGTGAGCGCACCCGGCCATATTCCCCAGCGGCTGACGCTGGCCGACCCACCCGAGGACGAGCTCGGGGTGGTGTTGAAGGCGCGGGTGTTGCGGGGCCGTGTCGTCGACACCGAAGGGGAGGGTGTCGAGGGGGCGGTGGTCCGTGCCGGCGCCGGCGAGGCGACCAGCGACGCCGAAGGGTATTTCCAGATCAGGGGTGCAGAGGAGGGCAACGTCGAAGTGACCCGTCCCGCCTGGGTTTCCACCGACTTCACCTGGGACGGCGGGACCGGAGACGAGATCGTGGAGGTCGAGCCGTTCACCGCCCGCGCGGTACACATCGACGGGCCCAGCATCCGCGACGAGTTCGACCGTTTCGTCGACATGGCCGTGGACACCGAGTTGAACGCGCTGATGATCGACCTCAAGGACGAGTCCGGTGAGGTCTGGTACGACACCGAGAACCCGACCGCCATCGAGATCGGGGCCGACACCGCGGCCTACGACCTGGAGGCCACGGTCTCCCGGGCCCACGATCTGGGGCTCTACGTGATCGGCCGCATCGTCCTGTTCAACGACCCCATCGCCGCGGTGCACAAGCCGGAGATGGCGGTGTGGGATGCGGAGTTGGACGCTCCCTACGAGGCCCGGGGCCAGATCTTCCTCGACCCGACCGATCCCGAAGCCCGCCAGTACGGGCTGGACCTAGCAGTGGAGGCGTGCGGGAGCGGGATCGACGAGATCCAGTTCGACTATGTCCGTTTCCCCGACGCCCGTCGCGATTCGGCCACATTCGACGGTGGGGTCAGCCCAGAGGTCCGGGTCGACACCATTGGGTCGTTCCTCGCCGAGGCGGCGCAGACGCTCCGGCCGATGGGGTGCGCGGTGGCCGCCGACATCTTCGGCTATCTCACCACCGCCCGCGACGACGGCGGCATCGGACAACTCTGGGAGGACGTGGCCGCCACCGTCGACGTGATCTCCCCGATGCTCTACCCGTCCCACTTCCACCCCGAGTTCTTCGGATTCCCCTCCGACCAACACCCGGGTCGTGTGGTCGAGGAAGCCCTCACGAAGGGGATGGAGCGGCTCACCGAGAAGGTGGTGGTCCGCCCGTGGTTGCAGGACTTCGGCTACGACGAGTCGATGGTCCGCGAGCAGATCGCAGCCGCCGAGTCGTTTGGTCTCGGGTGGATGCTGTGGAATGCCGAATCTCGGGTGACGGTGGGGGCACTGCAGCCCGCGGAGTAATTCGCACTAGCCAGATAGGTGAAATACGATCGGAGTATCCCGATTCGGAGCCTCTTTGACCGCGTTCGACGCTGAAAACCTCAACAAGATCAAGGCCATGGTCCCCGATTGGCGGGCATCGCAGATGGAGGCCGCCTTCACCGTGTTCGAGTCGTTGGACGAGCCCACCGGGGCCGAAGAGGACTGGCGTTACGCCGACTACGACATGCCGTTCGACTCGCTGAGCCTCGCCGAAGATGCCGGTGAGCGTCTCCAACCCGGGCCGTTCATCGAATCGCTCGACACCACCTCGGGCCACGTGTTGATCGTCGACGGCCAGGTGCTCGAGGCAGATTCCGACGGTGCCGAGTTGACCAGGATGGCCGATGTCGCCGAGCAGTCCACGGTCGTGCCCGTCGACCACAACAAACTCGCCGCGGCCCACACCGCGTTCGCCGGCGACGGGATCTTCATCGACATCCCCGACGGGCGAGCCGTCGCCGACCCTCTCGTCGTCGAGGTCCAGGGCGCCACCGCCGACGTCGCCTCCTTTCCCCACATCCAGGTGTCGGTCGGCTCCAACGCCGAGGCCAGGGTGCTCCTCGTCTACCGCAGCGCCGAGGGTCAGCGTCTGCTCATGGTGCCCGAGGTCGACCTGAGGGTGGCCGACGGTGGCAACCTCCGTTTCGTCTCGGTGCAGAACCTCGACCACGCCGCCTCGGTGGTGGTTCATCAGCGAGCCCGCCTCGGCCGCGACGCTAACTCACGTATCGGGGAGGTGGGTCTCGGCGCCGACCTCGGTCGACTCGACCTGGCGGTCAACCTGGAGGGAGACGGCGCCTCCTCGGAGGTGGTGGGTCTCTACTTCGGAGAGGGCGCACAACGTCTCGACTACCGGATGGTAATCAACCACATCGGTCGCAGCACCAGTTCGGACGTGTTCCTCAAAGGCGCCCTCGAGGACGACTCCCAGAGCGTCTTTACCGGGCTGCTCAGGATCGAGAAGGACGCCGAGAAGACCTCGACGTTCGAGACCAACCGCAACCTGGTCCTCTCCGAGAACGCCAAGGCGCACTCGGTCCCCAACCTGGAGATCCTCTGCAACGACGTCATCTGCGGGCACGCCTCCTCGGTCGGCCCCCTCGAGGAGGACCACCTGTACTACCTGCAGAGCCGTGGGCTGAGCAAAGAGCGCGCCGAACGTCTGCTCATCAAGGGCTTCTTCACCGAGGTGATCGACCGTCTTCCCATCTCGGGGATCGCCGACCCGATCTCGGACGAGGTGTTCCGTCGCTTTCTCCACGCCCAGGCCGGAGGTCGGGAGACGTGAAAGTCGAGATCACCCGACTCGACGAGCTGCCACGGGGCCGTGGGGTGAGGGTGTCGGTGGGTGAGCACCGCATCGCCATGTTCCGCATCGAGGACGACGTCTACGCCATCGGTGACCGCTGCTCGCACGCCGAGGCATCCCTCAGCGAGGGTGAAGTGTGGGACCTGACCGTCGAATGTCCCCGCCACGGCTCGGAGTTCGACTTGAGGACCGGCGAGCCGGGGGCGCTGCCCGCCACCGTCCCGGTTCCGGTCTACGAGGTGTCGATCGAAGACGGCACCGTCTATCTCGAATTGGAGGACACATGAGCGCTGCTCTCACCGTGAAAGACCTCTCCGCCTCCATCGGCGGCAAGCAGATCCTCCACGAACTGTCGTTGGAGGTGCCCTTCGGTGAGATCCACGCCATCATGGGCCCCAACGGGTCGGGGAAGTCGACCCTGTGCCATGTGCTCACCGGCAACCCCGATTTCACCGTCGACGGTGGTTCGGCCGGGATCGACGGTGACGACCTGCTCTCCCTCGACGTCGACGAACGGGCCCGTCTCGGGTTGCTGCTGAGTTTCCAGTACCCGACCCAGGTGCCCGGGGTGCGGCTCCGCCAGTTTCTCCTCGAGGCGGCCGAGGAGCGCGGGGTCGACCTCGAGGAGGCGTCGGCCCGGATCGAAGCCGAAGCCGAGCGGTTCGACCTGGAGGCTTTCCTCGACCGCTCCCTCAACGACGACCTCTCCGGAGGGGAGATGAAGCGCTCGGAGATCTTCCAGATCGCGGTCCTCCAGCCGCGGATGGCTCTGCTCGACGAGGTCGACTCCGGTCTCGACATCGACGCGGTGAAACAGGTCGCCGAGGCCGTGGAGGGGATGCGCTCCCCGGACCTGGGAGTGCTGATCATCACGCATTACAGCCGGATCCTCCGCTACCTCACCCCCGACAAGATCCACGTGATGATCGGGGGCCGGGTGGTCGACAGCGGCGGCCGGGAGTTGGCCGAAGAACTGGATACGGGCGGCTATGAGGCCGTACGGGAACGGCTCGGCATCCAGGCGGCCATCGACGAGTCCGAGACGAAGAAGCCTTCCGACTACTTCACCGACACACCCTTCGACGTCTGAATGGCCGCCACCAACCGTTCTGTGTCAGGTAGCCCACCCTATAGGGGTGCAAGTTGACACAGAACGGTCTTTCCGATGGCTAGCCGGGCCCAAGCGGAGAAGTGGCTCGCCGAGTTGACCAACCTGGCCACCGCTCCCGGCACCGAAGACGAAGTGGTCGACTGGGCGACCCGTTGGGTGAGCCGGCGCGACGACCTCGAGTTGTCACGTGACTCCGGGGGCAACGTCCTCATCACCCAGAAGGGCCGCAAACGTCGGCCGCCGGTGCTGGCGGTGGCCCACATGGACCATCCCGCTTTCGTGCTCCTCGACGACCAGGGCTCTTTCGAGTTCAGGGGTGGTGTCGACGCTGCCTACTTCGACGATGCCCTCATCGACGTCGTCTCCCGTCTCGACGGCCCCAGCGGCAGAGTCACCTCATACGACGCGGATATCAGTCGCGGCAAGGCCGAGTTCCTCGGTGCGGTCTCGGGCGGGGACATCGCCATGTGGCGTTTCCGCAACACCCGACAGAAGGGCGGTCTCTTCCGGGCGCCGGCATGCGACGACCTCGCCGGCGCCGCCGCCGCACTGGCCGCTCTCGACAAGGCCCGCGGGAGGAGCGACCTCCGTCACTTCGGGGTGATGCTCACCAGGGCCGAGGAGGTGGGGCTGATCGGCGCCATCCACGCCGCCAAACACCGGACCATCCCCGAGGGCGCCCGGCTCCTCTCCATCGAGACTTCCCGGGAACTGCCCAACGCCCGCATCGGCGACGGCCCCATCATCCGCATCGGCGACCGGGCCACCGTCTTCGACCGGGAGTTGTCCAACCTGGTCTCCCACGCCGTCGAGGAGGCCGGGATCAGACACCAGCGCAAGCTGATGGATGGCGGGGGATGTGAGGCGACCGCGTTCGGGGTCTACGGATACCGGGCGACCGGGCTCTGTCTCGCCTTGGGCAACTGGCACAACCGGGGCAACCTCGCCGAGGTCGAGGCAGGTGACATCGAGGCTGCGGTCCCGATGCTCGAGGAGATCTCCCTCGACGACTTCCACGGTCTCGTCGACCTGCTCCTGGTGGCGGCCGGCGCCGTCGACGGAGACGACCCCCTCGTGGAGAGTCTCGACCGCCTCTACGAGTCCAACAGCCACTACCTCACTCAACCCGCTTCCTGAGGCTCTGGATCCGGATATCCGGATCTGGGGCGTACAGAAGGGGACCGACGGGGTCGACCGGCGGCACGGGTACCCTCCGACCCATGGAATATCGCATCGAAAAGGACTCGATGGGTGAGGTCCGGGTCCCTGCCGACGCCATGTATGGGGCCTCCACTCAACGGGCGGTCGACAACTTCCCCATCTCCAATCTCCGCTTCAGCAGACGTTTCATCTGGGCGCTCGGTCTTCAGAAAGGCTCCTCGGCGACCGTCGCCGCCGAGATGGGCCACCTCGACCAGTCCAAGGCCGACGCCATCCGCAAAGCGGCCGACGAGGTGATGGACGGGTCGCTCGACGCCCAGTTCGTGCTCGACATCTTCCAGACCGGCTCCGGCACCTCGACCAACACCAACGCCAACGAGGTGATCGCGGCGCGGGCCAACCAGATACTCGGCGACGGGGGAGTGCACCCCAACGACGACGTCAATTTCGGCCAGTCGTCCAACGACGTCATCCCCACGGCCATCCACGTCGCCGCCGTGGCAGCACTGCGTGAGGACCTCCTCCCGGCCCTGGACAAGCTGGCCGCTTCCCTGGAGGCCAAGGCCACCGAGTTCGAGGGGGTGGTCAAGTCGGGTCGGACCCATCTGATGGACGCCACTCCGGTGACCCTCGGCCAGGAGTTCGGCGGGTTCGCCGCCCAGGTGAGCAAAGGGGCCGAACGGGTCGAGAAGGTCCTCCCCGAGTTGGAGGAACTGGCCCTCGGAGGCACCGCGGTGGGTACCGGGATCAACGCGCCCGACGGATACGCCGGGGCGGTGGTCGCTCTGATGGCGGAGAGGTCGGGGTTCCCTTACCGGGAGGCCGACGACCACTTCGAGGCGCAGGGGGCCAAGGACGCCGCGGTGATGGCGTCGGGTGTGCTGAAGACCATCGCCAACTCGTTTTTCAAGATCGCCAACGACATCAGGTTCCTCGGCTCGGGCCCCACCTCCGGGCTGGCCGAGATCCGGATCAAGGCTTTGCAGCCGGGGTCGTCGATCATGCCCGGCAAGGTCAACCCGGTGATGTCGGAGATGATGATGATGGTGGCCGCCCACGTCATCGGAAACGACCTCGCCGTCACCTGGGGCGGGGCCAACGGCAACTTCGAGCTCAACGTGATGATGCCGCTGATCGCCCACAACCTGCTGGAGTCGATCGAGCTGCTGGCCAACGCGGCCGGCACCTTCGCCGAGCGTTGCGTCGACGGCATCGAGGCCAACGACCAACGGGCCCGCGAGTTGGTGGAGCGCAACGCCATCATCGTCACGGCCCTCAACCCGCACATCGGCTACGACAACGGAGCCCGGATCGCCAAGGAGGCGGTGGCCACCGGTCGTCCGGTGCGGGAACTGGTCCTCGAGGAGGGCCTGATGTCCGAAGAAGACCTGGACGAGGCTCTCGACATCAAAGGGATGACCGAGGGCGGTCTGCGCTGAAAGAGGCCGCCCCTGGCCGTAACCCTCTTCTGCCGCTAGGTTTGCGGCGTGCGTTTGTCGTCTGACTCGTCCTGGTTCTCACGATGCCTGATTCTGCTGGGCGCCGTGGTCGGGTTCATGATCGCGGCGACCTTCTCGGCACAGGCAGCCTCCGCCGATCCACCCGACCCGGCCGACGAGATCATCTTCTATCGCGACGACGGCCTCTATCGCTATTACGACATCAAGCCGAGTGGACATGTCGGGTCGCCGATCCTGGCTGGTCAGGAGTACACGAAAGGGTGGTCTTCGATTGTCGGCATCGACCTCGATGGTGGGGGCCAAGACGAGATCTTCTTCTATCGCGACGACGGGCTGTTCCGCTACTACAACATCCGCCCTGACGGCCAGGTCGGATCGCCGATGGCGTCGGGGGATGGTTACACCTCAGGCTGGAGTGCGATAACCGCCGTCGATCTCGACGGCGACGGTCAGGACGAGATCTTCTTTTATCGCGACGACGGGCTGTACCGCTATTACGACATCCGGGCCGACGGCACGATCGGCAAGCCGATCAAGGCCGGGAGCGACTACTCGAAGGGTTGGGACGCCATCACGGCCCTCGACCTCGATGGCGATGGTCGCGACGAGATGTTCTTCTATCGCCGTGACGGCCTGTTCAAGTACTACAACGTTTCGGCGAGTGGGTCCATCGGCCAGCCGATCCGTGAAGGGACTGGCTACACGCCCAACTGGGATTCGATAACCGCTATCGATCTCGACGGCGACGGCAATGACGAGCTGCTGTTCTATCGGACGGACGGTCTCTACCGCTACTACGACGTGTCATCGAGCGGATCGGTGGGCTCGCCGATCCTGGCGGGCAGCAATTACACCACTGGTTGGTCGTCGATCTCCGCAGTCAACCTCCACGGAGACCAGGGGATGGAGCGGGTATCCCGGTTCACCACCTTCTTCGACTGCTGTCAGCCTCGAGTCACCAACATCCGCACCATCGCCGCCGCGGTCAACGGGACGGTCGTCCGCCCCGGTGAGACCTTCTCGATCGACCAGGTGGTTGGTCCCCGGACGACGGCCAAGGGTTACGTGCCCGCTCCCTATCTGCAGAACGGCCAGGGCAGGTGCTGCGCCGTCGGAGGTGGTGTCAGTCAGTTCGGCACCACGATCCACAATGCGGTGTTCTGGGGTGGCTACCAGATCGACTTCCACCGCCCCCACACCGGCTGGATCTCCCGCTACCCGCTCGGGATCGAGGCGACTCTCGTCTACTCGTCGATCGACTACCGGTTCACCAATGACACGCCAAACCCCGTCACCATCCGCACTTCGAGCACGCCGACGTCGGTGACGGTAGAGCTCTGGGGATACCAGGGTGGCTGGCAGATGTCGGGACACCATCCACGTGGTGCCCGCAACTCGGCGATATCGGTGCTCGACCAGGGTGGGTCCGACGCCAAACGTGTCACCGCAAGAGTGGACGGGTCGGCACCAGGTGTGGTCAGGATCGCCCGCACCCTAACCCAGGGCGGCTCCCGCAGCACGCAGTACTGGTTCTGGAACTACGTTAGCTGACCCCGACTCAGGGTCACTCGCCGTCCAGCGCCTCCATCAGGGTGTTCCACGCCAGGCTGGCGCATTTGATCCGCACCGGATACTGACGGACCCCCTGCAGCGCCTCGATGTCACCGAGCACCGAACCCGGTTTCTCCGGGTCGAGTCCCGCCTCTTCTGCATCGTCGAGAGACATCATCTGGCGGAAACGCTTCACCAGCTCGTCGATCTCCTCCCGGGTCTTGCCCTTGATCGCCTCGGTCATCATCGAAGCCGAAGACTGGCTTATCGAACATCCCTGACTCTCGATGGCGACGGCTGACACCACCCCGTCGGAGACCGTGAGGTCGAGGTTGATCTCGTCGCCACACAGGGGGTTGACCCCCTGGGCGCTGGCGTCGGGCGACTCGAGGTGGCCCCGGTTCCGCGGGTTGCGGTAGTGGTCGAGGATGACCTCGCGGTAGAGCTCTTCGAGACCCATCAGAACTGTTCTCTCGTTGTCTCAGACATCTGCTCACCACCGTAACCGCCGTTTGGTGTTGGAACATTCCCGCTGCCGATACCGAAGGTCACACCAGAAAGTACCTATTGGCCCTAGGGGCGCCCCCTCGTAGAGCCGACGATGAGTGGGTGGAGGGCCAGGATCTCCGCATCCGCCAAGGAGAGTGTGAGATGAGAAGTTTGTTGGTGCTCGGAGCGGGGACCGCCGGAACGACGCTGGTCAACAAGATCCGGCCCCGCCTGCCTGAAGACGAGTGGACGATCACGGTCGTGGATCCTCGTAGCGAGCATCACTACCAGCCCGGATATCTGTTCGTGCCCTTCGGACGCTACGAGCCGAGCCAGGTGACCAAGCCACAGGCGCCACTCATCCGTTCCGGAGTGCGACTCGTCACCGCCGGCGTCGACGAGGTCCGCCCCGAAGACAATCAGGTGCTTCTCGACGATGGCACCGTCCTCGACTACGACCAACTGGTGATCGCCACCGGGACCACGCCGCGGCCCGACCAGACCCCGGGCATGGACGGAGCGGAGTGGCGCAAGTCGATCTTCGACTTCTACACCCTGGATGGGGCCACAGCGCTGCGCGATGCCCTCGCTGACTGGGAGGGTGGTCGTCTGGTGGTGCACATCACCGAAATGCCGATCAAATGCCCGGTGGCGCCGCTCGAGTTCAGCTTTCTCGCCGACTCGTGGTTCAGAGAGCGCGGGATGCGTGATCGGGTCGAACTCGTCTACGTGACCCCGCTGGACGGGGCCTTCACCAAGCCAATCGCCTCCGAGCGGTTGGGCGGGATGCTCGACGAGCGCGGGATCTCGGTGGAGACCGACTTCTATGTGGAGGAGGTCGACAACGAGCGCCGAATGTTGATCTCATACGACGAGCGGGAGATCCCCTTCGACCTTCTGGTGACCGTCCCTCTCAACATGGGCGCCGACTTCGTCGCCAGGAGCGGGCTCGGGGACGAGTTGAACTACGTCCCTGTGGACCCCGGGACCTTCCTCTCCAAGAAGTGGGACAACATCTTCGCCATCGGTGACGCCGCCGACCTCCCGATCTCGAAGGCCGGTTCGGTGGCGCACTTCGCAGTCGAGGTGTTCGCTGAGAACTTCCTCCACCACATCGCCGGTGAGCCGATGCCCATCAGCTTCGACGGCCACGCCAACTGCTTCGTGGAGTCCGGCGAGGGCAAAGGGTTGCTCATCGACTTCAACTACGACACCGAGCCCCTGCCGGGGAAGTACCCGGTTCCGATGGTGGGGCCCTTCTCACTTCTCGAGGAGACCCGTCTCAATCATCTCGGAAAGCTGGCCTTCAAGACCGTCTACTGGAAGGCGCTCCTTCCCGGACGTCACCTTCCCCTCCCGGCGCTCATGACGATGGCAGGCAAGAAGGTCCCGGAGAGCAGCTCGGACGAAGATCAACGAAAGGAGGCTCTGCTTTGAGCCTGGCAACGATCGCCGGTCACGAGGTCCACGTCGACGACGAGGGCTTCATGACCGAATACGACGAGTGGAGCGAGGAGCTCGGCAAGCAACTCGGCTCCAACATCGGCCTCGACCTCTCGGACGACCACTGGAAGGTCATCCGTTGGTTGCGGGAGGACTACCGCGAGCAAGGGGAGACGGCCACCCTGCGAAGGGTGAGCACGATGGCGGGGATCCCCACCAAAGCGCTCTTCACCCTGTTCCCGAAGAAGCCGGCCAAGAAGATGGCCTATGTCGCCGGTCTGCCGAAGCCCGCCGGCTGCGTGTGAAAGGACCCGACATGACAATGACTATGGAAGCCCCGGTACCGGTGTTCGACGACGAGACCACGAAGGGTCGCAAACTCGCCATCATCTGCTCCAAGGGCTCGTTGGACATGGCCTACCCCGGCCTCGTCCTCGCCAACGCCGCCCTTGGTGAGGGTGTGGAGACTCATCTCTTCTTCACCTTCTGGGGATTCGACATCATCAACAAGGAGACGATGGGGCATCTGAAGTTCACGCCGGTGGGCAACCCGGCAACCCACATGCCTCCGATGTTGATGGGTCTCCCCGGGATGACCGCTTTCGCCACTCACATGATGAAGAAGCAGATCGAGGGCATCGACATCCCCGATGTGCCCGAGTTCCTGGAGATGATCACCGACTCCGGTGGCCACCTGTGGGCCTGCAGGATGTCGGCCGACATGATGCATCTCGACGAGAGCGACCTCTACGAGAGGGTCGAGGGCGTCATCAGCGCCGCAGACTTCATCGAGATCTCCGAGGGAGCCCAGACCATCTTCATCTGAGCCCGGCGTGGCTCAGCTGACGCCGAAGATCTCCCCGGCCTTGCGGAGACCGGAGACGAGGGCGTCGACGTCTGATTCGTCGTTGTAGACGTAGAAGCTGGCCCGCGTCGTGGCATTGACGCCGAGACGTCCCATCAACGGCTTGGCACAGTGGTGCCCCGCCCGCACCGCCACATCCTGCTCGTCGAGGATGGTGGCCAGGTCGTGGGCGTGGACCCCATCCATGGTCATGGAGACGACTCCACCCCGGCTCTCCAGGTCCTTGGGCCCTTGGATGGAGACACCGGGGACGTCGCCGAGACGCTCCAACGCGATCCCGGTCAGTTCCTGGTCGTGTTTGAAGATGCGGTCCATGCCGATCGAGTCGAGGTAGTCGATGGCGGCGTGGAGACCCACGGCCTCGACGATCGATGGGGTCCCGGCCTCGAACCGGTGCGGGATCTCGGCCCAGGTCGCCGTGTGCAGGGTCACGTCGGAGATCATCTCCCCTCCGCCTTCGAAAGGCTCGGTCTCCTCGAGGGCGTCCATCCTGCCCCAGAGCACCCCGATGCCCGTGGGGCCGAGCATCTTGTGCGAGGAGAAGGCGACGAAATCGGCGCCGAGGGCCTCCACGTCTACTCCGGAGTGGGGGACCAGTTGGGCGGCGTCGATCACCACCCTCGCCCCGTGCTCGTGGGCCTTCTTGGAGATGGCGGCGACGTCGGGCATGGTGCCCAACACGTTGGACATGCCCGTGACCGCAACGATCTTGACGTCGGGGCCGATCCTGGACTCGAAGTCGTCCATGTCGAGCCGGCCGTCGTCGGTGATTCGGATGTGGTCGAGCACGGCCCCGGTCCGTTTCGCCACCATCTGCCAGGGCACCAGGTTGGCGTGATGCTCCATCTCGGTGGCGAGGATGCGATCGCCCTCGGAGAGATGTTCCAGCCCCCATCCGAAGGCCACCATGTTGAGGGCGGTGGTGGCCCCGCGGGCGAAGATCACCTCGTCTGACGTGGAGGCGTTGATGAAGGCCGCTACCCGGTTGCGGGCCCCCTCATAGGCGTCGGTGGCGGCGACCGAGAGCTTGTAGGCGCCGCGGTGGACGTTGGCGTAGGAGGTGCGGGCGAAACGGTCCATGGCCTCGAGCACCGGAATCGGTTTCTGTGACGACGCACCCGAGTCGAGGAAGTGGACTCCGGAGTCGAGGACCGGAAAGTCTGCTCTCAGGTGGGTGAAGTCGATCACTGTGCCTGATTCAACACCGTCCGGAAGGCTTCGTAACCCTCATCCTCGAGTTTCATCCCCAGTTCGGGTCCCCCGGATTCGAGGATGCGGCCGTCCATGAGGATGTGGACGACGTCGGGAGTGATGTAGTCGAGGAGACGCTGGTAGTGAGTGATGATGAGGAACCCACGCTCGGGTGTCGCCAGCTTGTTGACCCCATCGGCGACGGTGCGGAGGGCGTCGATGTCGAGACCGGAGTCGGTCTCGTCCATGATCGCCAATTCGGGTTCGAGCACCGCCATCTGGAGGACCTCGTTGCGTTTCCGCTCACCACCGGAGAAGCCCTCGTTGAGGTATCTGTCGGCGAAAGACGACTCCATCCCCAATTCCTTCATCGCGTCCATCACCTTGAGTCTGAGCTCGAGAACGGTGAGGTCGGTCCCGGTGCGGTTGGACAGCGCCTGGCGGAGGAACTGGATCACCGACACACCGGGGATCGCCTCGGGGTGCTGGAAGGCGAGGAACATCCCGGCCGCCCCCCGGTCGGTCGGCATCGCTGCGGTGATGTCCTCACCCTTGTAGGTGATGGTGCCTTCGGTGACCTGGAACGTCGGGTTGCCCATGAGCACGTTGGCGAGGGTCGACTTCCCCGACCCGTTCGGCCCCATGAGGGCGTGGATCTCGCCGCGGTTCACCGTGAGGTCGACACCTTTCAGGATCTCGGTGTCGCCGGCGGAGGCGCGAAGGTTCTCGATCTGGAGCAGGGGGGTGGTCTCAGTCACCCTCACATGCTATTTCCACTACCCCGATAGGGAAAACCAGCCCGTTCTGTGAGGGTTTGTGGAGGCTGGGGGGCGGTAGACCCTCACAGAACGGTTCAACGGGGGTCAGGTGACCGAGATCCACACCGGTGAGGCGAGACGATCGAGATCGGCGATGGAGATGGGGAACACGCTGGTCGG
>CAZZIG010000060.1:0-21073 GCA_964653975.1 uncultured Acidimicrobiaceae bacterium
CCGCCCTCCGGGACGGGAGGATCAAGGTGATGGTTCCCGATGGGATGGAGCCGGAGAGAGAAGAGCGCGTAGTGGCCGAGCTGGCGGCGAAGCTCGCCACCAAAGCCTCCTCAGCGGGTATCGACCTCGCTAGCCGCGCCCGTCGTCTGGCCGACGAGTATGGGCTTCCCCGACCAGGAAGCATCCAGTGGTCGAGCCGTCAGATGCAGAGATGGGGCTCATGCACTCCCGACCAGGGCCGGATCCGCATCTCCGACCGACTCGCCTCGGTGCCGCCGTGGGTGCTCGACGCGGTTCTCATCCACGAGTTGGCTCATCTGAAAGAGCCAGGGCACGGCCCCGAGTTCCAGGAACTGATCCAACGTTACGAGCTGACGGAGCGGGCCACCGGCTATCTCATGGCCATCGGCGCCGGCGGCGCAAGCTGATCTGATCCTGGAACTGTGGGCCTGAGTCCTGTCTCAGCTCCCAAGCGTGCTCGGCCACGCTACGGGCAGACTGCGGAAGTCATGCAACACTGACCGGTCGCATGTCTGAGGACAGACGCGGGTCTGGGTACCTGCTCATCACATCCTTGGGTGCCCTCGGCGTCGTGTTCGGCGACATTGGGACCAGCCCTCTCTACGCCTTTCGGGAGTCGTTCCACGCAGCAGAAGGGCTCGCCGTGACCGAGGAGAGCGTCCTCGGGATCCTCTCCCTGATGTGCTGGTCGCTCATCCTCATCGTGACGATCAAGTACTTGATATTCGTCATGAGGGCGGACAACCACGGCGAGGGTGGCATTCTCGCCCTGACGGCTCTCGCGGTCGAAGATCTCGATCCTCAGAGGAAGAGACGGCGACGCACCGTGCTCTTGATCGGTCTCTTCGGCACCGCGCTTCTCTACGGAGACGGGGTCATCACACCAGCCATCTCCGTGTTGTCCGCAGTCGAAGGGCTGGGCGTGATAGCTCCCGATCTCGATTCGTACATTGCGCCCATTGCCGCAGTGATCATCGTCGGTTTGTTCACGATCCAGCGTCAGGGAACGGCGCGGGTGGGCGCTCTGTTCGGTCCGGTGATGATCGTCTGGTTCACGGTCATCGCATCACTCGGTGTCGTCGAGATCGCCAACCACCCCCGAGTTCTCGCCGCAGTGCTTCCGACCTATGCGATCGATTTCGTCGCCGCCTTCCCCGTCCTGTCCTTTCTTGCGTTGGGCGCAGTCTTCCTCGTGGTCACAGGGAGCGAAGCTCTCTATGCCGACATGGGCCACTTCGGACGCCGTCCGATTCGCCTTGCCTGGGTCGTACTGGTCTTGCCGGCCCTGTTGCTCAACTACTTCGGCCAGGGTGCGTTGCTCATCTCCGACCCCCAGGCCGTCGTCAACCCGTTCTACTCACTCGCCCCCGGCTGGGCCCAGATCCCACTGGTGGTGCTGGCCACCATGGCGACGGTCATCGCTTCCCAAGCCCTGATCTCCGGGGCCTTCTCGTTGACACAGCAGGCGATCCAACTCGGCTACCTGCCCCGGATGACCGTCGACCACACTTCTCCCCGTGAGATCGGACAGGTCTACTTGGGATCTATCAACTACCTGTTGATGATCACATGTGTCGCGGTGGTCTTCTCTTTCGGCTCGTCGTCGAACCTGGCCGCCGCATACGGCGTGGCCGTGACCACGACGATGGTGATCACGTCCGGACTCCTCTACGTGGTGATGCGCACCAAGTGGGGCTGGAGCTCGTTACTGGCTGGTTCGTTGACCGCCGTGTTTCTCTTCATCGACCTGGCTTTCTTCGCGGCCAACATCGTCAAAGTCCCAGCCGGAGGATGGTTCCCGCTCGCCATCGGTCTCGCCGTGGTCCTGATAATGGTCACCTGGAAGACCGGCCGAGACAGACTCTCCAAGGCAATGCGAAGTGGAGAGCTCCCCATCGAACGTTTCATTGGCTCGATAGCCACGCACCCCCAGCGGAGGGTCCCCGGGACAGCCGTCTACATGTACTCCGATCTCGGCGCGACACCGCCGCCATTGCTGGCAAACCTGCGTCACAACGAGATCCTGCACGAGACCATTCTCATCGTCACAGTCGAATGGACAACGAGCCCTCGAGTGCCCCGTGCCAGACGGGTGACCGTGCACGAACTCGGCGAGGGCTTTCATCAGGTCCACGTGCGCTACGGGTTCATCGAGAGTCCAGACGTCCCGCGGGCTCTGGCCGACTTCACCACCGCAGATTTCGGGTTCGACCCCGATGACGCCGTCTACGTGGTCGGGAAGGAAACTGTCATTCCCGGACCCGGCCGGTCCGCGGCCGCCCTACGCGCCCACCTCTTCTCACTCATGCACAGGAATGCTGCCAGTCCGGTTCGATTCTTCGGACTTCCCCCCGAACGCGTCATCGAGGTAGGAGTTCAGGTGGTGACCTGACCATTCGGGCCCCCGCGTCCGAGGCAGTCGGCTGCTCAGGCACGCCGACGACGACGCATAAACAGCCAGCTCGTCAAGCCGGCGACCCCGACCAGGACCGCCAACAGGTGGACGATGCCCGAGGTGGACCGCCACCACTCCGCCGCATAGAAACCGATCGCGGTGAACGCCGCCGCCCATATCACTGCCCCGACGCCGTTGGCGACCGCGAACCTCACCCGACCCATCTCCGCCATTCCCGCCAGTGCAGGCACCACGGCCCTCGTGATCTGATTGAAGCGGGAAACGGCTACGAGCGCTCCCGCCTCGTGCCCGGCGAGAAGGGGACGTAACCGCTCCATCCGATGGCCGAGACGCCGGTCGATGGGCTCCCATTCGATGAGGCTTGGCCCGTATCGCCGTCCGATGGCGTAGCCGAGACCTCCTCCTACCAACGCCCCGAGCGCGGCCACTCCACCGAGAAGCACCGGGTCCAATCCCGCCGACACGCCCAGGGCGGCCGCGGCCACGAGAGCGACTTCACCGGGGAACACCAGACTCAGGAACGCCGCCGACTCCCCGAGGGTGAGCAGACCGACGACCAGATAGATCGACCACGGGTCGAGGGAGGCGAGAAAGTTCTCCATAGATGGAATCATGCCCTTGGCCCGGACAGAATGAAATCGGGGATGTCCCGAGGGCCTCACCCATCAGACCAATTCACGGCCAGGGTCTCACCACGTTGCCCGCGTCGACCAGGACGTGTCGGCCTTCAGCCCCCCCGCTCGTAGGCGCGTCTGGCTCGTTCGATGGCAGAAAAAGCCTCGGCTGCCTCCCGCCAGCCGTCCACCGCGGTCTTCTTCCCTTCCAGGTCTTTGTAGATGGCGAAGAAATGCTCCAACTCGTGGAGCAGATGGGCGGGGATGTCTGCCAGCTCCTCGGCGTCGCGCCACACCGGATCACCCGTGGGCACGCCGAGGATCTTCAGATCCTCCTTGCCCTGGTCCTCCATCACGAACAGACCCACTGGCCGAATCGTCACCCAACACCCCGGGAACGTGGGCTCGCTCACCAGAGCGAGGGCGTCGAGAGCGTCGCCGTCGTCGGCATGTGTCTCCGGGATGTACCCGTAGTCTGCCGGGTAACGAGTGGCCGTGAACAGCATCCTGTCGAGATAGATGCGACCGGTGCCGTGGTCGATTTCATACTTGTTGCGGCTACCCTTCGGGATCTCGACGAGCATGTCGACCAGCATGCCCGGGAAGCTACCAACGTCTCGGCTGATAGCGTCGAGAGCGCACCGATGACCGACTTCCACTACGAGCCTCTCACCTATCTCGACGCCTCCTTCCTCGCGCTGGAGACGAGGAGCTCGCACATGCACGTCACCGGTGTGGCGCTCTTCGATGCAGCTCCGCTGAAAGGAGACGATGGCGGGATCGACTTCACCAGAATCAAGGCCCACATCGGGTCGAAGCTGCAGTACATCCCGCGCTACCGACAACGACTCGAGTGGGTCCCCTATGACCGGCGTCCGGTGTGGGTCGACGACCAGCACTTCAACTTCGACTACCACGTGAGGCACACCTCGCTTCCGCGGCCGGGGAGCGACGAGCAGCTCCGGGGTCTCGCCGGACGGATCGTCTCCACCAAGCTGGACCGGAACAAGCCCCTGTGGGAGCTCTGGGTGGTAGAAGGGCTGTCCAACGACCGTTTCGCCATCATCGCCAAGATCCACCATTGCATGATCGACGGGTTGAGTGGAGTCGACCTCACCACGATCCTGCTCAATGTGGTCCCCGACTCCTCCATCGAGGAAGCGCCGGAGTGGACGCCCCGGCCCGCCCCGACTCCCACCCAACTCGCGGTGGCGGAAGCCGCCAGGCTCACCCGCCGTCTCATCGACGGCCTGACGAACGTGGGCGAGGTCGTCAAGGAGGGTATGGCGGCGACAGACCGCGCTCTCGACAAGTCGGCTGCCGCGCTCAGCTCCTTGCGTTCCGGCTGGTTGACGGCTTCGGCCAAGACCCCTTTGAACCCCGAGATCGGCTCCAACCGTCGCTTCAACTGGGCCGAGATGGACCTGGCCGGGGTGAAGCACGTGAAGGACACCCTGGGGGGATCGGTCAACGACGTCGTCCTGGCCATCACCGCCGGGGCGGTGCGCCGCTTCCTCATCGAGCAGCGTGACTACGACCCGTCCGACGCGGAGTTTCGCGTGATGAACCCGGTCTCCACCCGGAGTGCCAGCCAACAGGGCCAGATGGGCAATCAGGTGGCGATGTGGCTCGTCGACCTGCACATATCCGAACCCGATCCGGCACGGAGATACGAGGCGATCAAGGAGACCACCGCCAATCTCAAAGCCACGAACCAGGCGTTGGGTGCCGCCACGATCGTCGAGTTGAGCGCGGGAACGCCGATGACACTCCTATCCCTGGCCAGTCGGTTGGCGGGACCGCGGATCAGGCCGTTCAACATGACCGTCACCAACATCCCCGGGCCGCAGTTCCCTATGTACCTCCTCGAGTCGCAGATGTTGGCCAACTACCCCATGGTGCCGTTGTGGGGCCAACACGGGATTGGAGTCGCCCTGTTCTCCTACAACGGCCGGCTGCTCTGGGGGATCCAGGCCGACTACGACGCCATACCCGACTCGGACGAATTCGTCGTCGCTGTCGACGAGTCGTTCCGGGAGCTGCAGGCATTGGCCGGGGCTGCATGACCCGACCTAGTTCCGGACTGATGTCTTGACACTGCTCGCCGCCCTCGCCGGCGCAGTTCTCATCTCGTTCTCGGCAATCTTCTTCGGGCTCTCCGAAGTCTCCCCGATCACCGGGAGTTTCTTCCGCGCCGTCTATGCCCTTCCGGTGCTCCTCGTCCTGTGGCTGGTCCGTCGCGGGCAGGATCGCAGACCGAAGTCACGCCGCTGGATGGCCGTCGGCGCCGGTCTGGCACTCGGCGCTGACATCGTCTCCTGGCACACGTCGATCGAGTTCATCGGTGCCGGGCTCGCCACCCTGCTCGCCAACACGTCGGTGATATTCGTCGCCATCGGCGCGTGGATCCTGCTCGGGGAGAAGCCGCGGCCGACCACGATGGCGGCGATACCGGTGATCCTCGTCGGTGTCACGCTGGTGTCGGGTCTGGGTCAGGGAGACCCCTTCGGGACCGACCCGATCCGCGGGACTGCTTTCGCCCTGCTCGCTGCGGTCTTCTATGCCACCTTCATCCTCGGTTTCCGCCATTCCAATAGCGAACAGGCTCCGGCGGCCGGGCCCCTGATGGAGGCGACGTTGGGAGCGGCCGTGACGTCCCTGATCATCGGTTTGGTCTCATCCGCCATCGACTTCGACTTCAGTTGGCCGGCACACGGATGGCTCATCGCCCTCGCCGTCGGTTCCCAGGTGGTTGGCTGGTTGTCGATCAGCTACGCCCTGCCCCGGCTTCCCGCCGTGGAGACGGCGACGATCATCCTCATCCAACCGGCGCTGACCCTGATCTGGGGGGCGTTGATCTTCGCGGAACGGCCGTCGACACCGCAGATCGTCGGGGCCGCCATAGTCCTCGGCGGAGTGGCCTTCGTGGCCTGGGTGAGGGCACGCCGCCCCGAAGTCGAGCCCGCCCTCGTCTGATGTCTGCGGACGTACTCGCACAGACCCTGCTCTGACGCAGATGCGCGAGATCGGGTCAGCCGGCGAGGACGATCACCACGAGACGGCCGGTGGGGCCGTCGACCACGGCCGCCCCCACCCGGTCGAACCCGGGAGCGGTCACCATGGCGCCGCCTCCCGGCGATTCCGCGATCCCCTCGTAGGCGCCGCCCGCGGTACCGGCCAGGGCCACTGCGTTGTCGCAACGCAACACCTGGTAGCCCCGCCCTGCCAGCGTGGCGACGCAGTCGGGGATTCGTTGCAGACGCCCCGACGTGTACAGCGCCACGGCGTGCTCCTCGGCAAGAGCCGTCAGCGATACAACGGTCCTCGATGCCGACACGCCGGCGCCCAGACGGTCTTCGTTGAGCCGCTCCACGACCCGCTCCGCCTCGGGCCGCACCTGACGGATTTCGTCCCCGCCCGCGGGCGGGATCTCGAGAACCTCGTCTCCCTGGGGAACTGCGCGGTTGGAACCGAACAGCTCCTGCAGTGAGGCGACTGCTGCCATCACATTGTCTCCGGCCACGCTCTCGAAGACCCGACGTGGCAGGGCCTCCTCCCCGGCGATAAGCTCGACCACGTTGGACTCGTCGATCGCGTCCTGCCAGCCGGCGGGGACGGGGAGCACCGAGATGAGACTGACGAGGACGAGGACGATCACGACCCCCCAGGCCACGGCGACCGCGCCACCGCCGACCCGGTTGACCATAGAGAGACCGGGCAGGTTCATGACCTTGGACAGGTAATGGGCGGCGGCGCTGAGCAGGGCACCGAAGAGGACGAAGAGGGTGATCCCTCCTCCGATCCGACCGACCTCGGGGCTGACCCCGAACCCGTTGGTCAAGAAGTCGCCGAACGGCCCCGACAGTCGGAACGCCAGCCACAGACCGAGAACCAGCCCGACCAGGTCGAGGATCTCACGGACGAACCCCCGCATCCAGCCACGGACGAGCATGCCGGCGAGCACGAGACCCAGGACGAAATCGATCATCTGCTCGTACTTGGTACTCGGTATGACCTAATCGGACCGGGAATTCGAGCTGCCAGTCCGGACATCGGGCAGTGGGGCCCCGTCCCAACGAGGACCGATCCCCGGCAACCCAGGGTTACAGACGTCGCCCAGCGATGTCCACAGCCCAAAGTTCACACCGAACCAGCCCACGATGCGAACCCAGGGTTACACCCGTCGCCTGGCGACGTCCGTAACCCTGGGTTCAATTGGCCTCGGTGACCCTGGCCTCGGTGACCCTGATCCGCATCCGCTTGTTCGACTTGCCCTTCGACTCGGTCTTCACCACCTCGATCCGCCCCACCTCGAGAGTCGAGTTCACATGGGTGCCCCCGTCGGCCTGTCTGTCCAGGCCTTTGATGTCGACCACCCTGATCTCCTGCACGAACTCGGGGATCAGATTCACCTTGGTGCGGATCAGGTCGGGGTCTTGGAGTGCGATCTCCCGCGCCAACGTGACAATCTCGGTCGGATACCCCTTCACCAGCTCGTCGTTGAGGATGCGCTCGACCTGCTGGCCGAACTCCATCGAGATCCCGTCCAATTCGAAGTCCATGCGGGCTTCCCCGGGGGTCATGTTCCCCCCGGTCACCTTGGCCCCGTAATCCCGGTAGACCACCCCGGAAAGGGCATGGAGAGCGGTGTGGGTGCGCATGGTGATGTAGCGCCGGTCCCAGTCGATCATACCCTCGACGGGAGTGCCCGGGTCGGGCAGGATCGCCCCCTCGGCCACCACGTGGAACGGCTTCCCGTCCTTGCGAACCGTGTCGATCACGTCGACGGAACCACCATCCCAGGTGATGGTCCCCACGTCACCGGGCTGGCCCCCTCCCCTTGCGTAGAAGACGGTTCGGTCGAGGAACAAGCCCCCATCGGTCACTCCGAGCACGTGGCCCTCGGCACGGGACAGGTACGAGTCCTGGGGGGCGAGCTCTTCGGTGGGTCCTGGTCCGGCCATAGCTCGATCCTAGGCCTAGGAACGACGGAGCCTCTACGGACGGGAAAGTGAAACAGCCACTGCGGCGACGACGTTGCGGCCCACCAGCACCTGGTACGACTCCCCCGTCTCCACGTCATGGATCGCGATCCCGCTGTCGGCACTGGCGATCACGAACCGCGAGTCGAAGGACCAAGTCACCCAATGACTCGCCTCTGCGGCGAGGCTCACGGTGGCCTCGTCGTCGAGGACGTAGACGAACAGCCCGCGATCACCGGCCACCGCCACCCGGCGGCCGTCTGGTGAGAAAGCAGCTGCCGACAACGATCCTTCGTGCTCGGGGAGATCGAGGAGCCGAATCCCACCTCCGCTCGAGACCAGCTTGACGCGATCGTCCACGACGAGGTTCCAGCCACTCGGGTGCGATGCGATCGCTCTTCCCCGCTCGATGCCCTTGAACTCGCCCGACGCCGTCAGCAGCACCGTGTCATCAGATGACTGGATGACGTACCCCCGATCGCCCCAAGCCACCACCATCCCCCCCGGATAGCCCGACGTGTCCACCTCCTCCGGGGCGGAACCCGGGGTGGTCGCGTAGAGGTGCCAGCCATCGTCATCCTCGATCGTGTAAGCAAGCGTTCCTCCCGCGGAAGCGTGCCACGCATAGCTGGTCACCCCGGTCCTCACCGGTCGCACGTCGTTGATGCGCCCCATCGACAGCAGAAGTCCTTCGAGATCGGGGAGCGGAGTGGACATGGCGTAGTAGTCGCCGGTGACGTCGACGACCACGTCCCGGCCCGGAGGCATGGTCCGGGTGACCAGCGCTCCCCGGACCGGCCACAGAAGGTGCTCCAGACCCGACCGTGCGGGGAGCCCTACTCCGAGACCATCGCTGATGGCGACCAGAGTGCCGGGGAATCCCGGAACGACCTCTCCGATGCCGGAGTTCTCGGGTGAGGGGTCCTCTTCGGCTACGACAGTGCTGTCCGATTGCTCCGCGCTCGACGTCGAAGGCCCCGGCAACGACACGATGGTCCCCAGCGCCAGACCGAGCAGAAACCCGATGCCGACGAGTGCCCAACCGGATCGCGGCCTCGGCTCTGGTGTGGTCTCGTCGACACCGTCCTCGACGACCATCGCATCGGACGACATCACACAACGGTACGCCAAATCTTTGAGAGTGATAGCGGCAACAGCGGGTTGCGGAGCTGTATAGAGTCCCCCGGCGACGGGCCGTTACCCGTCGCTCTACTGATGGAGGAAGGAACGAGATGAAGGTCAATAAGAGTCTGCGCCTGGTCGTGGCTCTGGTAGCAGTCGCGCTCGTAGCCGCAGCCTGCGGAGACGATGGAGGCGGCGGGGAAGAGCTCGAGCCCGGAGAACTCGGTGCTGTCACCGTTGCCAGCGGAGAGTCGATCCAGATCAGGTCGATCCAGGTGTTGAGCGGCCCAGACGCCACCCTGGGGATCCCCGAGGAGCGTGCCACCAGGATGGCGGTCGAGCACTACGGCGACATCAATGGGTTCTCCGTGGAGGTGGGCACCAGTCTCGACGGTTTGTGCACCGCGGATGGCGGTCAAGCCGCAGCCCAGATCGTCGTCTCCGATACCCAGGTGGTGGGTGTCGTCGGGACGTCCTGTTCTGGCGAGGCCCAGTCGGCCATGCCGTTGATCAGCGAAGCCGGGATGGTGATGATCTCGGGGTCGAACACTTCGCCCTCGCTCACCTCGGACTTCGAAGGCACTGCCGGCGAGAACTACTACGAGGGTTACTACCGCACCGCCCACAACGACCTGATCCAGGGACAGGCCTCGGCGAACTTCGTGTTCAACGAGCTGGAGATCACTCAAGTGGCATTGATCCACGACGGTGATCCCTACACACAGGGTCTGACCACCGCGTTCCAGAACGCATTCGAAGCGCTCGGCGGGACGATCACCGCCCACACCTCGGCCGCACGTGGCACCACCGACATGGTCCCCGTGCTCACCGAAGTGGCGGCGACCAGCCCGGAGCTGATCTTCATGCCGATCTTCATCGCCGAAGGCACGTACATCGTGCAGCAAATCGGGCAGGTCTCGGGTCTCGAGGACGTGGCGCTCATGGCCGCAGACGCCCTCCAGTCCCCCGATTTCATGGGACTTCCCGAGGCTGAGGGGTTCTACCTCTCCGGACCGGACCTTCGCTTCGGTGATGCGACCGCCGGCGCCACCGGGGTCAGCGCGGATCAGTTCCTGACCGAATACGAGGAGGCCTACGGTGAGTCACCGACGGCTCCGTTCTGGGCACATGCCTATGACGCGACCCTGATCCTGCTCACCGCCATCGAGGAAGTGGCTGTCATGGATGGCGACGACCTGTTCATCGACAGGGAGGCACTGCGTGAGGCAATGACCGCCACCTCGAGCTTCGAGGGCATCACCGGGACACTCTCCTGTGACGACTTCGGTGACTGCGCTGCAGGGAAGATCGCGATCGTCCACAACACCGATCCCGCAGACTTCGACGCCTCACTGGCGAACGTCGTATACGGGTACCCGGAGGAGTAAGCAGCAGAAGGCCATTGGACCGACCCCGACCCGAGTGCGCTCGGGTCGGGGTCGGTCCTGACGTCGTAGGCCGGATATGACAGCCACCACACCCACGAAGCGCACGCGCCGATTCAGGTTCAACTGGGTCGACGCGTTCCTCTGGTTCGTCCGCGTCGCTGCCCTCATCACGATCGCAGTGGGGCTGACAGGCTCGATCCGAAATTTCATCGCGGGCACGGGCCCGTCGGCGACACTGTGGGGAGAACTACTCGTCACGTCGATCACCACCGGGGCGATGTACGGGCTCATCGCACTCGGCTACTCGATGGTCTACGGCATCCTCGGCTTCATCAACTTCGCCCACGGCGAGGTGTTCATGTCGGGAACCTTCGTGGGCGTGATCATCGCCTCCCGCTTGTTCGAGAACGGGATGTGGGATGCCAATCCGTTCCTCTCGTTGGCCATCGTGCTCCTCGTGGCGATGGTCACCTCGACGCTCGTCGCGGTGATCGTCGAACGTGTGGCCTACCGCCGACTGCGAGGCTCCCCACGTCTCATCCCATTGATCACCTCGATTGGGGTCTCCTTCTTCTTGCAGTACGCCTTCGCCGGGTTGTTCGGGGTCGGTATCAGGAGCTACCCGCCCGCACCGGGGCCGCTCAAAGGCGACATCGACTTCTTCGGCTTCGAGATACCCGCCACGAGCGTCTTGGTCGTCGTGGTCAGCATTCTCGCGATGGTGGGCCTTTGGTACTTCGTCACCCGGACCAGAGCGGGCCGAGCCTTGCGGGCAGTGGCCGAGGACAAGGAGATCGCCGGTCTCATGGGGATCAACGTCGACCGCACCATCGTCATGACGTTTGCGGTGGGTGGGGCGATGGCGGGTTTCGCCGGGTTGTTGTGGGCACTCTTGTTCCGTGGTGTCGCCTTCTTCTCCGGGTTTCTCCCCGGGATCAAAGCGTTCACCGCGGCAGTCCTCGGTGGGATCGGCAACCTCCCCGGCACGATGGCAGGAGGAGTCTTGCTCGGGATCTTCGAAGGAGTGGGCCCGCTTCTCATCCTGCAGCCATTGGGGATTCCAGCCGTTTCCCAACTCAAGGACGCGGTGGCGTTCATCGCCCTCATCCTGGTGCTGGTGTTCCGTCCCACCGGCCTGTTCGGTGAACGACTCGCCGAGGAGGACCGGGCGTGAGTGCCGGGCTGAGACGGAACCTGCGAATCGGCGCCCTTGCCGGGCTGACCATGAGCTTCATGGGTGCGATCGGGATGATCGAGGCTTTCACCCGAAGGTTGCTCATCGACCCGGTGGTCAACATGGGAGAGTTGTTCTTGTGGAGTGTGCCGATCCTCGCCGGTGCCATCGCCGCCACACCGTCCAAGGAAATCGACGAGACCGACGAGAACACCAGGTCGCTGGTCTCCACCGGGTTGACGATCGGTTTGGTATCGGGGGCCTTAACCGCGGTCTTCATTTGGATAGTCGACACATTCGACATGTTCTCGACCTTCCCCAACATGCGCCCATCGATGGTCGACGCCATGACCTCGGGTCTGGGCACTCCACTCGGGCTACTCGTCGTCGCTGGCGTGGCCGTGGCAACCGCAGTGTTGGGTGCATTCACCGCCGGTCTCTCCGATCGGCCCAGACGCGCCCTGTGGGTTGCCCTGATGTGGATCGTCGGGATGGCCCTGCTGCAACCGGTGGTCACCGACATCCTCGACTTCTCGAGACAGATCGTCCGTCTCATCTACGGGCCGCAAGGAGGGCTCAACCTGAGCACGACCCTCTTGATCGGAGTCGTGGCCTTCTTTGGCTCGTATCGCTATCAGGGACGTCCCAAGGCGTTCGTCAACCGTGTCAACGAGGCAGAACGGTGGAGCCGGCTGCGCCTCTCGGTCTACGGGATGCTCGCCGTGGCCATCGTCGTACTTCCCATGCTCCTGGGTGGGATCCTCAACGAGCTGCTGATCAACGTGGCCCTCTTCATCCTCATGGGGCTCGGCCTCAACATCGTGGTCGGGCTGGCCGGGTTGCTCGACCTGGGCTATGTCGCTTTCTTCGCCGTCGGCGCCTACGGGGCGGCCGTGCTCACCTCCCCCCTCAGCCCCACCTGGGACTTCCAGCTCAGCTGGTGGGCGGCCTTGCCTATCGTGCTCGTGCTCGCCGCAATCGCCGGGGTGTTCGTGGGCACGCCGGTCTTGCGAATGCGTGGTGACTATCTGGCCATCGTGACTCTCGGCTTCGGCGAGATCGTTCGAATTCTCCTGCTCTCCGACTGGCTCACCCCCTTCTTCGGTGGAGCCCAGGGGGTGCGCCGGATCCCCGGCATCCAGGTGGGGAGCACCACCGTTAGCGGTGTGCAGCCACAGCTCTTCATATACCTGACGATGATCTTCGTCGTCATCGCCGCCTACATCTCCTACCGCGCCCAAAACTCGAGAGTCGGCCGGGCCTGGGCCGCGATGCGCGAAGACGAGGACGTTGCCGAGGCGATCGGTGTCAGCACAGTCCAGGCGAAGCTGCTCGCCTTCGTCACCGGTGCGATAGTCGCCTCGGTCGCCGGGGCCCTGTTCTCGGCCAAGGTGGGCACCGTCTTCACCAACTCGTTCGACGTTCTCGTCTCGATCGTGATCCTGGTGGTGGTGATCGTGGGTGGTATGGGACGTATCGGGGGTGTGGTCGTCGGAGCGGTCGTCCTCATCGGAGTCCTGGGCGGGCCCAAGTCACCGGGCCTGCTGGTCGAGTTCGCCGAGTTCAAACTGCTCATCTACGGGGCCATCTTGGTGTTCATGATGTTGAAGAAGCCGGAAGGCCTCCTTCCGTCGGTGCGACGGAGCCGGGAGCTACATCAGGAGGAATTCATGCAAGATGCCTGGCTCGGCGACACCGACGACAAAGTCGCCCAGGAGGCATGACAGTGGCGCTGCTGTCGATCACCGGGCTCGAGAAGTCGTTCGGAGGTGTCAGAGCCCTGGGCGGAGTCGACTTCGAGATCGACGAAGGCGAGATCGTCTCCATCATCGGTCCCAACGGAGCGGGCAAGACCTCGTTCTTCAACGTCGTGTCCGGCTTCTTCCCACCCGACGCGGGGTCGATGCTCTTCGACGGAGACAGTCTCGAGAATCACGCCCCGAACGAGATCACCCGACGCGGAATCGCACGCACGTTCCAGAACGTCCGTCTCTTTCCCAACCTCACCGTCCTGGAAAACGTCATGGTGGGACAGCACTGCCGGACCACGTCGGGGATGTGGGCCACCATCTTCCAGACAAGAAAGCAGCGGGCCGAGGAACAGCTCATCGAGGAGAAAGCCAAGGACGTGTTGTCCTTCTTCGGGACAAGGCTCACCGGCTACAGGTTCGATCAACCCGCATTCGCACTCTCCTATGCAAACAGACGACGACTCGAGATCGCCCGAGCCATGGCGACCGAGCCACGGCTCCTCCTGCTCGATGAGCCCACCGCGGGGATGAACCCCAGGGAGACGGGAGAGCTGACCGAGTTGATCGGAAAGCTGCGTGACGACCGCGGCCTCACCGTGGTGGTGATCGAACACGACATGAAGGTCGTTCAGAACGTCAGCGATCGGGTCGTCGTCCTCGACCATGGGGTGAAGATCGCCGAAGGTCATTACGACGAGGTCTCCACCAACGAAGACGTGATCGAGGCCTACCTGGGGCGGCCGGCAGAGGCGAGGCAATGACCGATCGCACACCCGTTCTCTCATTCCGCGGTGTCAACACTCACTACGGGGCGGTCCACATCCTCAAAGACGTCGACATCGACATCTACGCCGGTGAGCTGGTGAGCCTCCTCGGCGGGAACGCCTCCGGGAAGACCACCACACTCAAGACCATCCTCGGGTACGTGAACCCGACGAGTGGGTCGGTCTATCTCGATGGAGAGGAAGTGAACGAGTGGTCGACGGCCGATCGAGTGGCCCGCGGGGTCACCATGGTCCCTGAGAACCGCCGTCTCTTCAAGCGGATGACCGTGAGAGAGAATCTGGAGATCGGGGCTTACCTGCGCTCCGATGAGGACCTGAGCTCAGATTTCGATCGGGTCTTCGACCTGTTCCCTCGAGTCAAGGAACGGCTGAACCAGAAGGCAGGCACTCTGTCGGGCGGCGAGCAGCAAATGGTCGCCATGGGACGGGCCCTAATGGCTCGGCCCAAGGTGCTGTTGATGGATGAGCCGTCGATGGGGCTCGCTCCCGTGCTGGTCGCTCAGAACTTCGAGATCATCGAGCGAATCAACGACGCAGGGACGACGGTCTTCGTGGTGGAGCAGAACGCCAACATGGCGCTGTCCATCGCCGATCGCGGTTACGTCCTCCAGACCGGCAGGATCGTCCTCCACGACACCGCTCAAGGTCTCCTCGACAACCCGCAGATGCGTCAGGCCTACCTCGGCGAAGTCTGAAGGCGGTCCGGTCTTCTAGCTTCCCGGAGGGGGTCGGGCCTGGAGGGAGGGCCGTGTCTAGACTCCCTCGACCGTGGGCAGACCCTCTCGCACCTTGCTGCTGGCCATAGCCACGCTCGCCCTGACGATCCTGGGCGCCCTCCCGGCGATGGCGGAGGGAGAGGCCATCGGGGGGACACTCACCCGTCTCGAGGGTGACGAGCGAGTCCCCGTCGAGGGGGTGCAGATCGTGGTCACCCAAGACGGCACCGAGGTCGGCTCGGCGACATCCGACGCCGAGGGGGCCTGGGAGGTGCCCCTCCCCGGCCCCGGGCAGTACGACGTGAGGATGGTGGTGGAGACCCTCCCCGAAGGCGTGGCCCCCACCGACCCGGATCGGGTCGAACTCACCGAAGTCAACGTACGCCCGGGCCAGGTCAGGCTGGTGATCTTCCAGATCGGTGAGGGAGCCGGTAGCGGGCTGTCGATGTACAGCCGGGTGGCCTCCTTGCTGGTGGTCGGTCTCAAGCTGGGAGCCATCATCGCTCTGTCGTCGGTAGGCCTCTCCCTGGTCTTCGGAGTCACCGGTTTGGTCAACTTCTCCCACGGAGAGCTGGTCACTCTCGGCGCCGTCGTCGCCTACGCCTTCCACGTCTCCGGGCCCCGGTGGCCGCTGGTCGTGGCAGCAGTACCGGCGATCCTGGTGGGAGCCGCCTCCGGTTGGGGGCAGGAGAAGGCCTTGTGGCATCCGCTGCGGAGACGTGGCATGGGACTGATCTCGATGATGGTCGTCTCCATCGGGCTCGGGTTCGCCATCCGCTTCCTGATCCTCATCTTCTTCGGCGGGCTTCCGCGCGCCTATCCCGATTTCGCCGGCCAGGGTGCGGTGCAGGTTCTCGGCTTCTCCGTGGTCCCGAAACAGGTCGTCACCATCATCGCCTCGATCATCATCCTCGTCGCTGTCGGCTTGTTTCTCGAGCGCACCAGGGCCGGCACCGCCCTCCGCGCCGTGCGGGACAACCGTGACCTGTCAGAGTCCTCCGGGATCAACGTGAACAAGGTCGTCGCCCTCACCTGGACCTTGGGGGCGGCGCTCGCCGCGATCGGAGGTGTCTTCTTCGGCCTCACCGAGTCCGTGCAGTGGGACATGGGATTCCGGCTGCTCTTGCTCATGTTCGCGGCAGTGGTGTTGGGCGGTCTCGGGACCGCCTACGGGGCCATGGTCGGAGGGTTCGTGGTCGGCATCGCCGTCGAGATGAGCACCCTGTTCATCCCCAACGAGTTGAAGAACGCGGTCGGATTGGTGCTGTTGATCGTCATGCTGCTAATCAGGCCCCAGGGGATCCTCGGGGTCAGGGAGAGGATCGGCTGATGGACATCGGGGTAGCTCTCGCCACGGGTCTGTCCTCCGCGATCGGGCCGATCGCCGCGGCGTACGCCATCTCGGCCGTGGGTCTCAACCTCCAATTCGGGTATACCGGGTTGTTGAACTTCGGCCACGTCGGGTTCATGCTGATGGGGGCCTACGGCATGGCCGCAACGGTCGAGGTCGGGGGGTCGATGTGGCTCGGCATCGCTGTTGGCCTCCTCGCCGCGATCGTGCTCGGTATCTTGCTCGGCATCCCGACGCTGCGTCTGCGCGCCGACTACCTGGCCATCACCACCATCGCGGCGGCCGAGGCCCTCCGTCTCCTGGCACGCTCACCGGTGACCCAACCCGTGACGGGTGGGGTGTTCGGTCTTCAGGGATTCGCGGGGGAGTTTCACGCTCTCAACCCGTTCAACCCGGCCGCCAACTTCGCCCTCGGCCCGATCGTGATCACCGGACGACGACTCTGGGTGATGCTCGTGGGGTGGACGCTGGCCGTGATCCTCGTGCTCATCTCCCGCCGGCTGATCAAGAGCCCCTGGGGACGGCTGATCCGGGCTATCCGCGAAGACGAGGACGCCGCCCGGAGCCTGGGTAAGAATGCCTTCGTCGTCAAGTTGCAGGCTCTCGCACTCGGAGGAGCGCTGGGCGCCCTGGGTGGGATCCTCATCGCCATCGAGCAACAGAACGTCACCCCCGACAATTTCCTCCCACAGCTCACATTCCTCCTATACGTCGTGGTCATCCTCGGCGGCGCGGGAACGGTGTGGGGCCCGGCGGTCGGCGCCTTCGTCTTCCAGTTCTTCTTCTTCTTCTTCGACTCGATCATGCGACAGGCTCAGATGAACCTCGACTGGGTGGGAGCCCTGATCGACCCCGCCGGGGCAGGCCAGATGCGGTTCGTGCTCGTCGGCCTAGCCTTGATGGGGCTGCTCGTCTTCAGACCCCAGGGAGTCCTGGGAAACAGGAAGGAGGCGCTAGTCGATGGCTGACAGCCAGGACGCCTTCGCCGGAGTGAGCCCGGAGCCGGGGTCCGCCAAACCCGACCCGGTCCTCGTCGTGGAAGGGGTGCGAAAGTCGTTTGGGGGCCTCATCGCCGTCGATGTGGCCCACCTCGAAGTGCAAAGGAACACGGTCACTGCCCTGATCGGGCCCAACGGCGCCGGCAAGACGACCCTGTTCAACCTCCTGACCGGCTTCGACAAGGCCGATGAGGGGACGTGGGCCCTCGATGGGGGCCCGCTGGTCGGCATCCCGGCTTATCAGGTCGCACGTAGGGGGATGGTGCGCACCTTCCAACTGACGAGGGCCCTCCCCCGGCTCACCGTGAAAGAGAACGTTCTCCTTGCCGGGAAGGACAATCCCGGGGAGTCGCTGTGGCGCGCCTTCCTGGGGGGATGGCGTCAGGGCGAGAGGGAGGTTGGCGAGCGTGCCGACAGTCTCCTCGACCGATTCGGGTTGGCTCACATGTCCGACGAATACGCGGGCTCGCTCTCCGGTGGCCAGCGAAAGTTGCTGGAGCTCGCCCGGGCCCTCATGGTCGAACCGGAGGTCATCATGCTCGACGAGCCGATGGCTGGCATCAACCCGGCCCTCACCCAAAAACTCCTCGAGCACATCCAGGGACTGCAGACAGACGGCGCCACCGTCGTGTTCGTCGAGCACGACATGGACGTGGTCCAGGAGATATCGGATTGGGTCGTGGTCCTCGCCGAGGGCCGTGTCATCGCCGAGGACCGACCTGGCGGCATCGCCGGACACCCCGACGTGATCGATGCCTATCTCGGGGAACATCACGGGGAGGCCGCCTCGTGACCGAGGCTCCACGACCACTACTCGAGTCCCAGGACCTGGTCGCCGGCTATGTCCCCGAAGTCGACATCCTCCGTGGCGTCGACCTCACCGTCGGCCCCGGCGAGATCATCGGCATGATCGGGCCGAACGGGGCCGGTAAGTCGACATTCGTGAAAGCGGTCTTCGGTCTGGTCCCTGTCAGATCGGGCGTGGTGACCTTCGACGGGGAGAACATCACCAACACCACCCCCCACGACCTGGTCGCTCAGGGCATTGGGTACGTGCCACAACGGTCCAACGTATTCCCCTCCCTAACGGTCGAGGAGAACCTGAGGATGGGCCTCTACCTGCGCCCGGGTCTCTGGGACGAGCGCTTCGCTGCCGTGGTCGACCTCTTCCCCCTGGTCGCGGAACGATCGGATCAGCGCGCCGGCTACCTCTCGGGAGGCGAGCGACAGATGGTCGCCATCTGCAGGGCCCTGATGATGTCCCCCTCCCTGCTCCTTCTCGACGAGCCCTCTGCCGGGCTCGCACCCCAGGCGCAGGACACCGTCTTCGAGAGGGTCAAGACGATCGGCGAATCCGGTGTCTCCATCCTGATGGTGGAGCAGAACGCCAGACGGTGCCTGCAGATCGCCGATCGCGCCTATGTCCTCGACCAGGGCAAGAACGCATATACCGGCGTCGGGCACGATCTCCTCCACGACCCGACGGTGATCGACCTGTACCTGGGCACCCTGGGCCGGGCCAAGTAGCCACTCGGCTGCAGGTCGAAACGAGAAGAGGGGCCCCGGTGACGGGGCCCCTTTCCGTGTCTCTATGGCCTCTGGATCAGCTCGTCCCCTCGGTCAGCACCTGATCGAAGGTCACGTTGCTGCCTTCGGCGTCGTACTCGAAGAGATCGTACGTGCCGGCACCGGGCTGGCCGTTCTCCAAGAAGTCCAGCGGGCCCGAGGCTCCGTCGTAGTCGATGTCGCCACCGGCCTCGAGAATGGCCATGCAGTCAGCGAACAGCGCGCACTTCTCGCCGTCGCGGGTGACTCCAACCACTTCATCGATGTACACCGTCGGATCTGAGCTCTGCGCCACCTGAGCGGCCAGCACGAGAGTCATCAGACAGTCGTACTTGTGGGCCGAGAAGATGGTCGGCGTGTCAGGCGAGTACTCGGCGAAGCGATCCGGGAACGTCGGCTCACCGTTCTCAGGCGCCGAGGACGGGTAAGTGCCCCGGAAGCCCTCGAGCAGGCCGATGTTGTCCTCGCCACCGAGAGCATCCCCGGTGACGGTGTCCACGAAGCCGTCTGCGACGTAGACCGCACCGTCATAGCGACCCTGCATGTCCAGGACGAGCTGACCACCTTCCTCAAAGGTGATCATCGCCAGACCGTCGGCTCCCGTCGCCGAGATCTCGTCCATGAGCTCGGCGAAGGAGGACTGCTGCTGGTCGTAGCCCTGTCTCAAGGAGACGGTGACACCGCTCTCCTCGAGGTAATCGGCGAGACCCTCACCAAAGCCGACGCCATACTCGTCGTTACGCCAGATGACTGCGGCGTTGGTGATCCCGTCGGCGATCATGAGATCGCCCAAAGTCGGGGCCTGCAGCTCGTCGGACGGAGCAGTGCGGATGTAGTACGGGTCGTACGCACTCAGCGACGCTGCCGTGTTGGAGCCGGAGCACATCGCCATCTCGGCAGTTTGGACCTTGTCCACGATCGCCGTGGAGACGCCCGAGGCAGCCGCACCGATCATCCCGTTGAAGTCACCGGTGAGGATCTGGTCGACGTTCTCCGAGGCGATGTTGGGATCCGTTCCGCTGTCGAAATGCTCCAGGGTGACCAAGTCGGCGTATGCCTCGTTGATCTCCTCGGTTCCCATCCGGATCGGCTCCTCCAACGCATCGATGATCGCTGCGAGTTGCCCGGTCTGGGGGAGAAGGGTCCCGATCACCATCGGAACAGGCTCGAAATCGGCCATGGCACCTGTGGTGGTGGTCATGTCCTCGGTGGTGGTTGTGTCCGCCGCCGCCTCGGTCGTAGTCGTGTCACCGGCCGTGGTCGTGGTGTCGCCGGTGTCTCCACCGCAGGCGGCCACCACCATGGCCAACACGCTCAGCAAGGCGAGCAAGCGGACTAGCCGTTTACTCATCGTTGTCCTCCAGGTTTTCGTTGTTTTCAAGGACGCAACAAGGGCATCCAGAGGGTCAGCCTAACCAAGGCAATGCCATGTGAGGTATCGAGGGCAGGTTTCGCCCAGGGAACCAGACTCAGACCTTCTCGTCCTCGGTGACATCGTCCTCGGAGAGCTGCGGCATCTCCTGGGTGTCGAACAGCCTCGTCTGACCAGGGGGTTTACGGCTGATCCGGGCCAAACGCTCGGGAGGTTCGGTGACCTCGATCATCGCCTCACTCGCCTCCTCCCATGACTGGCTGAGGACTCGCGTTCTCCAGAGGTGACCGATGACGATCCGGACCGCAGCGGTCGCCGGGATCGCCACCAGGACGCCCAGCAGACCGGCGAGGGCGCCACCGACGATCAGTGCCAGGACGATGACCAGCGGGGAGAGATTCACCCTCGCTCGCTGCACCATCGGAGTGATCACGTGGTTGTCGATCTGTTGGATGACCACCATGATCACCACCGCCCAAACCGCCTGCCACACGTCGCCGTTCAACAGAGCCACCAGAGCCGCCAACGCACCACCCACGACCGGACCCAAGAACGGGATCAGGTTGAGGAAGCCCGCGACGATCCCGATGATCAGCCAGAACGGAAGGTCGATGGCCCACATCCCAACACTCGATGCGACGCCGACGAGGAAGGCCACCAGCAGCTGGCCACGGACGAACGACCCGAGGGCGGTGCCGACCTCCCCACTGACGTAGGCAACCTCGTTGCGATGTGCCGGCGGGGTCAGTTCGAGAGTCCGCTGCTTGAACCGTTCCAGATCGATCAGGAGATAGATGGCCAGGATCGGAGCCAGCCC
>CAZZIG010000061.1:0-12573 GCA_964653975.1 uncultured Acidimicrobiaceae bacterium
GCCGCTGATCCCGCAGGCGATGTAGACGTCGGGTGCGACCACGGTCCCGGTCTGGCCCACCTGGTCGGAGTGGGGCCGCCAACCGTTGTTGGTCACCACCCGGGAGCAACCGACCACTCCGCCGAGGAGACCGGCGAGCTCTTCGAGTGGGGCGAACCCGTCAGGGCTGCCCACCCCGCGACCCCCGCTGACCACTACCGGTGCGGTGGCGAGGGTGATTCCCTCGCTGGTGACGACACGGTCGATCACCTTGGTGACCAGGTCTTCGTCGGACAGGTCGGGTGAGAATTGGACTGTCTCGACCGTTGCTCGGTTCTCCACCGCAACCGCTTCGACGGCGTGCTCGGTGACTGTGAGCAGTTTCACCGGAGCGTCGAGCGATGCCTCTTCGAGGAGGCTGCCGCCCCAACGGGTCCGCACGATCTCCCATGACTCGCCGGTGGTGACCTCGCGGACGTTGGCCACCATGGGGAGCCCGGTGATTGCCCCAACGTGGGCCATGACCTCATTGCCTCGATCCGAGCCGACCGCCACCACCGCGGCGGGCGAGATCGACTCGATCAATTGAGCGAGAGCCGACCCCCAAGCCGCAGGCCCATAGTCGTCGAGACCGGCATGCGCGATGTGATGAATCACCGAGGCTCCGTGACCCCCGACCCGTTCGTCGATGTCGCCTTCACCGATCCAGACGGCGTGGAGCGGCAATCCGAGATCCACCGACAGCGATCTGGCGAATGTCAGGGCCTGGAGATTGGTCTCCTCGAGGTCGCCGCGGTCATGAGTGATCAAAGTGAGGATCACGACCTCACCACCTGGAGCTCTTCGAGGAGGTCGACCACCGCGGTGGCGTCGTCGAGGATCTTGGTCTCCGAGACCTCCTGAGGCGGGGTGACGAGTCGGACCATCTCCTGACCGCTGTCGACCCTTTCCGCTTCGATCCGTTCCACCTCGACCTTCTTGGCGTTGAGACGCCCCTTCAGGGTGGGGTATCGGGGCAGGTTGATCCCCTCCTTCACTGCCAACACGGCGGGCAGGGGGAGGGCATAGATCTCAGAGCCGACGGCAGTCTCCCGACGCAGGCGCACGGTGTCATCTTCGACGTCGATTCCCTTGATCCCACTCACCACCGGCCTACCCAGGGCGCGGGCCACTCTGATGCCCACCTGGTAGCCCCCGGAATCGGCAGACTCGTTACCGAACAGGATGAGGTCGAACCGGCCCTGTGACTCGAGGTCCTCGACCGCCGATGTGATCGCGGAGGCGGTCGAGATCGGGTCCCAGTCCGAGCCATCGGTGGGGATCAGCACGGCCTCGTGGGCCCCCACCGCGAGGGCCGAGCGCAACTGCTCCTCTGCCTCCGGAGGGCCGAGTGTCAACACCGTTACCCGACCGTCCCGGGTCTCGGCGATCGAGACGGCCTCCTCGACGGCACACTCCTCGTGAGGGCTGATCGCAAACGACAGCAACCTGGTGTCGATGGCCCGGCCGTCCTCGGTGAGGACTATCCGGGCTCCGGGAGCCGGCACCCTCTTGATGCAAACCAGGACCCTCATGCGGTCTCGAACCTTTCTGTGTCAATTCGAGGAGCCATAGGGGGGTCAAACTGACACAGAAGCGTTTGCAGGCCCGTCGCCCTCACTTCATCCGCTCGTTGTCGGGGTCGAAGAGGGGTGTGCTGCCCGCCACGGCCACACTCACCGGGTAAAGCTCGTTCATGTACATCACCCTCAGCTCGGTGCCGACCACGGCGTGCTCCGGAGGCAGATAGGCCATGAGCAGGTACTTGCCCACAGAGGGCCCGGCGCCCGCGCTGGTGACCCGGGAGACCCGGCCGTTGGAGTCGACGATGCGCTCACCGTCCCTGGTGAGGATGGGCTCGTTGCCGCCGCTCGGGTAGCGGAGTGTGCCGTCGGCCGAAGTGTGGTCCTCGATCGTCAAGGTGCAGAGGATGGCGGCCGGCTCCTCGTCTCGCGCCTTCAGATAGGCCTCTTTCCCGATGAAGTCGGCTTGTTTGACCCGGGGTCGGTCGAGACCGGCCTCGACCGGGTCGTACTCCGATTCCAGCTCGGCACCCATCAACCGGTAGCCCTTCTCCAGACGTCCGGTCGTGCCGTACACCCCGGCTCCGACAGGCACCACACCGAGGTCCTCGCCCGCCTCCCATAGCCGGTTCCACAAGGCGAGACCGTGTTGCATGGTGGTGTACACCTCGTACCCGTACTCACCGACGTAGGAGATGCGGAAGAGGCGTGCCGGGATCGAACCGATGTGCACCACCTCGGTGTGCCCATAGGGCAATGCAACGTCGGAGAGGTCGTGCTCGGTCACCTTCGCGAGCAGCTCTTTGGCCTTCGGCCCCCAGACCCCGACGGTGCAGATGCCGGACGTCTCGTCCTCGAAATGGACCGACCCGTCATCGGGCAGGTGCCGACGGAACCAGTGGCTGTCACGGGGGCCGTCGAAGCCTCCGGAGATGATGCGAAACCGGTCTTCACCGATCCGCATCACCGTCAGGTCGGCCTTGAACCCGCCTTCGGGAGTTAGCAGCGGGGTGTAGACGGCGCGTCCCACAGCGACGTCACACTTGTTGACCGTCATCCTCTCGATGTAGTCGACCACCCCGGGCCCGGACACGTCGAAGATGGCGAACGCGGTCAGGTCGATCATCGCCACGCCTTCCCTCATGGCGAGGTGCTCGGCGTTCTGGATCGGCGACCACCACCGCGAGTCCCACTCGTGTGGTCGGTTGGCGATCGAGTACTTCTCGACGAGATGGGCGTTCGACTCGTACCAGTGGGGTCGTTCCCATCCACCGGCCTCGAAGTAGACCGCACCCAGTGCCTGTGTGGCAGGATGGAACGGGCTGGTCCGCACGTTTCTCTCCGACTCCCACTGCTCCCGTGGGTGCACGATCCCGTAGGTCTTGTTGAAGTGCTCCGCACAGCGGGCCAGGACGTGGGCCTCACTGCGCTGGTAGTCGTAGAAACGGGCCACGTCGGAAGCGTGAGGGTCGATCTCGGGGTAGCCCTGGGTCATCCACTCGGCGAGGGCGCGCCCGGTGCCAGGCCCCTCCTTGATCCAGATGGCGGCACAGCTCCACAGACCCCGGACCTCGGTCTCGCCCACGAGGGGCATGGCGTCGGGGGTCAGGGAGAGGAGACCGTTGATCCCGTACCTCATCTCCGCCTCACCGAGCATCGGCATCAGCTCCATGGCCTGTTCAAGCTGGGGGTCGAAATCGTCCTGGGTGAGGGGAAGCTCGGTCGGGGAGAGCCGTGCCTCTTCGATCGAGGGGATGGTGTCGGGGTGATGGAAGATGGGGCGGTGGGCATATGACCCGACCTCCATGGAGCCCGCGGTCTGTCGCTCGTAACAGAATGTGTCCATGTCACGGACGATCGGGTAGCCGATCTCGTTGCCGGTGGCCTGCAGGACCTCGAGGGGACCGACGTCGATCATCTGGTGAACAGCGGGTGTCAGCGGGATGGTCGCGCCGGCCATGCGGGCGATACGCGGGCTCCATACTCCGCAGGCCACGACCACGTAGTCGGTGTCGATGCGTCCCCTATCGGTGACCACGGCCTCGACCCGTCCCCTGGTCGTCTCGATGTCCAGCACCTCGGTGTTGGGTAGGACGGTGAGGGCGTTTTTGTCGATGGCGCTCTGTCGCATGAGGGTTCCTGCCTGGAGCGAGTCGACCACGGACACCGACGGGGTGTAGAAGCCACCGAGGAGGATCTCCTCGTTGATGAAGGGGACCTTCTCTTTGATCTCGGCGGGCGACAGCAGATGCGACTCGATCCCCCACGTGGTCGCCGACGTCATCCGACGACGCAGCTCCTCCATGCGGGCATCGGAGCGAGCAACCTCGACACCGCCACTGATGGTGTTGACGCCCAACTCCTCGTACTGGCGCTGGCTGTCGAGCGTGAGATGGGTCATCTCCTTGTTGTGGTCGACCGGGAAGATGAAGTTGGAAGCGTGCCCGGTCGAGCCACCCGGGTTGGGCAGCGGGCCTTTGTCGACCTGGACGATGTCGCGCCAGCCCAGCTCGGCGAGATGGTGGACCACGGCGTTCCCGACGATCCCCGCTCCGATGACGACAACGTGGGCCGAAGTTGGTGCGTCGCTCATTGCTCGTCTCCTCGTATGCCTCGCTTCATACCGCCTGGTGGACCGTTTCCGGAACAGCGCGAAGCTGCTTTCCAGCGGAGGTTTGTCCGGATAGTATTCCGGGCAAATCCCACTGTACAGTACTCGTACCACACAGCGGTACGCCTGGAGGTTTGCCAGATGAGTGAAGAAGACCTGGATCTGTCGGCCCTCTCCGACGAAGACCTCGTCGGCCAGATGCACGACGACCTCTATGACGGGCTCGCCGACGAGATCGACGAGGGCACCCGCATCCTCCTCGACAGAGGATGGCCACCGCAGAGAGTACTCAACGAAGCGCTGGTGGAAGCGATGCGCATCGTCGGTATCGACTTCCGCGACGGGATCCTGTTCGTGCCCGAGGTGCTCCTCGCCGCCAAGGCGATGAAAGCAGGGATGGGAGTCCTGCGTCCCCTCCTCGTCGAGACCGGGGCAGAGACCGTGGGCAGCGTCGTCATCGGCACGGTCAAGGGGGACATCCACGACATCGGGAAGAACCTCGTCGCAATGATGCTCGAAGGGGCCGGATTCGAAGTCTTCGATCTCGGCATCAACACCGACGCCGACGAGTTCATCCAGGCTCTCGACGAGCACAAACCCGACATCCTGGGGATGTCGGCGTTGCTCACCACCACCATGCCCTACATGAAAGTGGTCATCGACACCATGGTGGAGAAGGGGATCCGAGACGACTACATCGTCCTGGTCGGCGGTGCCCCACTGAACGAGGAGTTCGGGACGGCAGTCGGCGCCGATGCCTACTGTCGGGACGCGGCGGTAGCTGCGGACACCGCCAAGCAGTTGGTGCTGGAGCGGCGTGGGGGGGCCTGACGCCGTCTCATCCCCGGCCCCTCCCGGTCGACAACGACCATCGGTCCTCGTCATCGGTTGTGGCGCCCTGGCCCGAGAGCTTCTAGACGTGGTGAGAAGGAACGGTCTGTCCAACCTGAGGGTGGAGTGTCTCCCCGCGATCTTGCACAACCGGCCCGAGAAGATTCCCGCGGCCGTGCGCTCCAAGCTCGAGACGACCGCCGGTGACTACGACCAGGTGTACGTGGCCTATGGGGATTGTGGCACCGGGGGAATGCTGGACCGGGTGCTCGAGGAGTTCGGGGTCGAAAGACTCCCCGGGGCACATTGCTACCAGTTCTATGCGGGCCTCGATCAATTCGATCTGATGCACGAGGACGAGCCGGCGACCTTCTACCTGACCGACTATCTCACCCGCCACTTCGAACGGCTGGTCTGGCAAGGACTCGGCCTCGACCGCCACCCAGAGCTGCTCGAGGACTACTTCGGCAACTACCGACAGGTAGTGTACCTGGCCCAAACGGAGAGCCCGGACCTGGTCGAGGCCGCACGGATGGCCGCGGACCGGCTCGGTCTCGCATTCGAGACTCGTCTGGTCGGATATGGCGAGTTGGAACGTGAACTGGTCACGATCGGAAGCAACACAGGATCCATTGAGGGGGGACGACCCCCCTCAAACCCCCCGATAGGGCAAGCGGTTCGCGTTGCTGGCTGGGACATGCATCACACCCGGACCGGTGATCCAGAGGGCGCGACCGCAATCGAACCCCGCGACCACCAGCCAGCCCGGACCGGTGATCCAGAGGGCACGACCGCAATCGAACCCCGCGACGCCACGGGAGCGAGGCCATGACCCGGACCGTGGTTGGGTCGAAGAGCAGAGAGGTGGTGATCGGATTCGACTACCCCTTCGTCATCATTGGTGAACGGATCAACCCCACCGGGCGCAAACTGCTCGCCGAGGAGATGCGCAACGGCGACTTCTCGCGGGTGGAGTCCGATGCCATCGCCCAGGTGGAGGCGGGGGCCCACATGCTCGACGTCAACGCGGGAATCCCCCTCGCCGACGAGCCGAAGATCCTGGCCGAGACGGTCCAACTGGTGCAATCCATCACCGACGTTCCCCTGTCCATCGACTCCTCGATAGTCGACGCACTCGCCGCAGGGCTGGCCGTCTACAAGGGCAAGGCCCTCGTCAACTCGGTCACCGGGGAGGAGGACCGTCTGGAAGCCGTCCTTCCCCTCGTCGCCAAGCACGGAGCCGCGGTGGTGGCGATAAGCAACGACGAGACCGGAATCTCAGAGGATCCCGACGTTCGCTTCGAGGTCGCCAGGAAGATCGTCAACCGCGCTTCCGACTACGGGATCGCCGCCGAGGACGTCGTCGTCGACCCACTGGTGATGCCGATCGGCGCCATGCCGAGCGCCGGCCAACAGGTCTTCCGTCTCACCGCGCGTCTCCGCGACGAACTGAAGGTGAACACCACCGTCGGTGCCTCCAACATCAGCTTCGGGCTTCCCAACCGGGTCGGGATCAACGCGGCGTTCCTCACCATGGCCGCTGCCAGCGGGCTCACCTCTGCGATCACCAACCCGTTGGAGCCGGAGATAAGGCAGGCAGTCATGGCGGCCAACGTCCTCAACGGCAACGACGCCGACTGTGTGGGTTGGATCAAGACCTATCGCCAGCCGAGCGATGGCGGCGAAGGCGGCCGTCGCCGCACCGGTCGCCGCACCCGCTCATGAACGCGACCGGGGAGGAGACCCGCGTCCTGTTCACCCCGTCGGGCCGACAGGGCGAGTTCCCGAAAAGAACCAACGTGCTCGACGCCGCTCGGTCCCTGGGCGTCGATCTCGACTCGATATGTGGGGGAAGAGGGATCTGCGGTCGATGCCAGGTCCAACTCGGCTCCTCGAAGAACATCTCCCTGGACCCGACCAAGGTCTCCGCTCCCAACCTGGTCGAGTTGAACTACCGGGGGGCACGGCCGCTGGCGGAGGGCAACCGCCTGGGCTGTCAGATGCTGGTGCTCGACGACGTGGTCATCGCAGTCCCCGCCGGAAGCCAGGTGCATCGCCAGGTCGTGCGCAAGCGTGCCGAGGTGCCCGACATCGAGATCGACCCGGTGGTCCGGCTCTACTACATCGAAGTCCCCGAGTCGGCACTCGGTGAGGGTGGCAGCGACCAGAGCCGGGTGTTGACCGCGATGCGGGATCAGTGGGGACTGACCGACCTCAGGGTGGACCCGAGAGGGCTGGCCGAGCTGCAGCGGGCGCTGGCGGAGGGAAAGGGCGCCGTGACATTGGCAGTGCACGATGAGACCGACATCACCGCGGTCTGGCCCGGATTCCGTGACCTCATGGTCGGTGTGGCCTTCGACGTCGGGTCGACCACCATCGCCGGCCATCTCTGCGACCTCCTCACCGGGCAGGTGCTGGCCACCCACGGCGAGATGAACCCACAGATCAGGTTTGGCGAAGACGTGATGAGCCGGGTCTCCTACGCCATGATGAACGACCACGGTGCGGCCGACCTCACTCGCGTGGTCCAGGAGGCGATCGACCAGGCAATCGGCGCTCTGGCTGCCGAAGCCGGGCTGGACCGGGAAGACATCCTCGAGGTCGTCCTGGTGGGCAATCCGATCATGCATCATCTCTTCCTCGGGCTCGACCCGACACCCTTGGGAGCAGCGCCGTTCAGCCTCGCCACCGACGACCCGGTGAGGGTCGACGCCATCGACCTGGGCCTCTCGGTCCATCCCAGGGCCAGGGTCTATGTCCTCCCGTGCGTAGCGGGCCACGTCGGCGCCGACGCCGCGGCTGCCATGCTCTCCGAGGCTCCCCACCGCAGCGAGGCGATCCAGCTGCTGGTCGACGTGGGCACCAATGCAGAGATCGTCCTCGGCAACTCCCAACGCATCCTCGCCGCCTCCAGCCCCACCGGGCCCGCCTTCGAAGGTGCTCAGATCTCATCGGGCCAGCGCGCCGCCCCCGGGGCCATCGAGCGTGTGCGCATCGACCGGGAGACACTCGAACCGAAGATCAGACTCGTCGGTGGGGAGCACTGGTCGGACGAGAGCGAGTTCTTCACCGAGATCGACCGGACACCAGTCACCGGGATCTGCGGGTCCGGGATCATCGAGGCCGTTGCCGGGCTCTATCTGGGCGGCGTTATCGACGAGGACGGGGCCGTCTCGGGGTCCGCCGCCACGGACCGAATCGTCGCCGAGGGGCGCACGTTCTCATACGTGTTGTGGACGGATCCACTGATCATGGTCACCCAGGCCGACGTCAGGGCGATACAACTGGCGAAGGCGGCACTGTTGGCCGGCGCCAGGCTCCTAATGGACCACTACGGGACGGACACCGTCGATCAGATCCGTCTCGCCGGTGCGTTCGGCAACCACATCGACCCCCTCTATGCCATGGTGCTCGGCATGATCCCCGACTGTGATCTCGAGTCGGTGTCGGGTGCCGGTAATGCCGCCGGATCGGGAGCGATCATGGCCCTTCTCTCCAAGACGGCGCGGCGGGAGGTGGAGGAGCTGGTGGAACGGGTCGAGAAGATCGAGACCGCCACCGAGCCCAAGTTCCAAGAACACTTCGTCGCAGCACTCGGCATCCCGCACAAGACCGCTGCGTACCCGAAGCTGGCGGCCGTGGTCGACCTACCCGAGAAGTCAACGAACCCGAGGGAGCGACGACGACGACGGAGACCCGAGACATGACTGAGCGACCCGGACGGAGACGAGGCGGAGGGCGCGAGGCCCGGCGGGCAGTCCGCTCCGCGACCGCGGCCACGATCCCCTATCTGACCCGGTACATACCGCCATACGAGGTCCTCGGCGAGGACGGCCTGACCATCATCGAAGCGAACGCCGACACCATCCTCGAGGAGGTCGGAGTCGAGATCGTCGACTTTCCCGAAGCCCTGGAGATCTACGAGTCGGCCGGTGCGGCCATCGACGGCACGAGGGTCCGCTTCCCCAGAGGGATGTGCCGGGACCTGGCGGCCACTGCACCGCAGCGATTCACCCAGCACGCCCGAAACCCGGACCGATCGGTGGAGATCGGCGACCCGCACGTCGTCCTCGCCCCCGCCTACGGCTCACCATTCGTGAGAGATCTCGAAGACGGGCGTCGATACGCCACCATCGAGGACTTCCGCAACTTCGCCAAGCTGACCTACCTGTCACCACAACTCCACCATGCCGGGGGAACCCTGTGCGAGCCGGTGGACCTGCCGGTGAACAAACGTCACCTCGACATGGTGTACAGCCATCTCAAATACAGCGACAAGCCGTTCATGGGTTCGGTGACCTCGCCGGAGCGGGCCGAGGACACCGTCGAGATGGCCAGGATCGTCTTCGGCGAGGACTTCGTCGCCGAGAACACGGTGATCCTTTCGCTCTGCAACGCCAACTCTCCTTTGTCGTGGGACCGGGCGATGCTGGGCTCGGCCAAGGTCTACGCCGAGAGCAACCAGGCCACAGTGCTCACGCCGTTCATCCTCGCCGGAGCCATGGCCCCGGTGACCGTGGCGGGAACGGCGACCCAGACTCTGGCCGAGGCGTTGGCCGGCATCGCCTTCACCCAGATCGTCAGACCGGGGGCGCCGGTGGTGCTCGGCTCGTTCGCCAGTTCGATGTCGATGCAGTCGGGGGCACCGACGTTCGGTACGCCGGAGCCGGCCCTGGTGCTGTCGGTCATGGCCGCACTCGCCCGACGTCTCGGTGTCCCCTTCCGCAGCGGTGGCAACCTGACGGCCTCGAAAGTGCCCGACGCCCAGGCCGCCTACGAGAGCGCCGCCACCTTCATCCCGACACTGACTGCGGGGGTCAACTTCGTGCTTCACGCCGCAGGATGGCTGGAGGGAGGGCTGGTGATGGGGTACGAGAAGTTCGTGCTCGACGCCGACATGGCCGGTATGGCCCAGGCGCTCGTCGCCGGGGTCGATCTCTCCGAGAACGGTCAGGCGATGGAGCCGCTGCTGACCACGGGCCCGGGTCAGCACTATCTGGGCACCGAGCACACTCTGGCCAACTTCGAGACCGCCTTCTGGCGTGCCGAGACCGCGGACAGCAACAGCTTCGAGCAGTGGGAGTCGGAGGGGGGCAGGGACGCCGCCACCCGGGCCCACGAGCGGTGGCGGCAGATGCTCACAGACTACGAAGCCCCACCCCTCGACGAGGACATCGACCGACGACTGCAGTCCTGGATCCGGGAACTCAAGGACTCGCTCCCCGACTCGAACGTCTCATGAGCACGAAACGGTTGGGTCTCGCCCATCTCCAACCCTCCGAGATCGACGCGATGAGGACCGCGCTCCTCCACCCGAAGTACGAGCTGATCCCGCTCAAGAACGTGTTGGAACAGGCCAGCCACCTTCCCGAGCAAGCGGTCGTCTCGGTCACGGCGTCACCCCAAAAGGGGATGATCGCCACCATCGAGCTCGCCGTCGAGCTCACGAACCGGGGTTTCGACGCTATCCCCCATCTCTCGGCCCGACTCACCGCCGACAGGACCGAGCTCGAAGTGCTGCTGAAGCGTCTCGACGAGGCGAAGATCCACAAGGTCTTCGTGGTGGGTGGCGATGCCGAGGAGCCAGGGGAGTTCTTCGACGGTCTCGAACTTCTCACGGCTATGGAACAGATCGGCCACGGCATCACCGAGATCGGGATACCGGGCTATCCCGAGGGCCACCACATCGTCGACGACGCCACCATCACCCGCGCCCTGCACGACAAGCTTCCCTACGCGTCGTACGTGACCACGCAGATGTGCTTCGTGCCGGATGCGATCCGTGGTTGGCTTTCGGAGCTGCGCGGCGACGGGGTCGGTCTAGGCGTCTACGTCGGGATCCCCGGGGTGGCCGAGCTCAAGAAGCTGATCGCGATCTCGATGCGGATCGGCGTAGGGGCCTCCGCCGGGTTCCTCGCCAAGAACAAGAGTCTCGCGGGCAAGCTGGTCCGGCCCGGCGGCTACAGCCCCGACGACCTCATCGTGGGCCTCGCCCCGCTCCTCGCCGACCCGGTCGCCAACATCCACGGCTTCCACATCTACACCTTCAACGGAGTGGAGACCACCGAGACCTGGCGTCACGACATGCTGGCGGCGTTGGGCTGACCGACCCCCTCGGTGGCCGTTTTCGGGCTTCCGAGGGCCTTAAAACGCCCCGTTGCCGGAAGAATCGTACCGCCATGCGGCACGGGTGCCGTAAGATGGGCCGCAATGGCAACCGTCGAGTCCGTAGCCCGGGCCATCCAGATCGTGGAGGCACTGGCCCAGTCACCGGCCGGTCTCTCCGAGACGGCGAGACGTGTCGACCTGCCCAAGAGCACCGTTGCCCGTCTCCTCACCACGTTGGAGGAGTTGGAGGCGGTGGAGCGCGACGAAGACGGCCGTCTCTACCGTTTGGGGCCGGTGCTGAAACGCCTCTCCTCGGCCGCCGGGGGCCCGGCCCAGCTCACTGCATTCGCCCGGCCCTATCTGGACGAGCTCACGGCTCTCACCGGGGAGGCCGCCGGCATAGCCATCCCGGACGGCTTCAAAGTCCACTACGTCGACCAGACCGAGGCGGAGCACCCCGTCCAGGTCAGAGATTGGACCGGGGAGTTGATCCCGATGCATGTCGTCCCCTCGGGCCTGGTCATCATGGCGCACTGGCCCGAACAACAGATCTCCAGGTATCTGAGCCGAGAACTGGAGCGTCTCACCGCCAACAGCGTCACCGACCCTGACGAGATCCGCCAGCGTCTCGCCGCGGTGAGGCTGGAAGGGTATGCGTGGGTCTACGAGGAGTTCGTCGAGGGGATCAACTCCGTGGCCTCGGCGGTTCTGGAACGCAACGGGCTGATCACGGCCGCGCTCCACGTCCATGGCCCCGCCTATCGCTTCCCGGGGAATGAGGACCCCGACCGGATCGGGGAGGCCGTCGCTGAGGCGGCCTACAAACTCTCTGCTGCCCTCACCCGCTGACAGGTTTTCAGTCCCACGACCCGGGATTGCGCCGGTAACGTCGCCGCGGGCTCCGTCGAAGCACGAAAGTGGAGCGTGCCGGGACCGGAAGCCACGGTTCCCGGGTCTCGTCGATGACAGGCCTCCGGGTGATACGAGCCAGTCCGTAGACGCCGATGCAGAGATGGACGACGGCGATGGCCCAGAAGAACCCATCGGGTCCGAAGCTGTCCATGGCGATCGAGACGGTGAGAGGCCCGAATATGGAGCCGACCCCGGTGAGGAACACCACCGCCACGCTCCCTGTCACTGCCTGCCCCGGAGGCAGCACATCGACGACGTGACTCAAGGCCAGCGAGTACAGCGGATAGGAGAGCCCGCCGAGAAAGAACATCGCCACGATGGGCCCGAGACCTTCGGGGCTCAGACCCGGTGCGATGGCTCCCACCACGACGGCCGCGAAGCTCACGAGAAGGATGGACCGCCGTCTTCCGATCAGGTCGGACATCTGACCCACCGGCAATTGCAGCACGACCGAGCCCAACGCCGCGGCGGCAACGAAGAGACCGGTGCGTCCCGTCGACAGGCCGATTTGGACAGCGTATACAGCGGCCATCGCGATGAGAGCGCCGTTGGCGACACCGGCTCCGACTG
>CAZZIG010000062.1:0-6493 GCA_964653975.1 uncultured Acidimicrobiaceae bacterium
ACTCCGAGCGCTGAAATCCTTCAGGCAGTTCCTGCTTGATGGTCTGCTCGATGACACGCGGCCCCGCAAAGCCGATCAAGGCACCGGGCTCCGCCAGGTTCGCATCGCCGAGCATGGCATAAGACGCCGTGACTCCGCCCGTAGTCGGATTGGTGAGCACCGAGATGTACGGCAAGCCGGCTTCGTGCAGCTGGCCCAGGATCGCGGCCGTCTTCGCCATCTGCATGAGCGAGAGAATGCCTTCCATCATGCGCGCACCGCCCGAGGCACTCACCACGACCAGAGGCTGACGCCGCTCGAGCGAGCGTTTGCCCAGGCGCGTGATCTTTTCACCCACCACCGATCCCATGCTGCCGCCGATGAAGTCGAAGTCCATGACCGCCAGACCGAGATCGATTCCGTCGAGTGCACCACTCACGGTTCGCACGGCATCGCCATGACCGGTTTGCTTCTCCGCCACCTGCAGCCGCTGACGGTAGGGCTTCAAATCGGTGAAGCGAAGCGGATCGGTGCTGCGCAGCTCGGCCCACAATTCTTCGTACTCGCCGTCATCGAGCAGCAGCCGAATGTACTCATCTGCGCTGATCCGATTGTGATGCGCGCAGACCGGGCAGACGAACCAGTTCTGTTCGAGCCGCGCGCGATACAGGATTTCACCGCAATCCGGGCACTTCTCGAAGACGTCGGCGGGCAGCTCCCGCCGGTCGGTGGCACGCAGCTTCTGCTTCGGCTTCTTGAACCACGACATAGATCAGATCCGGCCCTGCTCCGAAGCAACCCGCTGGGCCATGCCGAGCGCGAGATAGGTCGCTAACAGGAATGAGCCACCGTAGCTCAGGAATGGAAGCGGGATGCCCGTGACCGGCATGATGCCGACGGTCATCCCGATGTTGACCACGGCGTGGAAGGTGATCATGGCGGCGATCCCGGTGGCGATGAGGGCCCCGAACCGATCCCGGGCATTGCTGGCGATGACCAGCAGCCGCCAGACGATGACCACGAATGCAAAGATCACGAGAAGACCGCCGACCAGGCCGAGTTGCTCGGCCACGGCGGTGAAGATGAAGTCGGTCTCCTGTTCGGGCACGTACTGGAATGCGGTGAACGAGTCCTCGGCGAACAGACCCTTCCCGAACAGCTGACCCGAGCCGATCGCGTTCTTCGACTGGATGATCTGATAGCCGATCCCCTGTGGGTCGACCTCGTCGAGCTGGAGGAGAACCCGGAGCCGGTCCATCTGATAGTCGCTGAGCAGCTCGAAACGGAAGACCGAGATGATCCCCACCAGCACCGCCGCGAACAGTGCAGACATCTGCCGCCAGTTGGCGCCGGCGACGAAGAGCATCGCAAACAACATGAAACCGAAGACCATCGTCGTGCCCAGGTCGGGCTCGCGCAGGATCAGATATCCCGGCACCGCCACCACCAGGACGGCCTGGCCCACCTTGGCCCAGCTCAGGGTCCTCGGCGTGGTGAGCTCGTCTCTCGATACCGGCGGCGCCAACAGGGCGGCCAAGGCGACGATCACCACGACTTTGGCGAACTCCGCCGGCTGGAGGTTGAAGAACCCGAGCGGGATCCATCGGTTCACCTCGTTGATCGGTGGGAAGAAGAAGACGGCCACCAGGAGCAGGAGGACGATGACCGCCGCGGCGGGGACGATGGCTCGATATTCGCGGTAGTCGATGTACGAGGTGACCAAGAAGATCAGCAGGCCGGCGGCGACGAAGATCATCTGTCGCTCCATGGAGAAGGTGCCCGTGGCCTGTGTCGCCGAATAGATCATGAGCAGGCCGAACCCGGACAGGGCGAGCATCGTGACGAGTAGCAACCAGTCGGTCCGGTTGTTTCGCCGGACGACCCCAACCTCGCGGATCCGGTTCAGGACGGCAGTCATCAGTCGGCCACCTCACCGGCGATGATGTCGGTGGGCTCGTTGCCCAACAGATACTGGAGGATGTGGCGGGCCACCGGGGCGGCGATGGCGCCACCGGAGCCACCTTCCTCGATGATCACCGCCACCACGTAACGGGGGTCGTCGATGGGGGCCAGTCCGATGAACCATGCGTGGTTGTCTCTCGTGGCGGTGGTCTGGCCGGTCCCGGTCTTGCCACCGACCAACTCGAGCCCCGGCCCGAAGTCCTCGAACGCGGCGGCCGCGGTGCCGGTGGTCACCACCCGATTCAGGTCGGTGAGCAGCTCTCTCCGTGTCTGTTCGTTGATCTCGACCTGGCCGACGACGGGTGGGGTCACGTCTTCGACCAGTTCGCCGTCGGGGTCGACGACCTTGTCCACCACGCGGGGCTCCATGACGGTCCCGCCGTTGGCGAGGATCGCATAGGAGACCGCGGCCTGCAGAGGTGTCGCGGTGAAGGCCCCCTGACCGATGGCGAAGTCCATGAGGTCACCACCGAACCACGGGCTGGCCAGTGCCGGGTCGAGGCGGCTGGGGTCGAGCCGTGGTGGCTGGTCCGGGTTCTCTATCTGGTAGGCGGCCCACTCCTCGAACAGCTCGCGGGTCGGGACGATCCCCGCCGCCTCGTTGGCCAGGTCGATCCCGGTCTGGGAGCCGTAGCCGAGACTCTTTGCCCAGTCCTGGATGACGTTCTCGCCAACGGTCTCACGGTTCTGCCAGGTGCCCAACCCGAGCGACCAGAAGAAGATGTTGCACGAGTTCTCGAGAGCCCCGTGGATGTCCAGCCAGCCGAAGCCCGGTGGGTTGTACCAGTCGGGTCGCACCTGTGGCGATCCGTCGGCCAGCTCGGGCAGCTCCAGTTGCCCGTCGCAGTGGATCAGGCGGTTCTCGGCATCGACCCCTTCGATGTCGGTCGGGAACGGAAGGTTCTCCTCCTGGATCGCCGTATAGGTGATGGGCTTGAACGTCGAGGCCGGCGGGTAGAGACCGCTGACCGCCAGGTTGTTGAAGGCGAGGGTCTCGTTGAGCTCCGCGAACTTCTCCGAGTCGATCCCCGCCACGAAGAGCTGAGGCTCGAAGTCGGGGACGGAAGCGAGGGCGAGGACCTCGAAGGTCTGTGGGTCGAGGACCACCGCCGCGGCTCGTTTGGTCTCAGAGAACACCTCCTCGCCTGCGGCGCGGTCGGCCTCTTTGACCTCGTTGGAGAGAGCGATCCCCTCCTCGAGCGCCAACTCGACCACCGTCTGCAGTTCCGAGTCGGTATTCAGGTAGACCGAGTTGCCAGGGACGGCGCTCACCGTCGGCCGCTGATCGATGATCTCGCCACGGCGGACTCGAAACTCTTCGACACCCGGGACACCCTGGAGGTCCTCGTCGTAGAAGGCCTCGACACCCAGTTTCCCGATACGCACCGACGGGTCCAGTTCGGGTCGCTGTTCCAGGTCGACCTCGTCGGGGAGGCCGAGATGGCCGATGACGTGGGACATGGTCGGGCCGGTGAGATAGACCCGTTCGGGTACCTTCACGATCTCGACCCCGGGCAGGTCGCCGAGTTGCTCGGTGATCTGATAGGCAATCCTGTTGTCCACGGTCGTCACCTGGAAACGCCCGTTGGTGCCGGCCTCTTCGTACATTCCGTCGAGCTCGACCGGATCCATGGCGAGCACGGAGGCGAGACGCTGGACGAGACCCTCACGTTGCTCGGTTTGGACGAAGGTGCGGTCGATGAACACCGCCGGCACCAAGCGGCTGGTCACCAAGAGGTTGCCTTGGCGATCGTAGATCTCACCCCGGGAGGCGTGGGTGGTCTTGCTGAGCCAGGTCTGCTGCTCGGCTGCCTGGGCGATCGCCGGGCCATCGGCCACCTGGACGAACCACAGACGCAACCCGATGATCGAGAACATCATGATGAAAGCCATGCCGAGTACCGAAAGGCGAACTGCGAATCTCATGCGTATCGGAAGGCCGTTGGATCCCGGTCTACGAGACGCACGAAGAGGGGGGCGAAGATCAAGGCGAGGATCATGTTGGCGATAGGGACCAGGAAGAGCTGTTCGACGACACCCTCTCCCAGGAGAACTGTCTGGCCGAAAAGCGTACCCACCACGATCAGTAGCACGACGCCCGACAGGGTGAGCAGCCCGGCCCAGAGACCGGTCACGATGCGACCGATGCCGGCTTTGTCCCGGGTGCGCAGGGCGAGATAGGCGACGACCGTGAAGACCATCGCCCGCAAGCCGAGAACAGCCGAACCGAGGAGGTCCACTGCGAGACCCGACACGAACCCCAGCGCCAGCACCAGTTCGGGTCGGATCCTCGTGACGGCCAACAGGATGACCAACAACATCACCAGGTCTGGGGTGAACACCTCGATCTGGCTGACCAGCGTGGTCTGCAACACCAGGGCCAGCAGCAACATCAGACCGACCGTCAGCACGATGCGGAGACGCATCAGCCGTCTCCTGCCGTCGTCGACGAGTCTTCGGGCACCGACGTGGTCGTCGACGGTGTCGTCGAAGAGGTCGTCGTGGTTTCGGTCACCGCGGTCACCGGGTCGGGCGGCCACGCCAGGACGACGACGATGCGAAGAGTGTCGGGACGGACGTGGGGCTGGATCTCGGTGGAGAGGAAGTCATTGGTCGGGGACGCATCCGCCAACACGTATCCCACCGGGTACCCCGAAGGGAATCTCACCGACCCCGAGGACGTGACCACCTGGTCACCCTCGGCCACCGGCTCTTCGGCATCGAGATCGAGACGCATCACATCGGTGTCGATCTGGGGGACCACCGTTCCGGTCTGATCACCGACCGCCACTGTGAGATGGCTCCTCCCCACCGTTATCGGGATAACCGTTGCCGACCCGGGAGTGACCTGGACCACCGACCCGACGACATAGCCGTTGGGGTCGATCACCGGCTGACCCACGGCGATACCGTCGGAGGTCCCCTTGTCGATGATGAGGGCACCTTCGAGCGGTGGCCGACCGATGACCTGGGCCACGGTCCTTCCGATGGCCGCAGATGTCGACTCGAGCTCGTAGAGCCTCTCGTAGAGCTCGAGACGGGCCAGATCGTCGTTCACTGCGACCAACGCCGCCTCGGCCTCGGCGACCCTTCGTTGCAGAGCCTGGTTCTGCTCACGCAGGCTGGCCACATTCGTCAGGGAGTCGACCATGTCCACGACGGGGTTGACAGCAAAGGCAGCCGCCTTCTGGAGAGGCGAGACGATGGTCTGTGTGCCCGTCCTGAGGACGCCGATCACACCACCACCTTCGGCCCGGATGTCGAATGTCATCAGAAGCAGGGCTAGGACGAGGAGGGTGATGAGGGTGGGGAGTGTGCGGTCGCCGGGCTGCCGGTTCAGCATGGCTGGAGACGGGAGTTGGGAATCATGGCCTGGCGGAAGACACGAGCACGTTGTGCAGGGTGTCGAATTCCTCCAGGCATTTCCCCGAGCCGAGCACCACCGACTGCAGCGGATTGGCTGCAGTGACGATGGGCATCCCCGTCTCGTGAGCCAGACGATGGTCCAGCCCGACCAATAGTGCCCCTCCTCCGGTGAGCACGATCCCTCGTTCCACGATGTCCGCCGCCAGCTCCGGCGGTGTCTTGTCGAGGGTGTACTTGACCGCGTCGACTACAGCCTGGGTGGGTTCCTCGATGGCTTCCCGCACTTCCTGGCTGGTGAGGAGGATGGTCTTGGGGAGACCCGTCACCAGGTCGCGGCCCCGCACCTCTGCCGAAGGCTCCTCCGAATACGGCCACGCCGAGCCGACTGCGATCTTGAGTTGCTCGGCGGTCCGCTCACCGACCAGCACGTTGTGCTCCTTCTTGACCCAGTCGATGATCGCCGAGTCGAGCTCGTCGCCACCGACTCGGATGGACCGGGAGACCACGATGCCACCGAGCGAGATGACCGCCACCTCCGTGGTGCCGCCCCCGATGTCGACGACCATCGATCCGGAAGGCTCACCGATGGGGAGACCGGAGCCGATAGCGGCGGCCATGGGCTCTTCGATGGTGTAGGCCCGACGTGCTCCGGCGTGATAGGCCGCCTCCTCGACGGCGCGTCTCTCCACGGGGGTGATTCCCGAGGGCACGCAGACCACGATCCTGGGGCGGGCCCACTTGCGCCGGTGCACCTTCTGGATGAAGTAGCGCAGCATCTTCTCGGTGATGTCGAAGTCGGCGATCACACCGTCGCGCAGGGGGCGGATGGCGGTGATGTTGGCCGGGGTGCGCCCGATCATCCGCTTCGCCTCCATGCCAACCGCCAGTGCCTTGTTGTTCTGGGAGTTGATCGCGACGACAGAAGGCTCGTTGAGCACGATCCCTCCACCGCGTACGTACACGAGTGTGTTCGCGGTCCCGAGATCGATGGCCATGTCCTGGCCGGCGAATGAGAGAAGGGTTTCAGCCATTGAAGGGAATGCTCCCGGGCAGACCGATCGGATTGTAGGGGTCTATCAAACCTTCTGCCATAACGCGCCACCCCCCCTTCTTTCCTCAGGAAGTGGGGCCCCGATCCGGGTCCCACCCCCGCCAGAAAATTGGGTGTCGGCGCCACGAGATTTTG
>CAZZIG010000063.1:0-30145 GCA_964653975.1 uncultured Acidimicrobiaceae bacterium
GACGGTGCGGCCGTCCTCCGACCGTCGACCCCGGTGGAGGAGATCGTTGCCGAGTTCCTCACCGCCACCGCCTCGGATGGAGGCGAGACCGTCCTCCGTGTGACCCGCTGAACACCGGCATCTTGCTGCCGCCGGGCCAAATCGAGACGAATCGATTCCCCGTCGTCGGAGAGCGCATGCCGTCTGCGGTCGACGACTGGCATCTCACGATCGGCGGTCTGGTCGCCGAGCCCCGGAGGCTGAGTCTGGGCCAGTACATGGCCCTCGACCATGCCAGCATCGTCTTCGACATCCACTGTGTCACCAGTTGGACCCGGCGCGACAGTGTCTTCACAGGGGTGCCCCTGTCCGATCTTGCCACCCCACTGCCCCGGGCACGGTTCGTCTCCTTTGCCGCCTATTCGGATAGAGGGCATCACACGTCGCTTCCGGTCGGCTACGCCATGGCCAACTCGTGGGTGGTGCACGAGTTCGACGGGGAGCCACTGGCCGCAGAACACGGGGGTCCCGTCCGTGTCGTCACTCCGGGGAGATACTTCTACAAGTCGATCAAGTGGCTGAGGAGCGTCGAGTTCCTCGCCGAGGACCGGCTGGGTTGGTGGGAGGTCAACTCCTCGTACCACAACAACGCCGACCCGACGACCGGGGACCAACGCTTCACCACCGGGTCGGTACGACCCGAGCAGTTGGCACGCTTCAAGGAGGCCGTCAATCTCGACAAGTACCGGGGCCGGGTGATGATCGGTCTGGACCTGCGGGATTGGGAACCGGCCACCAGTGACCTGCGCGGGCTGTCCTTGAAGAACTGCGATCTTCGTGGCATTCATCTCCCCGGGGTAGACCTCCGTGGCTCCAATCTCAGTCTCAGCGACCTCTCCGGAGCCAACTTGTCGGGGGCCGACCTCTCCGGGTCCGATCTGGAGGGGGCCGATCTGTCTGGGGCTAATCTGGCCGGGAGTGATCTGTCGGCAACGGCTTTGTCGGCCACCAGATTCGAAGGGTCGACGATCGACGCAGCCACCAGGCTCGACGACGCTTGGGGTCTGCTCGAGGGTCAGGCATTCTATCTCCGATCACAGGGTGTTAGCCTTGAGGAGCGATGAACAACCTCTTCGGCACCTGGTGGATCTCCGGCTAGCGGACGACCTCCACCTGCCATGATGTCGCCGCCGGGCCCTCCGGCGGCTTTGTTTTTGAGCGAGGAAGCGAAACATGACCGAAAAGAGACGTGTCTTCTCCGGGATGCAGCCCACCGGGAACACCCACATCGGAAATCTCATGGGTGCCCTGAGCAACTGGGTCTCGATGCAGGACGAGTACGACACCATCTACAACGTCGTCGATCTCCATGCCATGACCGCCCCGTTCGATCCGGCGACGTTCCGGAGCGAGCGGATCGCTCTGGCCAAGATGATCCTCGCGGTGGGAGTCGATCCCAAGCGATCACTCCTGTACTACCAATCGGACCTGCCCCAGCATGTCGAGTTGACCTGGGTCCTCTCGGTGTTGACCGGTATCGGTCAACTGGAGCGGATGACCCAGTACAAGGAGAAGGCGGACAAGACGGGACAGAACCTGGGCTTGTTCTCCTATCCAGTGCTGATGGCGGCCGACATCCTCATCCACAAGGCCCATGCGGTCCCGGTGGGAGACGATCAGACCCAGCACCTCGAGTTGACGCGAGACCTCGCCGAGCGCTTCAACCACCGATTCGGTGAGATCTTCCCGCTTCCGGAGCGGATAACACCTGAGATCGGCGCCCGGGTGATGTCATTGCAGGATCCCAGCGACAAGATGTCGAAGTCGGATCCGAGCCCCAAATCGCGAATCCTGCTGACAGACACCACCGACGAGATCGTGAAGAAGGTGAAATCGGCCGTGACCGACGCCGGCACCCAAGTGGTCTACGACCGGGTGGACAAGCCGGGGATATCCAACTTGTTGGAGGTCTTCTCCTATTTCAGCGGACGCCCGATCGACGACCTCGTGGACGAGTACGGCAGCGGTGGCTACGGCGTGTTCAAGATGGCGGTGGCGGAGGCGGTGGCAGAAGGCGTCAAGCCGATTCGCGAGGCCTACCTGGGTCTGTCCGACGAAGAGGTGGTGAAGGTCATGGCGGACAGCGCCGAACGGGCCAGAGTGTCAGCCGACCGGACTCTCGACGAGGTTCGCGCCGCGGTAGGGCTCTCCTGACTCGCTATCCCAACTCCTCGAGGACCTCGATTGGGATCAGCAACACGAACGCCGACAACAGGTTCCACCCCGAATGGAGAAAGATGGCCGGCCCGAGACGCCCGGTGCGCAGCGTCAACCAGGCCGCGACCACACCGAGGACGAACAACGGGGGTAACACGACCAGCGCGGAGCGCCAGATGGTGGCCGCATCGAGACCGGTGATGTGGATGGCGGCGAAGACAAAGGAGCTCACCACGATGGCCAAGGTCTTGCCCCGCCCTTCCAGAGCCCTCAAGAGGACCCCGCGATAGGTCAGCTCTTCGACCGCCGGACCGATGACGACGGTGGCTGCAACCAGTGTGAGCTGAAGGAGAGGGGTGTCGGCCTGGGCGATGACCGTGGCCAACTCCTGAGGGGGCCGTCCCTCGGGGAAGAGGAGGTTGATGAGAGGAAGCATCGCGATGGCCAGTCCGATCTGGAGTACCAGCCCGAGACCTATGTAGACGAGATCGCTGGTCTCGATGCTGAGCCTGAGCTCGGCAACGTCCCGGCGACGGCTCAGTAGCCAGAAGACGATCGAGAAGCCGATGTACAACCCGGCCAGGGAGAAGACGATGATCGAGTCGGCTCCAACTGCGACCCCCAGAGCGATGAGCAGCGCCGCTCCCACCTGGCCGGCCAGCCAGAGGAGGACGTAGTCGTACACGGACCAGGACCGAGCATGAGGACCGCCAGACACAGCGTGGTGAGCCTACAACCGGCACGGCACATGTCACTGTTACCCTGGCTCGAGGCACGCGCTGGACAAGGATCGGGTAATGGAAATCGACATCGGCATCGGAAAGTCGGGTCGTCAGGCGTTCGGCTTCGACGACATCGCAATCGTCCCCTCCCGTCGCACCCGGGACCCCGACGACGTTGACATCACCTGGCAGCTCGACGCATTCAAGTTCGACCTCCCGATGATGGGCTCGGCCATGGACTCGGCCATCAGCCCGGAGACGGCGGTGACCATCGGCCGACTCGGGGGTCTCGCCGTGCTCAACCTCGAGGGTCTGTGGACCCGGTACGAGGACCCCCTTCCCTATTTCGAGGAGATCGCCGAGCTCGGTGACGAGAAGGCCACCCGCCGGATGCAGGAGATCTACCTGGAGCCGGTGAAACCCGACCTGATCGGCCAAAGGGTCGAGGAGGTCAAGTCCGCCGGCGTGGTCACCGCTGCCAGCCTCACCCCCCAGCGGGTACGCGACTGGGCCTCGCTGGCCCTCGACGGCGGTCTCGATATCCTGGTGATCCAGGGCACGGTGGTCTCCGCGGAACACGTCTCCAGTCGTGAGGAGCCGCTCAATCTCAAGGAATACATCGCCGAGTGCCCGGTCCCGGTGATAGTGGGCGGTTGTGCCAGTTACTCGACGGCACTCCATCTCATGCGCACCGGTGCGGTGGGGGTGCTCGTCGGTGTCGGGCCCGGCGCGGCCTGCACCACGAGGGGAGTCCTCGGAGTCGGGGTCCCTCAGGCCACCGCTATCGCCGATGCCGCGGGGGCGCGTATCCGCTACCTGGACGAGACCGGCCGCTACGTCCACGTCATCGCAGACGGCGGGATGCGGACCGGGGGTGACGTCTCCAAAGCCATCGCTTGCGGTGCCGATGCAGTCATGATCGGTTCGCCGCTTGCGTCGGCCACCGAGGCCCCGGGCAAGGGCTATCACTGGGGCATGGCCACTTTCCATCCGACCCTCCCCAGAGGGGCCCGGGTCAAGGTGGGCGACCGGGGCACCCTTCAGGAGATCCTCGTCGGCCCGGCCCACGAGAACGACGGCAAACGCAATCTCTTCGGGGGCCTGCAGATGTCCATGGCCACCACGGGTTACTCCGATGTGAAGGAGTTCCAGAAGGCAGAGGTCATGATCGCCCCGTCGTTGCAAACCGAAGGCAAGTCCTTGCAGCGCTCGCAAAGAGTCGGAATGGGATGACGCCAAGGGTCTCGACCGCGCTGCATTCCGTCACGGAAACCGTCACGTTGTGCAGCGCAGTGGAGTATCCGCGGGGTGACTCTCGTCCGCGCTGCAATCCGTTGCGGAATCCGTCACGCTGTGCAGCGCGCTGCAGACGACGACGCGTCCACCTCGACCGCGCTGTAATCCGTTGCGGAGTCCGTCACGTTGTGCAGCGCAGTGGAGGGCGGTGATGCCGAGCGTGACAGAGGATGGGCCGGGGCCAAGGTCGGCCGACACGATTCTCGTCCTGGATTTCGGCGCCCAATACGCCCAATTGATCGCTCGCCGGGTCCGTGAGGCCCATGTCCGTTCCGAGATCGTTCCCAGATCGATCACAGCCGATGAGGTGAGGAGGCGCCGGCCACTTGGGCTGATCCTCTCCGGTGGGCCCGCATCCGTCTACGCCGAGGACGCCTACCGGATGGACCCCGACATCCTGGATCTCGGTGTCCCGATCCTCGGCATCTGCTACGGGCACCAACTCCTGGCCGAGATGGCCGGGGGAGAGGTGGCCAACACAGGTGACGCCGAATACGGGAAGACCGAGCTCGAGACGGTTGCCGACTCTCTGCTGTTGGCCGAGCTGCCGTCGTCACAGCAGGTGTGGATGTCACACCGCGATCAGGTCATTTCCCCACCTCCCGGTTTCACTTGCGTCGCCTCCACCGACGGGGCGGCGGTGGCAGCGATGGAAGAACGTGACCGACGTCTCTACGGGGTCCAGTTCCACCCCGAAGTGGCCCACACTCCCCGTGGCAACGAGATACTGAAACGCTTCCTCTACGAGGTGTGCGGGGCCACGCCGACATGGACCTCACATTCCATCATCGAGTCCCAGGTGGGGGCGATCAGAGAGCTCGTGGGAGAGGACCGGGTGATTTGCGGTCTGTCCGGGGGTGTGGACTCTGCGGTGGCCGCCGCGATAGTGGCCGAGGCGATCGGTGACCAGCTGACCTGCATCTTCGTCGACCATGGCCTGCTCCGGGCGGGCGAAGCCGAACAAGTTGAAGAGACCTTCCGTTCGCACTTCGAGGTCGACCTGGTTCGTGTGAAGGCCGCGGATCGCTTCCTGGAGCAGCTGGAAGGGGTCACCGAGCCCGAGCAGAAGCGCAAGATCATCGGTGAGACTTTCATCCGGGTCTTCGAGGAGGCCGCCGCCTCAGTGGGAGATGCCACCTATCTCGTGCAGGGGACCCTGTATCCCGACGTCATCGAGTCGGGCTCCGATTCCGCGGCGACGATCAAGACCCACCACAATGTCGGTGGTCTCCCCGCCGACATGCAGTTCGCCCTGATCGAGCCACTACGGGATCTCTTCAAGGACGAAGTGCGCGCGGTGGGGGAGGAGCTCGGTCTACCCGAGGAGATCGTCTGGCGTCAACCTTTCCCCGGCCCGGGCCTGGCGGTGCGGATCATCGGCGAGGTGACCCTGGACCGGCTCGAGATCCTTCGCTCCGCAGACTCGATCATCCTCGAAGAGATTCGTCGCGCCGGGCTGTACCGGGACATCTGGCAGGCCTTCGGCGTGCTTCCCGCCATCAAGACCGTCGGGGTCCAGGGCGATGGCCGCACCTACGCCTACCCGTTGATAGTCAGGGCCGTCACGTCCGAGGACGCCATGACTGCCGACTGGGCGCGTATCCCCTATGAGGTGCTGGAGAAGATCTCATCACGGGTGATCAACGAGGTTCCAGGGATCAACCGGGTCGCCTACGACATCTCCTCGAAGCCCCCCGCAACGATCGAGTGGGAATAGCGCTCGCAGCGTGGCCGGGTACCGGCCGGGTGGCTCCGCCAGACCCAGATATATCTATAGGTTAGACGTCGGCCCCTTAGGGGAACCCTGCTCTCTGCCGATAGTGACAGTGTTGGCTAGGGATATCTCAGTTGGATTCGATTACTCCTGAACTCACGAGGATCTTTCGTGAGGAGGTGGACGAGCGCTCCCGTCGTTTGGTCGATGGAGCCCGCGCCCTCTCCGAGGGAAAGTTGGCCACCAACACGGTGGCCGACCTGGTTCGTGACGCCCACACCATCAAGGGATCGGCCGGTTTGCTCGGGTTCGACTCGATAAGGGACGCCGCGGGCCGTCTCGAGCAGACATGGCGTCAGATCTCCGAGGGCGGATCCCCGGACCCTTCGGCTGTGGTTGCTCTGGAGGCCCTGGCAGGCAGACTCTCCTCGGCCATCGACGACCCGGACGACCCGGAGCTGAGATCGCTCCTCGAGAGGGTCGACACCGGGTCGGTGGAGCCGACGAGCGTGAAGCCGGAGATGGTGACCCTGCGAGCCCCGGAGGTGGGGAGTCTCGGTGGTCTCCTCACATCGGTGTCCGAATCCCTGCTAGGGGGGGCCACCCGAGTCGACACCGCAGACCTCTACAAGCTGATCAACCGCATCGTCGAGGTGGCACTCGACGCCGAAGCCATCGCCGATCTCTCGCTCGTGTCCATCGAAGGCGCCGACCCGGAGCTGTTTCGACGCTCCTGGCGCTCCCAGCTCGGTCGGCTCAGCGAGTCGATCACCGACATCCAGGATCAAGCGGTGTCCCTGGCCAACGTCTCGTTCTTCGAGGCCGTCTCGACGTTCCCGCAGTTCGTCCGCTACCTGGCCCGCCGTTCCGGCAAAGACGTCCGTTTCGAGATGACCGGTCACGATGTGCAGCTCGACCGTCAGATCGTCGACCTCGTCAGGGAGCCATTACGTCACCTGTTGGTCAATGCGGTCGACCATGGAGTAGAGCGCCCGGACGCGCGTGTCGCCAAAGGCAAGACGGCCACGGGTGTGATTCGGGTGGCGGCGAGGGTGGTGGACGACAGGGTCGAGGTGAGCGTCAGCGACGACGGAGCCGGAGTCGACTGGGTCCGTGTGTCCGAAGTGGCCCGCGAGTCCGGGCTCCCGGTGACACCACCCGACCTGTCACCGCTCCTCTTCCACCCCGGGTTCTCCACGCTCGAGGAGCCGACCGAGTTCTCCGGTGCCGGTGACGGGTTGTCCGAGGCCGCGGAGTCGGTAGCTCATGTGCATGGTTCGGTGAGTCTCGAGTCCGAGCAGGACACCGGAACTTCGGTGACGTTGACACTTCCCCTGTCGATGGTCCTCCAGAACGTGGTGGTGGTGGCGGAGGGAGACCGGTTCTGGGGCATCCCGGAAGCTTCCGTCGAAGCTTCGATGCCGCTGTCGAACGCCGAATTCATCACCAAGAACAACGGCCGCGAGGTCAAGTTCGAGAGTGCCGCGGTACCGGTGCTCTCCCTCTCCACCGCATTCGGCGCAGACGAGCCATCCGACGTTTCCGAGGTGCTCGTCGTGCACACCAGATCCGGGCTCGTGGCAGTGACCGTCAGCGAGATCATCGATCGACGCCGGGTCGCAGTGAAGAACCTGGGGCCGATCATCGATGGCAACGGGGCGATAAAGGGGGCGGCGTTGCTCGGTGGGGGCCAGGTGCTGGTGGTGCTCGACCCGGACTTCCTTGGCCTCGTGGCTCGCCAGCGCCCCCATCTGGTCGATGACAAGCCGCGGGTGCTCGTGGTCGACGACTCCGCCGGGGTGCGTCAACTCCTCTCGGCGACACTGAATGGCGCCGGTTTCGAAGTCGAGGTGGCCAGCGGGGCACGTGAGGCCATGCTCGCCATGGCCCGCGACTCCTTCAACGCCATGGTCGTGGACTACTCGATGCCTCGATCCAACGGCGTCGAGCTGGTGCGGGCGATGCGTGCCGCCGACGTCCGCATCCCCATCGTCATGGTCTCCGGTGTCGCCACCCAGGAGGAGAAGGATGCTGCCTGGGCGGTAGGCGTCGACGCCTACCTCGATAAGTTCGACCTGCGTCAGGGAGTTCTGACCAAGACCCTTCGCCAACTCATTGGTGTCGAGGACGCCGACACGGCCTGATCCAACCGTGTCCTCTGTCTCGGATGCGGTGAAACCTGTCCTGCCCATGAGGAAAAGACGGTGCGATGGGAGGGGTTCAGAGGCACACTGTAAGGGCCGATAACGGAGATAGGGATGCCTGACTTCACGCGCCTCGACGATTGGTGGATGGTCCTGCCGGCGCTCGTCGGCCTGATCACCGTGTTTTGGGCTTGGCGCATCACCGCCCAAGGCCGGCAGCGGGAGAAAGAGGTCCGTCGTCTCTCCGAAGAAGCCCACACCATCAAGAACGACTTCGTGGCCCTCGTCAGTCACGAGCTCCGCACCCCGCTCACCTCGATCGCCGGCTTCTCCGACACTCTCGCCGAGTCGTGGCGGGACCTGCCTCCTGAAGAGGTCGACGAGTTCATCTCGATCATCCACCGCCAGGCCAACTATCTCGGAGACCTGGTCGAAGATGTGCTGGTCATCCCGCGTCTCGAAGCGAATCGTCTCAGTCTCGACCCCGAGCTCTTCGACCTCGGTGATCTCATCGAAGACGTGGCCCAGATGGTGTTCCCCAACGGCGGCCGCAAGTCGTCACTGGTCTCGCTGCCCGACGGTGTGAGGGTGTTCGCCGACCGTCGCCGGGTCCATCAGGTCATTAGGAACGTGATGGAGAATGCCCGCAAGTATGGGGGCGACCAGATCTTGGTGGAGGGGTTCGTCCTCGGAGACCAATACCTGATCATCGTGTCGGACAACGGGCCGGGGGTGCCCGACCAAGAGACGCTGAAGGTCTTCGAAGACTTCGAACAGCTCTCCAAAGGTGATGCGCGCGACTCCAGTGGGATGGGTCTCGGTCTCCCGATTGCGCGGCGTCTCGCCCGTGCCATGGGGGGCGACGTGTGGTACGAGCGCCGCTTCCCCACCGGTGCCCGTTTCTGCTACTCCCTGCCGCTCAACCGTCGCAACGTCCTCGGCGGTGACGGCCCTGCCGAACCCGACGATCGCGACCGGGTCAGGGTGGAGCTCCCGGAGACGGTCGAGCAGAGCCCCTGACGGTGTCTCAATGCTGTGGATCCGGCATATCGGATCTGGGGCATTGGGAGTGCCCGGAAACGATCGGCCCTGCTCTGATCGGACGGGTTTGATCACATACATGTGATTCAGTCGCTGACGATCAGTACCATCGGCCACCGATGACGCAGCAGACACAGTGGTTTGTCGACGATGTCCCCACCGAGTCTCCGCTCTTCGCCGATCTGAACCCATCCCAGCGAGAGGCCGTCGCCGCCACCGAAGGTCCGGTGCTGGTCGTGGCCGGGGCCGGCTCGGGCAAGACCAGGGTGCTGACCTACCGAATCGCGCATCTCATCCGCGATCTGAATGTGGCGCCCGACTCCATCCTCGCCATCACGTTCACGAACAAGGCCGCCAACGAGATGAAAGAGCGAGTCGGCCAGCTGGTCGGTGGCATGGTGAAGTCGATGTGGGTGAGCACCTTCCACTCCGCATGTGTCCGCATTCTGCGGCGGGAGGCCACCCGTCTCGGCTACAAGTCCGGTTTCTCGATCTACGACGACGCCGATTCGCTGCGTCTGCTCCGCATGGTGATCAAGGATCTCGACCTCGATGCCAAGAGGTTCCCCGAGAAGGCGATGAAGGCTGTCATCTCCGCCTCCAAGAACGAGCTCGTCGACTACGAGTCCTTCGCCGACCAGGGAGACGGGTTCTATCACGAGCAGGTCGCCGACGTCTACCGGCTCTATCAGCAGAGACTCGTGGAAGCCTCGGCGATGGACTTCGACGACCTCCTCATGGTGACTGTCGAGCTGTTCGTCGCCTTCCCCTCCGTCCTGGAGCACTACCAGCAACGGTTCCGCTACGTGTTGGTAGATGAGTACCAGGACACCAACAAGGCCCAGTACATGCTGGTGAAACAGCTCACCGACTCTCACCGCAACCTCTGTGTGGTCGGTGACTCGGACCAGTCGATTTACAAGTTCCGTGGTGCGGACATCCGCAACATCAGGGACTTCGAGAAGGACTACCCCGACGCCCGTGTCATCGTCCTCGACCAGAACTACCGCTCAACCGAGACCATCCTGGAGGCGGCCAACTCGGTCATCGCCAACAACACCAAGCGGACGCCGAAACACCTCTGGTCCGACCGGGGAACCGGTGTCCCCATAGTCCGGTTCGAAGGAGAGGACGAGCACGACGAAGCCGGATATCTGGTCGATGAGATCGAGCGTCTCCAACAGGACGGCTACAACCTCGCCGACGTTGCCGTCTTCTACCGAACCAATGCGATGTCCCGAGTCATCGAGGATGTCTTCGTGCGTCGCGGGATCCCCTACTCCGTGGTCGGGTCGGTCAAGTTCTACGATCGCAAGGAGGTCAAGGACGCGGTCGCCTACCTGAAGATGCTGGTCAACCCGGCGGACGAAGTGTCGGTGAAGCGTGTCATCAACGAGCCACGCAGGGGGATCGGAAACACCACGATCGCACACATCGATCGGTTCAGCCAGGGTAGAGGGATCTCCTTCTTCGAGACCCTCACCATGGCCGAGGAGATACCGCAGTTGAACGCGCGGGCGAAGAGCGCGGTGGCGGAGTTCGTCGCACTCCACGGCCTGCTTCACGACAAGGCCGAGGAGGGGGGTGTGGAGGCCGTGCTCCAGGCGGTGCTGGACGACACGGGGATGGTGGCCAACTACGAGTCCGAGCGCACAGTGGAGGCAATGGGCCGTGTCGAGAACTTGAGAGAGTTGGTGGGTGTGGCCGCCGAGTTCGAGACATCCAACGAAGGAGCCGTCATCGGGGACGAGCCCTTCGACTCACTCGACAATCTGCGCCGTTTGGAGATCTTCCTCGAGTCGACAGCGCTCGTCGCTGACATCGACGAGTGGGACGAGGGTGCGGGGGCGGTCACCCTCATGACCCTCCACACCGCCAAGGGACTCGAGTTCCCGGTGGTCTTCATCGTCGGCATGGAGGACGGGGTCTTCCCCCACATGCGGTCGCTGGGGGACCCCGATGAGTTGGAGGAGGAGCGTCGTCTGGCCTATGTCGGCATCACCAGGGCGCAAGACCGTCTCTACCTCACGTCTGCGTGGCAGCGGATGCTCTTCGGTGGGTCCAACTACAACCCGCCATCCCGCTTCCTTCAGGAAGTACCCGAAGGTCTCATGGAGAAGGCGCCGAAACGGCAACGCAACCGTCCCTCCGATCGCGCTGCCGCAACGGGCCCGCGGAGCACGGTGGCGGCAGGCCAGGTCGGGCCAGGTGATCGGGTGAGACATGACAAGTGGGGTCTCGGCACCGTCCGTGAGATCGTCGGTGAAGGCGACCGGGCTGAGGCCGAGGTCATGTTCGACACCCAGGGAAAGAAACGTCTCCTGCTCGCCTGGGCTCCCCTCGAGAAGGCCTAGCGACCCGGATCGACACTCGACTCCGAGCTCAGGCCTTCTCCACCTGCTCCAATAGCTCCAACCAGCTTGCGGTGAACTTCTCCACACCTTCTTTTTCGAGGGTCGCGACCACGACGTCGTAGTCGACTCCAACGTCGGCCATCTTGTCCAGGTGGTCGTTCGCCCGGACGATGTCCACGGCGTCGAAGCTCGCCGGCTCGGGATCACCGTGATCCTGGTAGGCGTCGATGGTCTCCAGTGGCATCGTGTTGACCGTGTCGTTGGCCACCAGGCTCTCCACGTAGAGGAGGTCGCTGTAGGCGGGGTTCTTGGTGGAGGTCGAGGCCCACAGGGGTTTCTGGGGTCGTCCACCCTGGTCGGTCAGGGACGCGAAGCGCCCATCCGAGAAGGCTTCGAGGAAGAGACCGTAGGCGACCCTGGCGTTGGCTACCGCCAGCTTGCCCTTGAGATCGTCGGCGTCGTTGCTCCCCACAGCGTCGAGACGTTTGTCGGCCTCGGTGTCGAATCGGGAGACGAAGAAAGATGCGACCGAGAACACCGATGAGAGGTCGCCTCCCATCTCGTGGAGATCCTCCAGCCCGCCGAGGTAGGCGTCGATCACCTCTCCGTATCGCTGCAACGAGAAGATGAGCGTGACGTTCACCGAGATGCCCTCCCCGATGAGAGCGCGTATCGCGGGGATGCCCTCTGCGGTGGCGGGGACCTTGACGAAGAGGTTGTCTCGGTTGATCTGCTTGACCCAGTCCCGGGCCTCGGCGATGGTGGCCTCGGTGTCGTTGGCGAGGGTGGGAGAGACCTCCACCGACACGAAGCCATCGCGACCTCCCGTGGCGTTGTATACGGGCGCCAGGACGTCACAGGCGCGCTTGATGTCCCCGGCCATCAGGGTCCTGGCGATCTCCTCGGTCGGCAGCCCGGCCGATTTGAGGTCCTGGAGGTCGGTGTCGTAGTCGTCGGAGCCGCCTATGGCCCCGGCGAAGATCGTCGGATTGGAGGTGACGCCGGTCACCGCGTCCTGTTCCACACGGCGGGCCAATTCCCCGGACTCGAGCATCTTCTTGGAGATCTGGTCCGACCACACACTGACCCCGGCTGCAGCCAGTCCGTGGAGATTCGAGATGGGCATGCCGCCATGGTAGGGGTCTGTGAGATTGTGGTGGCCGAAACCGCGACTCGCCCGGTTCCTGACCGGTGTGGTTCGCCAACTAGCCTTCGGCGCCGGTCATGCCACTCCGAATCCTGATAGCGAAACCAGGTCTCGACGGGCATGATCGCGGCGCCAAGGTGATCGCCCGCGCCCTTCGTGACGCCGGTCACGAGGTGATCTACTCCGGTCTCCACCAGACTCCTGCGCAGATCGCGGAGACCGCTGTCCAAGAAGACGTCGACGCGGTCGGTCTCTCCTCTCTTTCAGGGGCCCACAAGACCCTATTCCCCCAGGTCGTCTTGGAGTTGGCTCGACGTGACGCATCAGAGATCATCGTGTTTGGGGGTGGGGTGATCCCCCAGACCGATATACCGGAGCTAACAGATGCCGGCATCGCCAAGATCTTCACGCCGGGGACACCGTTGGAGGAGATCACCACCTGGGTGGACGGCCACATCACTAGCTACGGGTAGCCCGTTAGGTTCGGTGAGAGGAATCAATGAAGATCCATGAGCATCAAGCCAAGCAGTTGATGGCCGCACGGGGGATCCCCGTGCCACTCGGACGTGTGGCACGCTCGGTCGACGAGGCGGTGGCCGCGGTTCGCCCGCTCGTCGAGGAGACGGGCAATCCGGTCGTGGTGTTGAAATCACAGATCCATGCCGGGGGCCGGGGCAAGGGGACATTCAAGGAACATCCCGACGTCCGTGGTGTCAACGTCATCCCCGATGGGCTCGAGGGCGGAGCCTCGGCCGCTGAGGAGAAGGTCAGGGAGTTGGCCCAGCAGATGCTGGGAAGCACGTTGGTCACCGTTCAGACCGGGGATGAAGGAAAACAGGTCAACCGCCTCTACGTGGAGCAGGGCATCGACATCGATCGGGAGCTCTACCTCGCGGTCCTCCTCGACCGTGCCACCTCGCGCAATATCGTGATGGCATCCACCGAAGGTGGTGTGGAGATCGAGAAGGTGGCCGAGGAGACCCCGGAGAGGATCCTGCGGGCGGAGATCGACCCCGCCATAGGCCTGGCAGCCTTCCAGGCGAACGAGCTCGCCCACGGTCTCGAGCTGAGCGGTGACGCGGCGAAGAACTTCGTGAGATTCGTCATGGCTCTCGCCCAGGCGGCCACAGAGCTCGACACCGACCTGATCGAGATCAATCCCCTCGTGGTCACCAAATCGGGTCAGGTGATGGCTCTGGACGGGAAGATGGCTTTCGACGACAACGCCCTCTACCGGCATCCCGAGATCGCCGAGATGCGCGACGAGACCGAGGAAGACCCCGCCGAGCTTGCCGCCAAGAACGCCGGGCTCAACTACATCAAGCTCGACGGGACCATCGGCTGTCTCGTCAATGGGGCCGGTCTGGCCATGGCCACCATGGACACGATCAAACATGTCGGCGGAGAGCCGGCGAACTTCCTCGACGTGGGTGGGGGCGCCACCGCAGACCAGGTCACCACGGCCTTCCAGATCATCACCAAAGACCCCAACGTCAAAGGCATCTTCGTCAACATCTTCGGGGGGATCATGCGATGTGACGTCATCGCCACCGGAATCGTCGAAGCAGTGGAGCGGGTCGGTCTCGAGGTCCCCCTGGTGGTCCGTCTCGAAGGCACCAACGTCGATGAAGGAAAGAAGATCATCGAAGAATCTGGTTTGAAGGTGACCAACGCCGACAGCCTCCTCGACGGAGCGGAGAAGATCCTCGAGCTCACCGGTGCAGCGTCATGAGCGTCCTGGTCGACAAGAGCACACGTGTCCTGGTGCAGGGCCTGGGCAAGACCGGGCAGTTCCACACCGACAAGGCGATCGCCTACGGCACTCAGGTGGTCGCCGGTGTCCACCCGTCGCGAGCGGGCACCATGTTCCCGTTCGAAGGCGAGACCGACCATTCGGGTGTGCCCGGGCGAGACGATTCCTATTCCGTGGAGCTGCCCGTGTTCGCCACGGTCAAGGAGGCGGTGGCAGAGACGGGCGCCAACGCGTCCGTCGTCTACGTGCCCCCGCCGTTCGCCGCTGACGCCATCATGGAGTCGGCAGCCGCCGGCCTCGAGCTCGTAGTGGCGATCACCGAGGGGATTCCGGTCGCCGACATGATCGTCGCCAAGCGGTATCTGGAGGGGAAGCCAACCCGGTTGATCGGGCCCAACTGTCCCGGCGTGATCACGCCGGGTGAGTGCAAGATCGGGATCATGCCTGGCTACATCCACACTCGTGGCCGGATCGGGGTTGTCTCCCGGTCAGGCACGCTCACCTACGAGGCGGTCCATCAGCTGACCCTGCTCGGACTGGGCCAGACCACGGCGATCGGCATCGGTGGCGATCCTGTCAACGGCACGAACTTCGTCGACTGTCTCAGGATGTTCCAGGACGACGACGAGACCGAAGGAGTGGTCATGATCGGTGAGATCGGGGGCACCGCCGAAGAAGAGGCAGCTGAGTTCGTCCAATCCGAGATGACCAAGCCAGTCGCCGGGTTCATCGCAGGCACCACCGCACCACCGGGAAAACGCATGGGCCATGCCGGTGCCATCGTCAGTGGGGGCAAGGGAACCGCCGAGGCCAAGATCGAGGCAATGACATCGGCGGGGATCGTGGTGGCGGAGACCCCGTCGGGGATGGGGGAGGCAATGCTTCGTGCTCTCGGCTGAGAACCTCGCCGGGATCGAGGCGGAGGGACGCCGTCTTGGGCAGGCGGCTCGACGCGATCCGGGTCTGCAGGTGCCGCAATACCCCGGGTGGACACTGGCCGACCTCGCCTCGCATACAGCTTCGATCCACGGCCGCACGGCTCTCATCTGCCGGGAGCTTCCGGATGAGCGGATCCCGGCTCCAACACTCCCGGAGGGCCACGACGTCCTCGATTGGTACGACGAGACCCTCGAGGATCTGCTCGCCGCCTTGACGGAGGCCGATCCCGCCTCACGGTGCTGGGGTTTCGGTTCGGAACCGTCTGTTGGCTTCTGGGAGCGACGTATGGTCATCGAGACCGGGGTGCACCGCTGGGATGCCTACCAGGCCCACGGTGAGGAGGACCGTCTCACCGACCTCGTCGCCCGCTCCGGTCTGGAAGAGTTCGACGACGTGTGGCTGCCGCAGTTGGGGGATGTTCCGACTCTCCAGCTGACCGCCACCGACATGGGCGAGACGTGGGTCTACGGAGCCGGCGCTCCCGCGGAGTCGGTCGAAGCGACCGCTTCCGATCTGTATCTCCGTCTCATGTCCCGCCCTGCTCCGGTGAAGCTCTCCGACGACTGGGCGACCGCCGTGGACGGGCTGGCACCACCCCCGAAACGCTGACTACGGGGAGTAGTCCCGCCTGCGCTATGTTCGCGGGTGCCCCCCCTAATCATGGAGTGACGATGAAGGTCGCGTACGTGCTCAACACCCCCCGGGCCGCCAGCTACAAGGTCGCCCAGATGATCCTGCCCCAACTCGAGGCGGGAACCCATGGCGTCGAGGTCGTCGGCATCTTCTTCTTCGACGACAACGTCTGGGCTCTGCGCAAGGGGGACCCGATCGGCGAGCGTCTCGCCAAGGTGGCAGCCAACACCGGCATGCTGATCATGGCCTGTGACAACTGTGCCATCGAGCGCAAACTCGCCGAGGGCGAGCCCCGCTGGTGTGACCCCCGGACCGGCGAGGGCCGCACCGAGCCCGCCGAGTGCAAGCCAGTCGACATGGTGGAGGGAGCGACCGTGGGCTGTTTCCCCGATCTCTACTCCGCACTCTCTGGGAACATGCCCGACCAGGTGATCTCGCTTTAACGGGATGGCCCGGCGCCGGTCGGTGCACGGCTGTCGTCGCCGCCATCCCGATGTGCCGACGCGGTGGGATGGCTCCTCCTAGGATCTCCCCTCATGGAGTGGATCATCGTCGCCGTCGTAGTCGTCCTGATCGTCGTCGTGGTGGCGATGTACAACGGTCTCGTACGCGACCGGAATCGGGTGGAGAATGCCTGGTCCCAGGTCGATGTGCAGCTGAAACGTCGCTACGACCTGATCCCCAACGTGGTCGAGACCGTGAAGGGGTACGCCTCACACGAGCAGCAGACCTTCGAGCGGGTCACCCAGGCGCGCAGTGCCGCCCAGTCCGCCGAGGGCCCTGCCGAGCAGGCCGAGGCGGAGAACTTCCTCACCTCGGCGCTGCGCCAACTGTTCGCGGTCGCCGAGGACTACCCGGAGCTGCGGGCATCGGAGAACTTCCAGGGCCTCCAGGCCGAGTTGAGCGAGACCGAGAACCGGATCGCGGTCAGTCGCCAGATTTACAACGACACGGTCCTCACCTACAACAACAAGGTCCAGCAGGTGCCGACGAACATCGTCGCCTCGATGTTCGGATTCGACGAGCGGGAGTTCTTCGAGGCCGGTGACGAGGCCGAGGAAGCACCCGCGGTCGAGTTCTGAACTCCAGGTGAGACGTCTCCTCTGGCTGACCGCCGTCGTCGCCTTGGTGGTTCTCCCGGTCACGCCGGCGTTGGCCAAGTCCTATCACATCGCTGAGGCGGAGGTCACCATCGAGGTGGAACAGGACGGCACGCTCCTCGTCACCGAACGGCTCACTTTCGACTTCGACGGTTCGTTCTCGGGTGCATACCGGGACATACCGTTGCGCGGTGACGAGACCTTCGAGTTCGTCTCCATCAGCGACGAGGTGATCACCTATGACTCGGGTGGGTGCGCCTGGTTGGGCTGCTCCTCGCCGGCGGGTACCTACGGGCTGGACGAGCAGTCGAGCTTCGCCAGAGTGGTGTGGCACCACGCATCGAACAACGAGCAACGCACGTTCGAGCTCGTCTACCGGATGAGCCGCGTGGTCACGGTGTACGACGACGTGGCCGATCTGTTGTTCAAGGTCTGGGGTGAGCAGTGGGAGGTGAGAGCCGACCTGGTGACGGCCGAAGTGATACTGCCTGGTGGTGCCTCCGGGGGAGAGGTGAAGGTGTACGGCCACCCATACGGGATCGACGGTGAGACCTCCCTCGGTGAGGACGGACGATCCCCGGGTCTGATCGCACGAGGGGTGCCACCACATCGGTTCGTCGAGATCCGGGTCCTGTTCCCGCCGGCCCTCCTCACCTCCTCGGACGGAGTGACTGTCATTGCCGGGGCCGGCCAGGATGGCATCCTCGGCGAGGAGGAGGATTGGGCAGAGCGGGCCAACGATGCCCGCAGCGCGGCACGTAACGGCCTCGTCGCCGGGGCGTTGGTCTTCGTCGGGTTGGTAGGTGGTGCCGGCGGACTCGTATACCTGAGATACGGGAGAGAACCGCGAACGGGTTATGACCGCGAATACGAGCAGTTCCCACCGTCGGAGCTGAAGCCGGCCGAGGTCGGAGCGCTCGTCAGCCAGGGTGCGGTCAGCGAGAAGCAGTTCACGGCCACTTTGTTCGATCTCATCCGTCAGGGGGTGATCACCGCCGAGCCGACCCAGACGACCAGGGTCACCTGGGGAGGTCTCCGCTCCGAGGAGATCACCGATCTCGTGATCGGGCTGACCGACCGGGAGACCGGGCTCAGGGACTTCGAGCAGTCGGTGCTCACCGTCCTCCGGCGGGCCCTCGCCGACGGTCCCATGCCCCTCCACGAGCTCAACGACGCCATCAGGTCGGACGCCGCCGCCAATGCCAAGACCTATGAGACCTTCCGTGAGCGTGTCCTCGGAGCGGTTCGCAGGGCACGGCTCCTCGACGACTCCGGCTCGTCGGTCGCCTGGCTGGTGCGGCTGGGGGCCATCGGTCTCGTGGTCCTGGCCTTCGTCTGGCTGCCCCGTCAATTCGCCGACCGTCCCGAGCAGCAGGCTTTCGTCGTGCTCCTTCTCATCGGTGCCGTCGCCGGGGTGGTGATCCTCTTCGTGCTGCTCAGTTTTCGTAAGGTCAAGACGAGACGTACCAAGGAGGGCGCCCTGGAAGCGGAGCAGTGGATTGCCTTCCGCAGTTACCTGCGCGACTTCTCCCGACTCGAGGAAGCCCCACCGATCTCTCTCGCTCTCTGGGATCAGTTCTTGGTCTATGGCATCTCATTGGGGGTCGCCGAGCAGGTCTTGGAGCAGGCCCGTCTCGTCGCGCCGGTGGAGTTGGAGCAGGCCTCCTCGCTCTACTGGTACGGCAGCAACGGATATGGCGGCGGCCCCACTCAGAATGCCTTCGTCGGCCTGGAGTCCGCCCTCTCCGGCGCCTTCACCCCACCTTCGAGTGGGTCCGGCGGCGGTGGCGGCTTCTCCGGCGGTGGCGGTGGCGGCGGTGGCGGTGGTGGTGGCGGGGCCTGGTGAGTGGCCCCCACATCCTCAGGTAGTACGACCCGTATTCGGGTCTCTGCGCCTCGAGAAATTCTCGAGGCGCAGAGACCCACTTTTCTCGAGGAACTGGGACCCGGATACGGGTCCCAGTTCCTGAGGAAAGCTGACGGCCCCGGTCAGGGTTGGAGGAGGTAGAAGGCGGAGAACTTGTTGGTGATGCCGCCGAGGGGCTCGAAAGTGGAGAACCCGGCCTTTCTGGCGTAGTCCTCGGCTCGCTCCCGACCCCAGGCGGCCCCCAGTCCCTCGCCGTCGGCGGCGAGGGACTGGGTCATGCAATGCAGTGCCGACATCCCGTAGATCAGTGCACCGATGTCATGCATGTTGTCCTCGAGACGACTGCTGAGATTGGGCTCCATCATCAGGAACACCCCGTCGGGGCTGAGAGCGGAGCGGATTCTCTCCAGTCCCGCTCCCGGGTCGGCCAGATCGTGGATCACGTCGAAGGCCGTGATCAGCTGGAAAGGAGGCTGCAGGGGGATGCTGTCCGCAGGGGACTCCTCGAACACGAGATTGCCGAGAGACCCCGCCCGGCTCCGCGCCCGCTGCAACGCCTCGGCGGAGATGTCGAAACCGGTCACCTCCGACTCGGGGAAGGCTTGGGCCATGAGGAGGGCGGCGCTGCCCGACCCGCAACCGATGTCGGCCACCCGTATCCCTGTCTCGAGCCGGTCGATCAGCCCGGGGACGGCAGCCAGCCAGCGATTGGTGAGGAACACCTTCTGTGATGGGGTGTTGGCCCGGTCGATGCCCCTGGTCATCTCCGGGCCGAACTCATCGGAGCCAACACCGCCCCCATTCCTGGCGGCGTTGGCGACCCCGTCGACCTGCTTCATCAGCTCAGGGATCATGTCGAACCATCCCCCCATGTAGTAGGGGCTGTCGGGCTCGGAGAGGAACAGCGCGTGCTCGGGTGGGATCGAGAAGGTCTCCGTTGCAGGGTCGTATTCGACAGAGCCGGCTGCGGCCAGGCCGGAGAGGACCTCTTGGACGTATGGTCGCTCGAGACCGGCGGCTACCGCGATCTCGGCGGCCGTGCCCGATCCGTGCTCGCCGAGCCAGGAGAGCAGACCGGACCGATCAGCCACGGCGAGGAGCGCGATCGTGGTGGCGCCGGAGGTATAACCGACGAAGCGTTCGAGGAACGCGGCGATTCGTTCCCGGTCCATCGCAGTCAACCTACCGGCATCCCGGACTTGAACGTCTGGCGGACGAGGTTGGCTCCCGGTCTGTACACGAGGTGAGCGGCCGTGGGTGCGTCGAGCACGACCAGGTCGGCAACGGCCCCGGGGGCGACGAAACCGCGGTCGTCGTAGCCGAGAGAGCGGGCACCTCCAAGGGTCGCGGCCGTGATGGCCTGTTCGACCGTGAGCCCCATCTGCACGACCGCGAGCGAGAGGACCGGGGCCATCGACTCGAAGTAGGAGGTTCCGGGATTGCAGTCGGTGGCTATGGCGAGGGTGCACCCGGAATCGGCCAGCATCGGACCGGGCGCCTGGGGTGATCGGAGGGTGTATGACGCTCCGGGGACGAGGACCGCCGTCACCCCGGCTGACGCCAGGGCAGCGGCGTCGTCTCCGGAGACATGGTCGAGATGGTCTGCGGACACCGCACCCACCTCTGCAGCGAGTCTGGCTCCTCCGGAGGGGGTGAGCTGTTCGGCATGGACCCGGGCGCCCAGACCGAGCTCGGAACCCCTGGTGAAGACACGTCGAGCCTCCTCGACCGTGAAGACACCTTCTTCGACGAAGACATCGCAGTAGTCGGCGAGTGGGGCTGCTGCCGGCAGCATCTCCTCGACCAGGAGGTCGACGTATCCGTCGCGATCGGATGCGAATTCCGGGGGGATGGAGTGGGCGCCGAGAAAGGTCGTCTTGACGGTGACCGGGAGCTCGGTTCCGATCCGTCTCGCAACGGACAGGAGCCGCAGCTCGCTCTCCAAATCGAGCCCGTACCCGGACTTGATCTCGACCGTGGTCGTGCCGGTCCGGATCATTCGCCAGACCCTGTCGGCAGACAGGGCGAACAGCTCCTCCGAACTTGCACTCCTGGTCGACGCAACCGTTGCCAGGATGCCGCCACCGGCCGCGGCGATCGCAGAGTACGACTCACCGGCGAGCCGACGGGCGAACTCGTCCGATCGGTCACCGGCGAACACGAGGTGCGTGTGTGCGTCGACGAACCCGGGGATCACCGCCCCACCCTCACAGTCGTAGCGTTCTCCACTCTGATCCGGGGCATCGCCCGCGGGCCCCGCATAGGTGATCACTCCAGATTCGACGGCCACGACCGCGTCGGCGACAGGGTCACCGGTGTTGGTGGTGAGCTGGCCGATCCCGGTGAGGAAGAGGTCGTTCATGAGGTGAGATCGGCGAGGGCTGCGATCTCACCGCTCTGGATCATCTCGGCCACCGTCTCGATGTCGGCCTGAAGTGATCGATCGCCATCCAAGGTCGGGACCTGCTCCCGAACGGCCTCGGCCAGTCTCCCGGTGCCGACGCCCGGTGTGAGCGGAGCCCGGTACTCGATACCCTGGACTGCGCAGAGGATCTCGATGGCGAGGACACGTCGGACGTTCTCCACCACGGTGAGCAGCTTGCGCCCGGCCCCCCAGCCCATCGAAACGTGGTCCTCCTGGCCCCCCGATGTGGGGACACTGTCTACAGAGGCGGGGTGGGCGAGGACCTTGTTCTCCGCCACGAGCGCCGCCTGGACGTACTGGGTGATCATGTAGCCCGACTCGACACCCGGGTTGGCCGCCAAGAAGGGCGGGAGCCCCTCGGAGCGGGCCGGGTCGAGTATCCGGTCGGTGCGACGCTCGGATATGGAGGCCAGCTCGGACAGGGCGATGGTGGCGAAATCGCAGACGAATGCCAGTGGCTCGCCGTGGAAGTTGCCACCGGAGAGCACCTCACCCGAGTCTGCGAAGACCAGGGGGTTGTCCACCACCGAGCCCATTTCGATGGTGAGCACCTGATTCATGTGGTCGAGGGTGTCGGCCACGGCTCCGTGCACCTGTGGGGCGCAACGCAAGGAGTACGCATCCTGGACCGCATGGTCGAAGTCGTCGCTGTGGCTGGCGATGATGGCCGATCCCTCGATGAGGTCGCCGATCCGGCGCGCCGAGGCCATCTGGCCGGGGTGTGGCCGGAGTCCGTGGATCTCCGGTCGGTACGGCCGGGCGCTGCCCAACAATGCCTCGACGGACAAGGCGGCTGCCACATCCGCCGCCGCACACAGATTGCGGCCGTGATGATGTGCCAGCGCCCCCATCGCGGACATGCCCTCCGTCCCGTTGAGTAGGGAGAGCCCCTCTTTGGTGAGTAGCGCGATGGGCTCTAAAGCCGTTGCCGAGGTGTCCTGCGCCTCCCCGTCGACACGGAGTTGTCCTTCTCCGATCAGGGGCAGCGCCATGTGGGCGAAAGGGGCCAGATCGCCCGAAGCTCCCACAGAGCCCTGCGACGGCACCACGGGGATCAGACCCGAGTCGAGTAGTTCCAACAGCTTGTGGACGATGATCGGGCGGACACCGGAGTGACCCTGGGCGAGGGTGCGGGCCCGGAGCAACAACATGGCCCGAACCACGTCGTCGGGCATCGGGTCGCCGACACCGGTGGCGTGAGATCGCAGCAAATTGTACTGCAGGGCCTCGGTCTCGTTCTTCCCGATGTGGGTGGTCGCCAGCGCACCGAACCCGGTGGTTATCCCGTAGACCACGTCCTCCGACTCGACCGCCACGTCGACGATGCGCCGCGCAGGGGCCAGTCGCGCCTCCAGGTCGGCGACGGCGACCGCGCGGGCCCGGCCCGTGGCCACCGCGACGACTTGTTCCGGTGTGAGTGGGCCTCCGTCGACTGTGACAGTCTCCACGGATGGGCACGGTAGTGGTCAGCGACCCGGATGGTTGGCGGCACCCACCCAGGGCAATCGGCCGCTACCTTGAGCCCATGGCCACGAGACAGAAGATCCGCTACTCGGATTGCGACCCTCAGGGAATCGTGTTCAACGGCAACTTTGCTCGGTACTGGGACGACGCCCTCACGGACTGGTTCGAGGAGGCCGGGTTCGGTGGGCCCGAGCTGGGTGGCATTGGGGTCGACGTGGTGACTGCGCGCATGGAGATGGACTTCAAGGCATCCGCCGGGCTCGGCGACACCGTGGCGACCAGCCTCGCGGTGGATCGCATCGGCAACACGTCGATGACCCTCCTGTTCTCCAGCAGTCGCCTCTCCGATGGCCAGGTGGTCACCGAAGGCAGGGAGGTCCTCGTTTTCGTGGACCCCGCCGATTTCCAGCCGACACCGGTTCCGGACGTGGTGAAACAGTGGCTCGACGGGAATCCCACGACGGAGAACACGGTTCAGTAGGTCATGAAGGACCTCACCCCCCTCCTCTCGGAGCCAGGCACGTCGATCGCGGTAATCGGAGCGACGGATCGTCCGGGTAGGTACGGGGGGATCACCTACCGCGACATGAAGGCCAAGGGCTTCCCGGTCTTCGCGGTGAATCCGAATCGGGACACGGTGGACGGCGACCGGTGTTGGCCGACTGTTAAGGACCTTCCCGAGAAGCCGACGATCGTCGTCTTCGTCGTGCCCCCCAGGAAGGGCATCCAGGTCCTCGAGGACTGCGCCGAGGCCGGTCTTGGCAACATCTGGATCCAGCCCGGCGCCTTCTCGTCCGAGATGAAAAAAGTGCTCGTCGATGGCGACTTCGACTGGCTCGCCGATGCTTGCGTGATGGTCCGGGCAAGGGTCGCCGCCGTCTGACCCCACCGCACGTCGCCGATCGCCCGCGCAACCGGGACGCCGTGATACTGACGGTCAGATCGTGCCCCGGAACAGCTCCCTGGCGATGATGTTGCGTTGGATCTCCGAGGTGCCTTCGTAGATTCGAGGGGCGCGCACCTCCTTGTAGAGATGGGCGAGGGTCGAGTCAGCTTCCAGACCACGGGCGCCGAGCACTTGGATGGCGACGTCGACGGCCTTCTGTGCGGTCTCTGTGGCGAACAGCTTGGCCATGGCCGCCTTCCCGGTGAGCCCTGGCTCCTCACCCGAGTCGTATGCCCGGGCGGCTCCGTAGACCAGATGACGGGTCGCTTCGATGGCGACCTTGACATCAGCGAGCTGGTGGGTCACTCCCTGCAGGTCGGAGAGCTTCGCCCCGAAGGCCTCTCTCGTGGCCGCGTGGTCGACGGCGATGCCGAGCGCCGCCTCCGCCATGCCCAAAGCGAAGGCGCCCACGCTCGGGCGGAACAGGTCGAGGGTCTGCATCGCGACACCGAAGCCATGGTCGAGGTCCCCGAGGACGTCGTCCCGCGACACGAAAACACCGTCGAACTCCCACCGACCGAGGGCATGGGGCGAGATCATCTCGATCGGCTCACCCGACACTCCGGATGAGTCGATCGCCACGACGAATGCGGTGACCCCTCGTGCGCCGGCATCCGGGGTGGTGCGAGCGAAGACCGTCGCCACGTCGGCGTCGGGCGCATTGGAGATGTAGATCTTCTCACCGGTGATCCGAAACCCGTCACCGTCCGGCTCCGCCCGCGTCGTCAAGGCGGCGGCGTCGGATCCCGCTTCTCGCTCGGTGAGAGCGAATGCCGCGACTGCTTCACCCGTGACGAGGCGGGGCACCCAGCGCTGGTGTGCTTCGTCACCCCCGGCGAGGAGGATTGGGGTTCCTCCGAGACCCTGGACAGCGAAGGTGGTCTCCGCCTCGGGGGAAACCCGGGCCAGCCCCTGGCGGATCTGACAGAGCTCGGTCGCGGTCACGTCATCCCCGCCGAAGATCCGGTCGAACAGACCTGCCGCCCCGATTGCTGTCATCAGCTCACGATTGACACGTCCTGGTGTGCCGGATGCGACCAGAGGGATCAGATCGTGGGCGAGACGCTCCGCCTCTTCCACCAGTGCTGAGTGGTCTACATCGGAACGGGCAGGACCGAGAGGTCTCTTCATGTGTGACGAAGTTACACGCCGATCAGGGATCCCCCCGGCTCCGAGCACAATGCAGCGTTAGCCTGCGCCGGTGAGCCCGTTTCGCGCCTCCGTGCCCCTGACCGAGAGCTGGGACCATTTCCGTCTCGAAGTCGAAGAAGGTGTGGGAACGCTCACCTTCAACCGTCCGGAGCGTCTCAATGCGCTCACCTTCGAGGTGTACGCGGACTTCCGGGACCTGCTCGGTCAGCTGGAACATCGTGAGGACATCGCTGTCCTCGTCGTCACCGGGGAGGGGAAGGGCTTCTGCTCGGGTGGCGACGTAAACGAGATCATCGGTGAGCTCCTCGCGATGGACACGAGACAGCTTCTCGAGTTCACCCGGATGACGGGGACGGTGGTCGAGCGAATGCGACGCACCCCGGTCCCCATAGTCGCTGCGCTCAACGGGGTCGCGGCCGGGGCCGGGGCTGTCATCGCCCTCGCCGCCGATCTGCGTCTCATGGCCGTGTCCTCATCGTTCCAGTTCCTCTTCACCCGCGTTGGGTTGGCGGGGGCGGACATGGGCTCGGCCTACCTCTTGCCCCGGGTCGTGGGTCTGGGACGGGCCTCGGAGATCCTGCTCCTCGGGGAGAGGATCGCGCCCGCTGAGGCCGTGGCCATCGGTCTGGCGACCCGGATGGTGGAAGACGACGAGCTGGCCGAAGAGGCAGTCGGGTTGGCGCAACGTCTCGCCGATGGGCCCAGGATGGCTTTCGGGGCCACCAAGATCCTCCTGGGTCGTGAGCTCGACATGGATCTGGGGTCCTCGATCGAGCTGGAGGCGTTCACTCAAGCCCTGCTCATGACCACCGACGACCACGCCGAGTTCTACGCGGCGTTCACAGGCAAACGTGAGCCGAGATGGACCGGCAGATGAGCCGGCATCGGCTCTTCGACCCCGACGGGATGGCGCCCGCGGTGGGGTTCTCCTATGGGGCTCTGTCCGGGGGAGGGCGACCTCTCCACATCGCCGGAATGACCGGTCACCGTCCCGATGGGACCATCGCCGAGGACCTCGTCGATCAGTTCGCAGAGGCGTGCCGGTCGGTGGCCCGGGTGATCGCCGGGGCCGGAGGGGAGCCCTCGGACCTCGTCTCGATGACCATCTACACCACCGTCGTCGACTTGTACCGGGAGAACCTCAAACCATTGGGTGAGGCATATCGCAGTGTCTTCGGGAGGCACTACCCACCCATGGCCCTGTTCGGAGTCAGCGAACTGTTCGACCCGGCCGCCCTGGTGGAGCTGGTCTCGGTTGCTGTGGTGCCCGACGAGTAGCCCTACTCGTCGAACATGAACACCGTCTCCTCGTAGCGACGAACCCGACCGTCGCGGGCACGTTCGGCGATCAAGACGTCGAGCGCGGCCTGTTTCTCCTCCACCGAGGTCCGGGCCTCGAGCAGGCCCAGCGGGATGTTCAACCTTAGCGCCCTCTCCTCGACGAGGAAACGGGTGATCCCGGCGGGAAGCAGGTCCTCGGTGATCGCCGCCTTCATGACGTCGTCGAGGCTGAGAATCGGAAATTCCACCACCGCGGACCAATCGGGGAAGCTCCAGGTGACCGGGTCGACTTCCGGATCGGCCACCCTCGACACCCGCCAGGTGCCGACGTAGGCCGAGACGAGTGTGGACAGCGTTGTGTTGGGGCTGATCCCCACCCCGATCACGGCCCGGGTGCCGGCCGCGTTGAGATGGAGCCGGGGAGCGTCGCCCCAGTCCCTCAGACTGAGGTCGGGCCGCGCCGCCACTGCTGCGAGGACTTCGTCGGGGGTGCACTCACGCACCACGTGATGCCACGTTTGCAGGTCGATGTCCTCGGGATCGACCATCTGGACGACGGCGTGCTCGAGCCCGAGCTGCTTCAGCGACTCGGTCCTGGTCGCACCATCGAGCAGAATCAACTCCCCGTCGGGTGAGGGACAGCACACCATCGGGTTGACCTGGACCCCCTCACGGCGGATGCGATCCACCAGCCGTGCCACCCGCAGAGGATCGATCTCCTCATGTCGTCGGATGCTCTCCAGAGGGACCACACGAAGCACTGGCAGGTGTGGCATCCCGACACTGTAGTTGTGGAGGGGTGAGCCCACTTCCTGCGGTCAGTCCCGGTCCAGCTTCGACATGATCTCGGCGAGACGTCCCACGTCGTCGCGGGTGTGGTAGATGCCGAAACCGATACGCAGCCGTTTCCCCCGATAGTCGGTGATCACTCGCTCGTCGTGCAGGGCCCGGTACTGGTCTCCGGCCCGCTCGGATTCGAAGGTGAGGAAGTTGCCACGCTCGAATCCCGGAGGTGGGACGACGGTCCCGGGAAGAGGGTCGAGGGCATCGAGGAACTGTTGTTGCAGTCCAGACACGTGCCCGTGGATCTCATCCGGGCCGATCCCTCGCGTCTCCAGCCAGTCGAGCACCGCATCCATCCGGTAGATGCCGGCAGGATCGAAGGTGGCTCCTGCGAACCTGGAGCCGTCCTCCCCGTAGGGCACCTCTCCGCCGACCCCGTCCTCCAGCAGGCCGAAACTCGCATACCAGCCGGTGTTCACGGGTCGTCTCCCATAGCCGGGAGGGCAATGCATGAAACACGCTCCCTCCCCGGCCATGGCGTACTTGTAGCCACCGGCGATGTAGAAGGCGCGGTCCTGGATGGCGCCGAGTTGGACCGGGAGCGCCATGAACGAGTGGTAGCCGTCGATGACGAAGAAGGTCTTCTCCTCGGACACCGAGGACACCATGCGTTCGATACCGGGCACGACGAACCCCGAGTCGAAGAAGACATGGGAGAGATAGATCAGGTCGTGGGTACCCGAACGGGCCTCGGCTGTGAACCTCTCGGCGAAGGTGTCGAACGGCTCGCTGGGCACCCGGTCGACGATGGCGAGCCCCGCTTCCTCCCAGCGGAGTGACTGACGGGCGAACGAGTGGAACTCGGATGTCGTGGAGAGGATCCTCACCGGCGGGTCGAAACAGGACAAGAGCCGAGTGAGCAGCTCGTGTGTGTTTGTGGCGAACACGATCGAATCGCCTCCGTCCAGACCGAGGACATCGGCGATACGGCGCCTGGTGCGGGGGATCACCGTCCCGAGGATGTGATCCCACTTGTCGTCCATGAGCGAAGCTGCATCCAGCCAGGCCTGCTGATGCGCCTCGTGGGAGATGTCGGGCCATGGGTGATGGGAGTGGGCGGCGAAATGCAGTCGTCCGGGGTCGGAGTCGAGAAAACGGGAGAATTCGGAGGCGAGATTCATTCTTCGTAGCGAAATCTCATCGACTCGAGTATCTCATCGGGCAACTCGGGCCGATCTGCTCGGGGCACCAGGAAGGTCGACAGGTTGAGCAGGTCGGTGAACACCCGGCTGCGCTCTGCCGACTTCTCCAGGTACTTCGCTCCGGCGGAGCCTCCTGTGCCAACCCGTCGTCCGATCATCCGCATCGCCATCTGGGCGTGTCGGTAACGCCAGGTGGTGAAGCCCTCGTCGATGTCCATGAGCAACTCCAGGAGCCGGTACGGCTCCTGCAAGGCCGGTTGATCCCGATAGAGGGTTATGAAGACCGCGGCCTGGAAGGCGCGCTGGCTGAGACGGATCCGCCCCGCCGCCCGCTCCAACTCGTACTTGTCGGTGTCGAACAGGGCCGCGTACTGGTCTAGGACCTTGTCGAACTCCTCCAACTGGGTGCTTCGCTCCGGCTCGGTTAGGTTCGGGTTGGCCACCACAACGGCACGGTCGCCCTGGATGCGGGTGTGCACCGCCTCCCGATAGGCCTCCCAGAAACTGAAGTCTCCCCGGTCGAGGAAGGGTGTCCGCTCCAGCCACCGCTCCACCAGGTCGAACAGCGACGGCAAGGACTCGGTCTCCTCCACCGTCTTCCGGTCGTCGGCATCGAATCGGCCCGTGTACTCGTCGCCTGCCAGCAGGAGCCGGTCCCTCTTACGCAGCCCGAGCCTGTTCTCGACGATGCGGAACTGGGCGGACTGAAACCCGGAGGCGGGAAAGAGGTGGTCGCGGAAGTCCAGGAAGTCGAGGGGAGTCATCGTCTCGAGGACCGCGATCAGCTCGATCAGCAGGTCCTGGATCTTGTTGATCCGACGCAACCGTGCCACTGCCGTTCCCATCTCTCGCTCGTCGACGGTGTCCTGGTCGAATATCGCCAGGATGCTGTCGAGCTCCCAGAGGATCTGTTTGAACCACAGCTCGTAGGACTGGTGGACGATGATGAAGAGCATCTCGTCGTGAACGGTCTCACCGACTTCCGTGCTCGCCAGCCGTTGGGTTCCCAACAGCTCGTCGAGCCCGAGATAGTCGGGGTAGTACAAGCCCTCGTCACTCATGCGATTGCCGAAACTAGTGGCCCGTCGTGTGGGTGAGGTGCGTCACGATCGCTGTAGGCCACCTCATGTTCCATCGGAGACCCCGCACCACGCCGCGGAGCGCTCCCAAAGCTCCCAGGCCAGCTGGTCGTCGCTCGCCACCGGCGACGGCGAACGTAGCTCCATCTTCGAGTAATCGCGCGCGGTGTGGTGCGCCACCTCTTCGGAGGTGGCGCACCACACACTGGTGCGGGCGGCGACATCGGCGGGCAGCTTGTTCCGAATGAATGGTTTGACCAACGATGGGAAGATGTTGGTGTCGGCCAGCCCGGGGTGCACCGAGTAGGTGCGCCACTCGGGGTGGAGCGCGGCCAGTCGACGGGCATGGAGGATGTTGGCCAGTTTCGACACCGCGTACTCCGACAAGCCGCCGATCGACCTGGTCTTCCTCCTCACCGAGGCGAAGTCGATGCCATCGGCCCGTCTGTGCATCTCGCTGCTCACCACCACGATGCGGGTCCCGGGGAGGAACGCCTCCTGGAGGTGGCGGGTGAACATGAAATGGCCCAGGTGGTTGACGCCGAAATGGATCTCGAACCCGTCCTCGGTCGTGTCCCGGGCCGCACCCACGCCGGCGTTGTTGACGAGCACGTCGAGAGGTCGCGATGAAGCTTTGAACGTCTGTGCCGCGGAGACACATGAGTCGAGCGACGCGAGATCGAGATGGAGGAACTCCGCCGATCCCCCCTCCCTGACGATGGCCGCGACGACAGGTGTCGTGCGCTCCTCCGAACGGCCCGCCGCCACCACCTGGAACCCGCGTCTCCCCAGTTCCAGGCTGGTGGCCCGCCCGATTCCCGACGAGGCCCCGGTCACCAGCACAGTCTTCATCCGGCCACGGTACAACTAGCTTGATCGTGTGACCGACTGGCCCGAACGTCTCAAC
>CAZZIG010000064.1:0-6554 GCA_964653975.1 uncultured Acidimicrobiaceae bacterium
TACTCCACGGGGTCGGCGGGCACCATCGCCTCGGCCGACTTCCTCAGACAGCATTTCCCGACTGTGAAGGTCGCTGCCTCCGAGGCAGTGCAGTGCCCTACGTTGATGTGCAACGGCTACGGCAGCCACCGCATCGAGGGCATCGGCGACAAGCACGTCCCCTGGATCCACAACGTGCGCAACACCGACCTGGTCACCGGCATCGACGATGCCGGGCCAATGGCTCTGATCCGTCTCTTCAACGAGCCGGCCGGTGTCGACTACCTCCTCTCCCAGGGTGTGCCGCAGACCCTGGTGACCCGGCTCCCCGAGCTGGGCATCTCCTCGATCGCCAACCTGCTCTCGGCGATCAAGCTGGCCAAGTGGTTCGAGCTGGGGGGCGATGACGTGGTGCTCACCATCGCCACGGACTCGATGGACATGTACCAGAGCCGTCTGGTGGAGGAACGGGACCGGCTGGGTGACTACACCGCGACCGACGCCGCGGCCGCCCATCACCGCTGGCTGCTCGGTGAGTCGACCGCCAACGTGCAGGAGCTGAGCCATTGGGACCGGCGCCGGATCCACAACCTCAAGTACTTCACCTGGGTGGAACAACAGGGCAAGGAAGTCGCCGAGCTGGATCGCCAGTGGCACGACCCGTCCTACTGGGCCGAGATCCAGGGCATGACCGGGCCGATCGACCGTCTCATCGAAGACTTCAACGCCAGGGTGGCCGCCTCGTGAGCCGGCCCGGGATCACCGAGTATCTGCGCCCCGAGTCCCTCGAGGAGGCGTGGCGATCCATCGCCGACAGCGCCCCCACCGTCCGGCTGCTCTCCGGTGGCAGCGACCTCACCATAAGCGCCCCGCCCGAAGTGACCACCCTGGTCGACCTGGGCGGGGCCCTCGATGACGCCGTCGCCACCGATGACGACGGATCGATCCGCATCGGCGCCGGAGCCACCCTGACCGCAGTCCTGGAGCATCCAGTGCTCGTCGCCCATGCCGGCGGAGTCATCCCCGAGATGATGGTGCAAGTGGGCAGCCCGCTGCTGCGCAACTCGGCCACGATCGGCGGTCATCTCGCCCGGGGCCGGCTCTCCGATGTGGTGCCGGTGCTGATCGCCCTCGACGCCGAGGTTCGCATCCATCGGGATGGGGGCCAGACCTCGATGTCCCTGTCCCGCTACCTCTCCGAGGGGCACAACACCCTCCCCCACATCCTCACCGAGGTCCTGCTCCCCGCCCTCCCCGCGAGCTCGGCCGCGGCCTTTCAGCGGCAGGCCCGGACCGCCTTCGACTTCCCCATCCTCAACGCATGCTGCCGGGTGGATCTCGGCCCCGGAGGAGTCGAACAGGTTCGGATCGTGTGCGGAGCGACCCCACACCTCGCCCGACGCGCGGCACGGGCGGAGGCATCGGTCGAGTCCGATGGGCTGACCCCGTCGGCCATCGAGACCGCCTCCCGGCTCGCCGGCGAAGAGGTTCCGACCGGGACGGGGTGGGTGGCTTCGGCCGAATATCGCAGCCATCTGGTCGAGGTGCTGGTCGCCCGGTGCCTTACCACCGTCGCGGAGAGGCTGAGCCGATGAGAGTCGACCTCACCGTCAACGGGAAGGGTGAGCCCCTCGAGATCGAGCCGGGTGACACTCTGCTCGAGGCACTCCGTGCCAACGGTCACACCAGCGTCAAGAACGGTTGCGCCAACGGCGACTGCGGCGCCTGCGCCGTGCTTCTCGACGGGAGAGCCGTCGCCTCTTGCCTGGTGTTCGCCGCACAAGCCGAGGGCAGCGAAATCACCACGATCGACGGCCTGGCCGGGAAGGATGCGGCATATCACCCTCTGCAGCAGACGATGCTCGACGCCGGTGGCGTCCAATGCGGGTTCTGCATCCCCGCAATGATCCTCACCGCCGCCGACCTCCTCGCCCGCAACCCCGAGCCCACCCGTGACGAGATCGGTTCCTATCTCGCCGGCAACCTCTGTCGCTGCACGGGCTATGTCAAGCAGATCGATGCGATCGAGATGGCGGCCGCCATCATGAGGGAAGGCGGGGCCGATGGCTGACAAGTACGAGGTCGTAGGGACCTCCGTGCACCGTGTGGACGGGCGCGGCCTGGTCACCGGGAGGCCGGTCTTCGCCGACGACTTCCCCAAACCCGTCGACCTGCTCCACATCGCCCTGCTCACCAGCCCCCACGCTCATGCCCGGATCAGAGCGATCGACACCACACAGGCCGAAGCGATGCCAGGGGTGGCGCTGGTCCTGGACCACCGGAACACACCCGACAAGCGATACACCACCGCCGGCCAGGGATACCCCGAACCCTCCCCGTACGACGCGCGGATGTTCGACACGAAGGTGCGTTGGGTGGGCGACCGCGTCGCCGCGGTCGCCGCCGACTCCCTGCTGGAAGCCCAACGGGCGATGGACCTGATCGAGGTCGAATACGAGGTCTTGGAGCCGGTGCTGACCATCGACCAGGCCATCGCCGAGGGGGCGCCGGTGATCCACGACGAGGACGACGCTCTCGACGTCTGGGACGCACCGAGGAACCTCGCCGCTCACGTGGTGGCGGTCGCAGGTGATGTCGAGCAGGGCTTCGCCGAATCGGACGCGGTGGTCGAGGTCACCACCGAAACCCAATACGGCCAGCATGCCCCGCTCGAGCCTCACATCGTCGCCACCCATCTCGACGAGAACGGGCGTCTCGTCATCCTTACCTCCACCCAGGTCCCGTTCCACGTTCGCCGCATCATCGGGATGCTGCTCGACGTCCCCATTCACCGCATCAGGGTGATCAAGCCCAGGATCGGTGGTGGCTTCGGGGTGAAACAGGAGGTGCTCATCGAGGACCTGCCCGCCTGGGTGACCCTGCAGACCGGACGCCCGGCCCAGATGCTGTACAGCCGGGAGCAGGAGTTCGTCTCCTCTCGGACCAGGCACCCGATGCGGGTCACGGTCAAGCTCGGAGCCAAGGCAGACGGCCGGCTCCACGCCCTCCAGATGGACGTCCTCTCCAACACAGGTGCCTACGGGGCCCACAGCCTCACGGTCCTCTCCAATGCGGGATCAAAGACCCTCCCCCTGTACAACAAGGCGCCGCACGTCAGGTTCTCCGGGGACGTCGTCTACACCAACCTCCCGGTGGCAGGCGCTTATCGGGGGTATGGCGCCACGCAGGGCTATTTCGCCCTGGAGACGGCGGTCGACCGGCTCGCCGCCGACCTTGGCATCGATCCCTTGGAGTGGCGGATGCGCAATCACATCCGTCAAGGGGAGACCTCGCCCATCTTCGCCGCGCTGGGTGAGGGCCGGGAAGGAGTGGAGCAGACCATCACCTCATGCGCTCTCGACGAGTGCATCCGGCAGGGCGCGGAGAGAATCGGCTGGACCGTGAGGCGAGGCAAGCGGGAACGCCACGGCTCCTGGGTCCACGGGGTGGGTATGTCGACTCACATGCAGGGCTCGGGAATCCCCTTGATCGACATGGGAGCCGCCTCCATCAAGATGAACGACGACGGATCGTTCAACCTGGCGGTAGGCGCCACCGACCTTGGAACGGGGTCGGACACCATCCTCGGCCAGATCGCCGCCGAAGTCCTCGCCGTGCCCTTGGACAAGATCGTCGTCATCTCATCGGACACCGACCTCACCCCCTTCGACGTCGGGGCCTACGCCAGCTCGACCACCTACGTGTCGGGAACCGCGGTGGCGAGGGCCGCCGAGGACGTGCGCGCCCAGATCGTCGAGGTGGCCGGCCACATGTTGGATGTTGAGCCCGGGTCACTCACCCTGGAGGACGAGCGGGTGACCGCACCGGACGGGACGTCGGCCACACTCGCCGAAGTCGGGATTCGGACCCTCTACGGCACCGAGCAGCGGCAGATCGCAGCCATCCACTCGTTCACCCCCGAGCTCTCGCCGCCTCCCTTCCTCGCCGCCTTCTGCGAGGTCGCGGTCGACGAGGACACCGGCCGGGTGGTGGTGCTCCGCTTCGTGGCCGCTGTCGACTGCGGCACCCCGATCAACCCGAAATTGGTGGAGGGCCAGGTCGAAGGGGCGGTGGCCAACGGCATCGGCTACGCCCTGTTCGAGGAGATGGTCTTCGACGCTCGGGGCCGACCCAAGACCACGGACTACGCCCGTTACAAGATCCCCGGACCCGAGGACCTGCCCCGGATCGAGACCATCCTGGTGGATTCCTTCGAGCCCACCGGGCCGATGGGGGCCAAGTCGGTGGCCGAGATCGGGATAAACGCCCCCATCCCCGCTATCGCCAATGCCATCCACGACGCCACCGGCATCTGGCTGACCGAGACGCCGTTCACCGCCGAGCGGGTGTGGCGGGCTCTGCAGACTCGCTGACGGGGGGCCCGTGGCGGCGGTCTTCGCCGACTAGAGGCGCCGAAAGGCGAGCGGCGAATAGAGGCCGCTATAAGTGGAGTGGCTGAACCCGTTCCTCTGTCGCCGGATGTCAGCCCGACCTCTAGCCTGATCCCATGTCACTGTCCGAAGAACTCACCGAGCGAACCGCTCAGGGTCAGTCCACACTGACCAAAGACACTCAGGAGATGTACCAGAGAGCCTTGGCCGCCCTGGAAGAATCGGGGATCGTCGACCGGGCGCTGAACGAGGGCGACACCGCCCCTGACTTCGAGCTGCCCGATGCGGTTGGCGCGACGGTCAGGCTTTCCGACCTGTTGGGCTCGGGCCCGGTCATCCTCTCGTTCTATCGCGGTCAATGGTGCCCGTTCTGCAACCTGGAGCTTCGAGCCCTCCAGCGGGCAATGGCAGACGTCGAAGCTGCGGGAGCGACCTTGGTCGCAGTCTCGCCCAACACTCCTGACACCTCTCTGACGACGGTCGAGAAACATGACCTCACGTTTCCCGTGCTGTCGGATCACGACAACCTCGTCGCCAAGCAATTCAACCTCGTCTACGAGATGACAGAGGAGAACATCCAGAACTACAGGGAAAAGGGCCGCGACATCCCGGCCATGAACGGAGTCGACAAGTGGGAGCTGCCGATACCCGCCACCTATGTGATCGACAGCGACCGGGTCATCCGATTTGCCTACGTCGACGCCAACCACCGGCGCCGCGCCGAGCCCTCCGAGATTGTGGCGGCGGCCGCCCGCCTGACAGCTCCCCGGAGCTGAGCCTCAAGCGGATCGATACCTTTCTGGACGCCATCACATCGATAACGGACAGCTCAGCCAGACTGAGCTGCGTCCCCAGCACGGACCCACCCGCCAGCGGGTAGCCGCGAGAGAACGCATAAAATCGTCAACGTCAGAGATAGTCGGGACGGACGTCCAACCTCGTCCCGCAAAGGGTCTTGGAGCGAGCGTGATGTGTTTGATCCCGAACGGGAATGACCATAGGAATCCCCATGGTGCGCCGACTACCCCCGCAGGCCGTCAGTAATGAGGAGTTGGTGGAGGGTGGTGGCGGCCTACCCGGCAACCTGGGTGGCGATGGGTCTTGTCGTAGTGGCTACTTGGGCCATCCTGGCGTTGCTTCAACCCCCATTCTTCATGACGGTGATACTGCTGGTCATCGCCGGACTGGCCATCGCTCTCTGGCCAATCACGATGTCCGCTACCGGAACACTCAACCGCCTTCAGTTCGAGGTCTCAGAGCTGTCAGATGTGGAGACCGAGGATTTGGCACGTCTCGAAGCGGAGCTCAAAGGTCTCGAAGACACCCGTCCGCTGCGACAGCTGAAAGCGATCCGGGAGAAGCGGGACAGTCTGGTCGGAGTGCTCAACCGCAGGCTCCAGTCAGGTGAACTGACATACGGCCGCTACCTGTCCACTGCGCAAGGGGTGTACCTGGCGACGCTCGAGAATCTCCGAGAAGTCGCCGTAGCCGTGGATAGTGTCAGCGCCATCGATGATGACTACATAGTCCAACGGCTCGACGAACTCGCCGACCTCGATGACGACGCTGCCAATTCGGAGCGGAGCTCACTGCAAGACCGACGCGCACTTCTGCATTCTCAGGAGAAGAAGATCGCCGCCCTCCTATCTGAAAACGAGTCGGCAATGACGATGTTGGACAAGACCACGACAGCTCTGGCAGACGCACCAATAGGCCGACAGCCACAAGACGCAAAGGCCGCTATGGCAGCCCTCCAAGAGCTGGCCGATCGAGCTGAGAGATACGTGACATGAGATCTAACAAACAGATCAGAGGAGAGCGGAGATGACACGCGAATCAGAAGGCAATAGCGAAGTGGTACGTCAGCCGCTCGAACTCGCATTGAGCGTAGAGGAGACCAAGGCCGAACTGGCACTGCCGGAACCGGATCCGGATGCTGAGCTCCGCGAGAGGGCCCGAAAGCAAGCCAGCGTGCTACTCGACTTCGATACCTCCGATCAGGCTGCTCGAGAACGCAGTCGGCTCGCCGTTGAAGAAATGGGAAGGGACTTGCAGACTCGCGCTGCCAGCCGGACCCGCATGCTTCAGGGGCCAGTACGCGACATGGCCCACGGAAGCGAGGACGGCGGACCGGTTGCCAAATCGCTGATCGATCTTCGCGTCGAGGTGGAGAGGCTCGATCCA
>CAZZIG010000065.1:0-7968 GCA_964653975.1 uncultured Acidimicrobiaceae bacterium
GGAGGGACGGCCCTCGCGGCGGAAGAACGATCCGGGGATCTTCCCGACGGAGTACATCCGCTCCTCGAAGTCGATCGTCAGCGGGAAGAAGTCGACCCCTTCCCTGGGCTTCGTGTTTGCGGTGGCGGTCACCAGCATCTCGGTGCCACCGAGCTTGGCGACTACTGCACCGTTGGCGAGGGAGGCCATCTTGCCGGTGCTGAGGGTCAGCTCCTTGCCTCCGATGGTTCCTCTTACTGAGGTTTCGGGCACTGTGTGCTCCTTGTTGTTTCTCGGAGCCTGCGCCCGTTGGCAGTGGTGAGGTCTCAGCTGAGCCGCTGAGACTTCACCACTGACAACCGACGTGGCTCTCTTCTCTTGCTTCGGGCCTTCCGGCCCCGTATACAGGTGAGGAGCGGTCGAAACCGCTCCTCGGTGGTTCAGCGCCGCAAGCCGAGCTTGGCGATGAGACTCCTATACCTCTCTACATCCTCACGACGTAGATAGTCGAGGAGCCTCCTGCGCTTACCGACCATCAGCAACAGACCACGACGGCTGTGGTGGTCGTGCTTGTGGCCACGAAGATGCTCGGTCAGGTGGTTGATCCGCTCGGTGAGCAGAGCCACCTGCACCTCGGGAGAGCCTGTGTCGCTCTCGTGAGTGCCGAACTCTTCGACGATTTCAGTGGTTGTCTTCATTACGCGTAAGGCCTGGAGTGATGGGGGGAACTCTGCAAACTGTAACAGCATCGGGCCGCCAACTCATATTCCCGACCTGACCTCCGCCAGGACCGCCCGGGCCCGGTCGACGTCCTGGTCCATCCGCGCCACCAACTCGTCGACACCGGAGAATCTCAGCTCCGGTCTGATGTATTCGACGAACTCCAGAGTGAGCTGATCTCCGTAGAGATCGTCGTCGAAATCGAGTATGTAGGCCTCGACCAGGAGCTCTCCGCCACCGAAGGTCGGTCTGACGCCTACATTGACTGCTGCGTCGTGACGGGAGCCATCGACGATGGCGAAACACGAGTACACGCCGTTGGCCGGGACGACTTTCCGGGCCGGCGGCCTCATGTTGGCCGTCGGGTACCCGATCTCACGACCTCGCCGGTCACCTCCAATCACCGTGTTGGTGAGACTGAACCACGAGCCCAGGAGGACACTGGCGTCGGCCATTCTCCCGGTCTCGATCAGACCCCGGATCCGACTGGATGAGACCGGAAACCCGTCGTCGTGCACCAACCCGATCGGGTCCACCTCGAAACCGAGACGTTCCCCGACGCTCGAGAGCAGGACGACGTCGCCGGCGCGGTCTTTGCCGAACCTGAAGTCTTCGCCGACAACCAGATGACCGACCTGCAGCTTTTCGACGAGGACCCGCTCCACGAACTCCTCGGGAGACTGTTCCTTGATCTCACCGAGGTCGAGGACACCAACTGCATCAACCCGCACCTCCCCGAGCAGACCGATCCGCTCGTCGATCGTCGTGATGAGACGGGGTGGCGTACCCGGTCGGAGGACCTCGACCGGGTGAGGGTCGAACGTGAGCACTGCTCGGGTCATCGAGTCGTCGAGACGAGCGAGCAACGCCTGATGCCCGACGTGGACCCCGTCGAGGACGCCGATGGTCACCGAAGTGGGCCCGGGCACGGGCTCCCAGCCCTCCCAGGGCCCTTGACGGACGATCACGTGGGCAGCACCACCTCAGGCTCGGCTCGGATGCCGACCCGGACATAGATGGCGATGAGCTCACCGTGCTCGGTGAGAACGGAGTAGGGCTGGTCGGCCGGGCCGTCGAGGATGGGGCCTCCGACGAACCGCATCCCGTGCCGGGCCCCCCGCGCCGTCTCCTCGTCGACAACCACCTTTGGGAGGCTGTCCATGGCCTGGGCAGGCCCGATCAGGTAACGCTCCCAGTTGTGCAGGTCGTCCAGAGTGACCGCATCGCTGGATCTGAAGGACCCGATCCTGGTGCGACGAAGAGCGGTGAGGTGGGCATCACCTCCCAGGACCGCCGCCATGTCGTCGGCGAGCGAGCGAACGTAGGTGCCTTTGCCACAGATCACCTTGAACTCGACCTCCGGATACGGCGGCGGTCCCACCGACAGGATCTCCAACTCGCGTACCTCCACCTGACGGGCGTCCCTGTCGACCACCTGACCCTCTCGAGCGAGCTCGTAGAGCCGGCGCCCGTCCTTCTTCAACGCGGACACCATCGGTGGCACCTGGGAGATGGTGCCGACGAATCGGGGGACGATTGCCATCAGCTCATCTTCGTCGAAGTCCATCGGCTCTCGCGACAACACGGCCCCGTCGGCGTCGAGGGTGTCGGTGGCCACTCCGAACAGGGCGGTGGCCACGTACTCCTTTTCTTCGTCCTGGATGTATCTGATCAAGCGGGTGACTTTGCCGACTGCCATGACCAGGACACCTGTGGCCATCGGGTCGAGTGTGCCGGCATGACCCACCTTCTCTACCCCGGTCGCCTTGCGCACATGGCCGACCGCCTGGTTCGAGGTCATCCCTTTGGGCTTGTCGACGACGAGAAAGCCCTTCGTGCCCGTCATCGTCTTGCGTGATCGATCACCGGAAGTCCTCGATGCGGGCGAGTACCTGTTCGAGCACGGCGTCGATCTCGCCATCGACCGTAAACCCTGCGGCGAGCCGGTGCCCCCCACCACCCATCGCGACCGCGAGACCCCCCACGTCGGTGCTCCCCCTGGAGCGCATGCTCACCTTCACCCTCCCGTCCTTGTGACCCTTGACGAGCACCGCGGTGTCCGCTTCGACGGCCAGCCGGAGGACATCGATGAGGTTCTCGGTGTCAGACCAGTCGACGTCGGCCTCGTCGAGGTCCTGTTGGGTGATCGACGTAGTCACGACACCGAGCTCGGGATCGAGCGTGGCCCGGCCCATGGCCACGGCGAGGGCCTTGAGATAGCCAAACGGCTCCTCCTCGTAGACGTGGCGTCCGATGACGCTGGGATCCGCCCCCGCCTCCAAGAGGTGGGCGGCGATACGCAGGGTCAGAGGGGTGGTGTTCGAGTAGCTGAACCGGCCGGTGTCGGTGACCAGCGCGGTGAGGAGGCACATGGCCACATCGGGGGCGATCTTCCATCCCAGCTCGCCGAGGATGGCGAAGACCAGTTCCCCGGTGGCTGCGGCGGCGGGATCGACCACGGCGATGTCCCCGAACCCCTCATTGGTCACGTGATGGTCGATCACCATCACCTTCCCGGAGTCGGAGACATGTGAGCCCAGCTCCCCGAGCCGCTCGGTGGACCCGACATCGAGGACCACCATGAGCTCGGGTGTCTCGGGAAACTCGTTGGGGGGCACCAGGATGTCGAGGGGTAGGAAAGACAGACTCGGCGGGAGCACGAAAGGCGATCCGAAGCTGGCCACCGCCTCCTTGCCCGCGTTACGTGCCGCCAGCGCAAGACCGAGCATCGATCCCAGGGCATCACCGTCGGGGCCGACATGGCATGCCAGGGCGATCTGGTCCGCCTCTTCGATGGCTGCCGCCGCCTCCTCGATGATCGAGCTGTCGATGGTCACTCTTCTTCGTCTCCCTTCAACTCACGCAGGATCGCCTCGATCCGCCGGCCCCCGGTCACCGCGGGGTCCATCTCGAACTCGAGGGTGGGGGTGTACTTGATCCGCACCTCAGCGCCAACCACGGCCTGGAGCCGCTTGGCGGCGCCTCGCAGAGCGTCGAGGGCCTCGTCGCGGTCATCGTCGCCGAGGACGTCGACAAAGACCGTCGCCTTCCTCAGGTCCCGTGATGTGTCGACCGCGGTCACCGACACCAACTCGAGCCGCGTGTCGCTCATGCGCTCTATCTCGTCGGCGAGAACCTCGCGGATTGTCGAGTTGACCCGCCGCATGCGGTCGCTCATGGCCGACACTCTCCGTCGTCAGACTTCAGGTTCGGGCGACCTCTCGGATCACGTAGACCTCGATGTGGTCGCCGTCCTTGATGTCGTCGTAATTCTCGAATCCCATCCCGCACTCGAAACCCGACTGGACTTCACGCACATCGTCTTTGAACCTCTTGAGCGAGGAGATGACACCGTCGTGGATCACAACCCCGTCGCGCAGCAGACGGGCCCGGGCGCCGCGTTGCACGACCCCTTCGATGACGTAACAACCGGCGACGGTGCCCGATCTCGGCACCTTGAAGGTGGCCCGCACCTCGGCCGTGCCCAGGACCACTTCTTCCTCGTCCGGCGCCAGCTGGCCGACGAGTAGCTGTTCGATCTCGTCGAGGAGCTCGTAGATGATGCCGTAGGTCCTCACCTCGACACCGGCCTCCTCCGCGGCCCTGCGTGCCTTGGGCTCGGGCCGCACGTTGAAACCGACGATCACGGCCTCGGTGACCTCGGCCAGAGTGACGTCGTTCTCGTTGATCCCGCCCACCGCTGTGTGGACTATCTGGATCTTGCCGCCCTCCCGCTCGATCTTGCCGATGGATTCGCGCAGGGCCTCCAACGACCCCTGGGCGTCCGCCTTGACGATCACGTTGAGCTGGGCATCCTCGCTACGAAGCTGTTCCAGCAGGCCCTGGAGTCGATCTCTCGCCGAGGGCGCAGTCCGCGCCTCGGCCTGCTCCTCCTGCTGGCGACCCTCGGCGATGCGACGGGCCTCCTTGTCGTCCTTCTGGACCTCGAAGAAGTCGCCGGCCGAGGGGACATCGGACCAGCCCATGATCTGCACGGGGTCTGAGGGGCCGGCGGTGTCGACTCGCTCGCCCTTGTCGTCCATGAGTGCACGGACACGGCCGGACACCGACCCGGCCAGGAAGGCGTCACCCTGTCTCAGGGTCCCCCGCTTGATGATCACGGTGGCGACCGGTCCACGTCCCACCTCGAGTTGAGCCTCGACCACCACACCGGAGGCCGTCGGCTTGGGGTTGGCCCGAAAGTCCTCGAGTTGGGCGATGAGATCGATGACCTCGAGCAGATCGTCGACACCCTGGCCGTTCACCGCGGATATCTCCACCGAGGGTATGTCGCCCCCGAGGTCCTCGGTGATGACGCCGTGGTTGGTCAACTCCGTCCGCACCCGCAACGGGTCGGCACCGGGGAGATCCATCTTGTTGACCGCGACGATCATCTTCACCCCGGCGGCCTTGGCGTGAGATATCGCTTCGACCGTCTGCGGCATGACCCCATCATCAGCGGCCACGACCAGGACCACGATGTCGGTGATGTTCGCACCGCGGGCCCGGAGGGCCGTGAACGCCTCATGTCCAGGAGTGTCCACGAACGTTATGCGCCGGCCCTCGACTTCCACCTGGTAGGCCCCGATGTGCTGGGTGATGCCACCCTCCTCACCTTCGACGACATTGGCTTTGCGGATGCTGTCGAGAAGCGTCGTCTTGCCATGATCGACATGGCCCATGACCGTGACCACCGGGGGCCGGGGAGCCAGGTCGGCCTCGGCGTCGTCGAACTCCGGTTGCGCCGCGACCACCGGGGCAGCCTCCTCTTCGACCACTTCGACGATGTAGCCGAAGCCCTCGGCGACTTCGTCGATCAGTTCGGCGGGCATCTCCTGTTGCGCGCCGGCAGGCACGCCCCGCTCCAACAGGGCCTTGATGACTTCCCCGGTGGGCTGGCCGAGTGCCTCGGCGAAGTCCGCCACGCTGGCACCGGTGGTGATGGTGGCGATACTCACGTCGACGTCGGCGGTCCCTGCTTCGACTTCCTCCGGCTCCCCGGCAGGTGCAGCGACCTCATCGGGTGCGGGCTCGGCCACGGCGGTGTCGGTCTCGGGCTCCGCTTCGGCCTCGACCGGCTCCTCGGCTGTCACCACCTCGGTGGCCTCGGCCGGCTCCTGGGACGACTCGGCTGGTGGCGCCGCCGCTTCCTCTTCGGGGGAGAAGGCGAGACGGAGCAACTCGGTCGACTCGTCATCCAGACCGGACGACGCGGTCTTCACATCGATGCCCAGCTCCTCGGCCTGAGCCAGGACCTCCTTCGACTCGATGCCCAATTCGCGGGCGAGCTCATAAACCCTCATTCAACGATCACTCACTCTCGACGTCTGTATCGGATTCTTCGACGGCATCCTCGTCGTCCGCCGGAGCTACGTCAGCATCGGGCTCCTCACCCACTTCGACCTCCTCGGCGACTACCGCAGCCACACCGTCAGGGTCGGCTTCCTCAGCATTCTCTTCGTCGGCACTCTCTGCCCCGGCAATCTCTTCGCCGGCCGCAGCGACCGCCACTTCGGCATCCCCCGCTTCGGCTGGGGCGGTCTCCGCTTCGGGTTTCTCGGGAGCGGCCTCGGTCGACTCCTCGGCCGGTTCGGGCTCGACGCCCTCGGTGTCGGAACGGATATCGACCTTGTATCCGGACAACCTGGCGGCCAGCCTGGCGTTCTGGCCCTCCTTGCCGATGGCCAGGGAGAGCTGGTGCTCGGAGACCACGACATCGGCCGTCTTCTCCTCCTCATCGATGTGGACCTCTTTGACCTTGGCCGGGCCGAGGGCCTCCGCGATGAATTGGGCGACGTCGTCGCGCCACTGGACGACGTCCACCTTCTCCCCCCGGAGCTCATTGACCACCTGACGGACCCGCGACCCACGGGCTCCCACACAAGCCCCCTTGGGGTCGACGTTGGGGTCGTGGGAGATGACCGCGATCTTGGTGCGATGACCGGGCTCACGAGCGATGTTGACGATCTCGACGGTGCCGTCGGTCAGCTCGGGGACCTCCAGCTCCAACAACCGGCGGACGAGGTCGGGGTGGCTGCGGGACACGACGATCTGAGCGCCTTTCGCCTCGTTCCTCACCTCGAGGATCAACGCCTTGACCCGGTTACCGCGATCGAGACGCTCGAAGGGGATCCGTTCACTCCCGGGGAGGATTGCCTCGGCGTCGCCCAGATCGAGGATCACCGACCGGTAGTCGACCTGCTGGACGATCCCGGTCACGAGGTCGCCCTCGCGCCCCTCGTACATCTCGTAGACCTTCTCCCGCTTGGCCTCCCGCAACTTGAACTGCATCACCTGCTTGAACGACTGGGCGGCGATCCGCCCGAAGGCCTCTCCCTCGGGGGTGTCTTCCCACTCGTCGACGACGTTGCCGTCCTCGTCGAGCTCCTGGGCGTAGACCGTCACCTCCCCGGAGTCGGGGTCGATGGTGACCCGTGCCTCTTCGGCAGCGCCTGGGCTGCGTTTGTAGGCAGCCACGAGGGCATTGGCGAAGGCGTCGAGGATCGCATCGACGGCTACCCCGCGCTCTCGTGCGAGGACCTCGATCGCCTCCATCATCGTGTCGAGCTTCATTGGTTCTCCTTCGCCTGACCTGGCTTCGGCGCCTTCTCCCACCGGAAGACGGTCTTGGCGCTGATCACGTCGTCGTATGGGACGGTTATCGGGCCGTGTTCGGCGTCGACGGTGATTCGAGAGTCGTCGGCATCGGTGAGGGTCCCGCGAAAGGTGGCTTTCTCCTCGTCCCGGGCCGTCTTCACCACCACCTCGCGGCCCAGCGACTTCCGATAGTGCGTCGGCCGGCGCAGCTTTCGCTCCAGACCCGGCGAGCTGACCTCGAGCCGGTAGTGGTCCTGGAGACCGGGCTCGTCGTCGAGCAGACGGGACAACCCCCGGGAGAGCGCGGCGAGACGGTCCAGATCGACATCTTCCCCGTCGACCGTGACGCGTAGAACCCGTCCCCGCCCGCGTCCGGTCAGCTCGAGGTCGTCCAGCTCGAGCTGCTCCGCGGCGAGATAGGGCTCTACCACACTCCAGATCTCAATCACCTGCGTCAATCCGACGATTCTCCTCAATGTCTCCACACGAAACAGGTGGGTGCCAGAAGGCGCCCACCTGACCGAAAAGCGTCCTTGTTTGTGTGACGATTATAGGTGGATCGCCAACGGTTGGACTAAACGACCCTTTCCTCAGGTAGTGGGGCCCCGAGGCGGGGGCCCCAACCACCACCAAAGTGGGTGGTTGGGCCACGAGGAATTATCGTGGCGGGGA
>CAZZIG010000066.1:0-39438 GCA_964653975.1 uncultured Acidimicrobiaceae bacterium
ATCATCGAGAGCTCGGGTCACCCGAGACAGGCCGTGGTCGTCTCGGCGACCGCGGGGATGACCGACGGCCTCATCGAGTTGGTGTCCCGGGCGGGGCGACGGGACACCTCGGCTGAGGAGTTGGCCGAATCTCTCCGGCAACGTCAGGTGGGTCTGGTCGACGACCTCCTCGGCCCGTCCGACTCACACCACCTCATCGCCCGAATCGACAAGGACTTCTCCGACATCGACGACGTGCTGCGGGCTTCCCGGGTCATGGGCACGGCGCTGGACAATGCGATAGGAGCCGTGGCAGGTTTTGGCGAGGTGTGGTCGGCTCGACTCCTCGCCGCCCACTTGCGGCGCTCGGGGGTGGCAGCGGCGATGCTCGACGCCCGTGACGTTCTCGTGGTCACGCCGGCGGAGACCACGCCGATGGTGGACTGGGATTCCAGTGCCGCCAGACTGGACGGCTGGCTCACCGACCACGACGAGGACGTCGTGGTCATCACAGGGTTCGTCGCATCCGACGCCACGGGGGCACCGACGACATTGGGGCGTAACGGGAGCGACTACTCGGCTTCGATATTCAGCTCGCTGCTGAATGCCCGTGAGTTGACCATCTGGACCGATGTGGACGGGGTGATGAGCGCCGACCCCCGGCTGGTCCCCCAGGCTCAGGTCCTCCCCGAGCTCTCCTACGACGAGGCAATGGAGCTGGCCTACTTCGGAGCCAAGGTGATCCACCCCGCCACGATGACCCCGGCGATCCGCAGCGGGATCCCGGTGACAATCCGCAACACGTTCAACCCCTCGGCACCGGGGACCCGGATTGCACCCACCTCCACTACCGGCTTGCCCGTCAAAGGCTTTGCATCGATAGGCGACATGGCCCTCGTCAACCTGGAGGGCACCGCGATGATCGGGGTTCCGGGGATCTCCGAACGTCTCTTCGGCTCGTTGCGTCAGGCGGGGGTCTCGGTGGTGATGATCTCACAAGGGAGCTCCGAGCACTCGATCTGTTTCGCTGTTCCCGAGACACAGGCATCCACGGCGCGAGCCGCGGTGGAGCGGGCTTTCGCCGCCGAGCGTCTTCGCGGGCTGCTCCAGGACCTCGAAGTGACGACGGGTTGCACCATCATGGCCGCCGTTGGCGATGGGATGTCGGGCACGCCTGGCATCGCGGCACGCCTCTTTGGGTCTCTGGTGCGAGCGGGGGTGAACGTGAAGGCGATAGCGCAGGGCTCGTCCGAGCGGAACATCTCGGTGGTCATCGACGGAGTGGACGCCGCCCGTGCCCTCCGTGCCGCTCACGCCGGGTTCTACCTGTCACGGCAGACGCTTTCGATCGGAGTCATCGGCACGGGACACGTCGGCGGCACCCTTCTCGACCAGATGGCGCGGCGACTCGACTCGCTGATCGATGAGTTTGGGGTCGATCTCAGGGTCAGGGCGATAGCCACCACCTCCACGATGCTTCTCGACGAGTATCGGATCGATCTGGGAGACTGGAGACAGCGGCTCGGAGAGCAAGGCTCGGGGACGATGCCGACGGACCTCGACATGCTCGCCGACCACGTGCACACCGATTCGCTGCCCCATGCGGCCATCATCGACTGCACCGCCAGCGCCGAGATCGCCATGAGATACCGTGACTGGCTCTCCAAGGGGATCCACGTCATCACCCCCAACAAGAAGGCGAACAGCGGGGACATCGACTACTACCGCGATCTGCAGCAATCGGCGCGACGTGCCGACGCCCACTACTTCTACGAGACGACGGTGGGGGCGGCGCTGCCGGTGATCCAGACCCTGCGGGACCTGGTGCAGACCGGTGACGAAGTCCACCGAATCGAGGGGGTCTTCTCGGGAACCCTGTCGTATCTCTTCAACAGCTTCGACGGCTCCACCCCCTTCTCCGAGATCGTCCGGATGGCGCGTGACAAGGGCTACACCGAGCCCGACCCGCGTGAGGACCTCTCCGGACTCGATGTGGCCCGGAAGGTGGTGATCCTGGCCCGCGAGATCGGAGTCATGGCCAGCCTCGACGGCATGGAGATCGAAGGACTGATCCCCGCAGGTCTCGAAGACGGCGGGGTCGACGAGTTCTTGGACCATCTCGCCGACTACGACGACGAGATGCTGGCGATTGTCGAGGAGGCTAGGGAGTCGGGCAAGGTCCTCCGGTTCGTGGGTGTCGTCGACCCCGCCGCCGGCTGCAAGGTCTCCCTGCGCTCCTACGACTCCGACCACCCATTTGCCCGTATCAGGCTCACCGACAACATCGTGACCTTCAAGACGGCCCGCTACTCCGAGAACCCTCTGGTGGTCCAGGGGCCGGGTGCCGGGCCGGAGGTGACCGCCGGGGGAGTCTTCGCCGACCTCCTCCGTTTGGCCAACTATCTCGGGGCCATTCTCTGATGTCACCCTCATCGTTAACATCCGCGGTACAGACCGCACCTGAATGAGAACGTGACACTGAACTACCGCGACGTCGTCGCAGCTGCGAAACGGCAGATCAAGGAGGTCGAGCCCGAGTGGCTCGAGAAGCGTCTCGACGAGGTCGTGGTGCTCGATGTGCGCGAGGCCGACGAGTTCGAGCAGGGTGCGATCCCCGGCGCCATCTTCGTCCCCCGCGGAGTGCTCGAGTCCTCGATCGCCAACCACCTTCCCGACCCGGACCGGGAGGCGGTCCTCTACTGCGAGGGTGGCGCCCGCTCCGCCCTGGCTGCCCGCAGCCTCCAGGACATGGGCTACACCAATGTGTCGTCGCTCGAAGGCGGGTTCACACGATGGAAGCGGGAGGGTCTGGCGTGGTCGACCCCACAGAGTCTCTCCTCCGACCAGCGGAGTCGCTACAGCCGGCACGTGCTGCTCTCCGAGGTGGGTGAGGAGGGCCAAGCCCGTCTCCTCGACTCGAAAGTGCTCGTGATCGGTGCCGGCGGTCTCGGCTCACCGGCGGCCATCTACCTCGCTGCTGCCGGAGTGGGCACACTCGGGATCGTCGACGACGATGTCGTCGACGCCAGCAACCTGCAGAGACAGATCCTCCACAACCTCGACCGGCTCGGCCAGGCAAAAGTCGAGTCGGCCAGGGAGACGCTCACCGCCCTCAACCCCGACGTCAAGGTCGAGACTCACAACCTGAGGCTGACCGCCGACAACGTCCTGGACATCGTGGGCCGGTACGACGTGGTCGTCGACGGTGGCGACAACTTCCCCACCCGTTACCTGGTGAACGACGCCTCGCTGCATCTGAGGACTCCGGTGGTCCACGGCTCGATTTTCCGCTTCGAGGGCCAGGTCAGCGTGTTCCACCCTTACGAAGGACCCTGCTATCGCTGTCAGTTCCCCGAGCCCCCACCGCCCGAGCTGGCGCCGTCCTGCGCCGAAGCCGGAGTGCTTGGAGTCCTGCCGGGAATCATCGGCTCGATCCAGGCCGTGGAAGCGATCAAGCTCATCCTCGGGATAGGCGAGAGCCTGGTGGGACGTCTCCTCACCTACGACGCACTCTCCCAGGAGTTCGTCGACTTGAGACTGAAGCGCAACGTCGACTGTCCGGCGTGCGGAGACGAGGCAATGCCGCCTCGAATCGTCGACTACGACGTCTCCTGCGTCTACGAGGGGCCGACCCCCCGGTCCTGACCGACTTCATCGTTGGGACCACGGGGAGCCGGGAACCGGACATCGTCTACCTCGCTTTGGTAAAAAGTGTCCGCGCGGGGACCCGTCGGCGGACGTCGAGTGATGCTCGATTCGAGGGAGTGCGGGTCGCCAGGAGAACGATGGTCTCTGAGGAAACCAAATGACTCATCTCTTGCGCCGGGTCGACCCGACGGAACTGAACGGCCACGAACGAGTGGCCGAAGACTCCGCCCATGCCTCCGCGGTGGGGATCGTGGAGGATGTGAGAGCGCGGGGTGAGCCGGCCCTCCGGGCGCATGCCGAGAGATTGGGCGACATCGAGCCGGGGAGGCCGATCGTCGTGGACAGGGCCGACCTGAAGTCGGCTTTCGAGGCATTGGACCCCGATACGAGAGCATTGTTGACCAGAGTCCACCGGCGCATCGAGAGGTTCAGCCGGGCTCAGCGGAACGGTCTGTCCGATCTCACCATCCAGGTGGAGGGCGGACAGGCCGGCCATCGCTGGCTTCCGGTCACCACGGTGGGCGCTTGTGCGCCAGGTGGCCGCCACCCGCTGCCCTCCACGGTGCTGATGACAGTGACTCCGGCCCGTGTCGCCGGTGTCACCAGCGTATGGGTGGCCTCGCCCCGACCGTCCTCTCTCACCCTGGCCGCCTGCTGGGTGGCCGGAGCCGACGGGTTGCTCGCGGTCGGGGGAGCACAGGCGGTGGCGGCCCTCGCCTTCGGGACGGTGGGCCCGGCCGCCGAGTTGATAGTCGGGCCTGGAGACGAATCCGTCACGGCCGCCAAGCGCCATCTTCTGGGCGAGGTGGGAATCGACGGTCTCGCCGGTCGCCGCGAGATCCTGGTGATCGCCGACGAGGCAGCCGATCCCGGTTTGGTGGCGGCCGACCTGCTCGCCCAGGCAGAACACGACGGCGACGGTCTACCGGCCCTGCTCGTGACCACCACGGCACAGGCCGACGCCGTGGAACGGGAGCTGGCGGCCAGACTCGCCGACCTGCCCACCGCCGAAGTGGCGCAGACCGCGCTGGCCAATGGGTTCTGCGTGATCGTTCCCGACCTGCGTATCGGCGCCGAGGTGGCGGACGACATCGCCCCCGGTCATCTCGCTCTCCATGTCAACGACCCGCGCACCCTGGCGCTGCAAGTGCGCAACTACGGGTCTCTGTTCGTCGGAGCCAACGCCACGGGGGCCTTCGCCGACTACGGAGCAGGGCCCAACCACGTGCTGCCCGCGGCTGGCGGCTCCAGGTTCCAGGCCGGGCTGTCTGTCATGACCTTCCTCAAACCATCGACCTGGCTCTCCGTCGACCGGCCTCATGAGCTGATGGACGACACCGTCCAAATGGCCCGTCTGGAAGAGCTCGAGGCCCATGCCCGGGCGGCGATGGCGCGGGCCCGTGACCTCTGACCTTCAGGCGCGGAAGGTCCCCGGTCTCGGCTGCATCTCCGGGTCGGCGAAACCTGGCTCCCACGGGAACCTGCCGGCATCGTCGTCGTAGGTCAGTTGGAGGACAGGCACCGAGAACTCCGACGGGCGCTCATAGAAGCGGTTGGCCGTGAAAACGATCTCACCGGGGTTCGGGACCTCCTCGGGGACCACGCGATGGTTCCACCCCTCGACGCTGACCATCTGACCGGGGAGGAGGGAGTCATCGGCCCGGATACGATCGCCCAGCGAATTGAGGAGCCGGCCCGTGGCGCCGGGGTCGAGCCCGAACACCAACAACTCGGGATGGCCCAACCCGAACATCCCCACGGTGTAGGCGAACGGGGGACCGTCGTCGTCACCGTCACAGCCCGGGACCGAACAGCACCCCCCGCCGATGTACTCGATCGCCCAACCATGTCTTCTGATCACGGTCCTGATCCGGGCATCTTCCTGGTCCCACCAGGCCTGGATACTGGCATTCATCGCTCTACCTCCTCGTGGGATCGCCCTCGGTCCCGAAGCTAGGTCGCGGCACCGACACGTTTTGGCCGTGGCTGATTCTGTGGCTTGCGTTGGCCACCGTGCCGACGGTGGTTCGATCGGGCCTCAACCCTCCCGGGTCGGGCGTAGGAGGGCGGAGATTCGCTGCCGAGTGACGCCGAACAGCCCGGCGATCTGATCCATCGTCAGACCCTCGTCGTGGAGGGCGGCCGCCTGTGCCTGTCGAAGCCGGGCCCCGAAGAGCCGGAGCCGGTCGAGGTTGGCGGTCACCAACTGGACCACGACCGGTGCTCCGGCCTCGTCGGCGATGTCCCGGTAGGGGAGTCCTCGAGCTCGAAGTTCCTTGATGTTTCGCGCTTGTTTCATGGCGAGCTCGCTGGCTTCGATGTTTTGGGCGAGTGCTTCGACCAGATCGTCCAGCGCTTCGATGACCGGGTCGGGTTTCGTCACGAAGCGGATCTTAGGCAATAGGTGTTGCGCGGAGGGGTTGGGCTTCGGGCTAGCGTGCTCGGGGATGGGAGAACAGCCCGCGTTGAAGCTTCGTGAGCGTTTCGCTCGACTCCATGAGACAGGCTCCTTTCTCATGCCCAATGCCTGGGATGTCGGATCGGCCCTGATATTGCAGTCACTGGGCTTTGAAGCCATCGCCACCACCAGCTCAGGGTTTGCCGCTGCTCTGGGAAGACACGATCAGAACGTGACTTTCGCCGAACTGGCGGTCCACGTCGCCGCAGTCTGCGATGCAGTCGACATTCCCCTGAGCGTCGACGCCGAGGCCGGCTACTCCGACGATGCCGACGGGCTCGGTTGGACGGTGGGTCAGTTGGCCGCCACCGGTGCCGCCGGCGTCTCGATCGAGGACTACCTGCCGGGGAGGGGTCTTCTCGGAGCCGAAGAGGCGACAGATCGTGTCGGCCGGTTCTGCGCTGCCGCGGCCGAGGAGGGGCTGACCGTCACGGCGCGGGCGGAGAACCATCTCTACGGGGGCGACGACCTCGTAGACACCATCTCCAGGCTGCGCTCCTATCACGCATCTGGTGCCGACGTGCTCTACGCGCCAGGGCTCACCGACCCTGCGGCCATGACCCGTTTGGTCTCAGAGGTCGACGGTCCGGTCAATGTGCTGTTGCTCCCCGGTGGGCCGACCGTCGGTGAGCTGGCCGAGATCGGGGTGCGGCGGATGTCCACAGGTGGTGCCCTTGCCTTCGCTGCCTACGGTGCCCTCGCCGCGGGAGCGCGAGAGCTGCTCGAGTGGGGGACGTCCGGTTACCTGTCGGCTGCTCTCACGAGCTCCGAGCGCGACGCGGCCTTCGGAGCGAGGTGACGCTCAAGCCGGAACCACCTCCACCGGGATGCCGTTCAAGATCGCGTTGCCCGACATCGGGTCCATCGCCCCGGTGGAGAGCAGGTTGGCATTGACACCGGGTCGTCCCGAGGCCACGCTCAGGCTGGAGCCCTCCAGGTCGTGGCCCCAGCCATGGGGCAGGCTAACCACACCCTCTAGGATGTCCTCGGTCACCTCGACGGGGACGACCACCGCCCCGGCGCTCGAAGACACCTTGACCATTCCTTCGGGCTCGACTCCGATGCGGGCAGCATCCTCCGGGTTGATCTGGAGGGTGCACCTGGCCTTTCCCTTGACGAGCACGTCGACGTTGTGCATCCAAGAGTTGTTGGAGCGGACATGTCGCCGACCGATGAGGACCATCCCGTCGCCGCCGAAGCGTCCCATCGCCTGGCGGAGCCGTTCCAGGTCGCCCAGCAGCACCGGTGGGCCCAGCTGCACTCTCCCCGACGGGGTGCACAGGTCTGTCGGCAGCCTCGACTGGAGCGGGCCCAGATCGATGCCGTGTGGCGACTCCATCAATCGGACGAGGCTGAGGCCCCCGGGCACCTTCCCGTAGCGGTCCCCATATGGGCCGGTGCGCAACAGGAAGTCGAGTATCCGCTCCGGCCCGCGGCCCCCGTCGGTGGCGGCGAAGACCTCCTCGGCCGGGCGCCCGTGGACGGGTGAAGAGGGATCGGCCACGGCCGAGCCCACCAAAGTGGCGAACACTGCGTCGTCGAGCTGGTCGATGTCGGGGTCGGAGCCCTGACCGGTGACGGTGGCCCCGAGTCGCAACAAGGTCTCCCATTCGTCGAGGAACCCCTCCTCGAGCTCGTAGAGGGGCGGCGAGTAGTTGGCCACGTTTCGCACCGACAGCCCATAGAAGGCGAAGTCGTAGTGGGGGCGGCGCAGCGGGGTGACTCCGGGGAGGATCACGTCGGCATGTCTGGTCGTCTCGTTGAGATAGACGTCGAGACTGACCATGAACTCCAGAGCGCTGAGCGCCTCGATGAGACGCCCTCCGTCCGGTGTCGACAACACCGGGTTCCCGGCGATGGTGACCAAGCCCTTGATCCGACCTTCTCCAGGCTCCAGGATCTCCTCTGCCAGGGCCGAGACGGGTAGCTCGCCACGGGTCTCCGGGAGTTGTCGCACCCGTGTCGTCCAGCGTCCCACGAGGAACTCGCGTCGAGCCCTCGGCTGTTCGTGGGCCGGGAGGGGGAACATCGCACCACCGGGGCTGTCGAGGTTGCCGGTGATCACGTTGAGCACGTCCACCAACCACGAGGCCAGGGTCCCGAACTCGGTGGTGTGGGTCCCGATGCGCCCATAGACGGCAGCGCCGTCCGCACCAGCCAACTCCCGGGCGATACGTCGGGTCGTGGCGGCCGCGATCGCGCACGCCTGCTCCACCGTCTCCGGTGAGAAGGGGAGTAGGGCGGAGGCGACGTCGTCGACCCCGTCCACCGCGTCGGCGAGGTGGCCGAGATCGGTGAGCCCCTCCTCGAAGATCACCTGTGCCACCGCGGCGAGAAACAGGGCGTCGGTGCCCGGACGGATCGGGATGTGCACGTCGGCGTCTTTGGCGGTCTCGGTCCGTCTCGGGTCGACCACCACCACCCTGCCTCCGCGTTCGGTTATCGCCCGGAGACGGCCCGGCCAATCAGGGGCGGTGGCGAGGCTCCCATTCGACTGATGGGGGTTGGCTCCCAACATGAGCAAGTAGGAGGTCCGGTCGAGATCAGGCACCGGGATGAGGTCGGGGTGACCGAACATGTAGCCCGAGGAGACGTGTTTCGGCATCTGGTCGACGGTGGCCGCGGTGAAGACACTTCGGGAGCGGAGCATCTTGACGAAGGCCCTGAGGTAGAGGATGCCCGACATGGAGTGCACGTTGGGGTTGCCCAGGTAGAGACCCACGACGTTGGGCCCGTGCTCGCTGACGAGTGGGGTGAGGTGTTTCTCGATGTGTGAGAAGGCCTCGTCCCAGGTGGCTGGTTCGTGCCGCCCGTTCCGGCGGATCAGAGGGGTCCGCAGCCGGTCGGGGTCTTGGTCGAGCTTGCCGAGGGTCGATCCCTTGGGGCAGATGAAGCCGTGGCTGAAGACGTCCTGGCGGTCCCCCCTGATGCGGACGATCTCGCCGTTGGCGTGGCTCACCTCGAGCCCGCAGGTGGCCTCACAGAGCGGGCAGGTGCGGAAGTGTGTCTCTGTGGTGGCCATCGCCGACAAATGTAGCTGTCGGCGAACGCCCTGGTCCGGTCACAGGTCTCGTATGTCGAGCACCGACCCCGGATCCAGCCCCCGTTCGATCACCCGCCATATGCGCTCGGCGGCCTCCCCGGGATCGACGAGCACACCGTCGTCATGGAGCGCCTGGAACCGGCTCACCTCGGGGAAGTCGCTCTCCTCGGTCGTCCTGATCTCCTCCTGCATGGCCGTAGCCATCACTCCGGGTGCAATCGCCGCCACCCGGGCACCTCCACGCTCCTTCTGCTCGGCGCCGACGTTGCGCACCCACTGGTCGTGGGCGGCCTTGCCCGCACCGTAGGCGGACCATCCCGCGTAGACGCTGGATGCGGCCCCCGAGCTGATCATCACCAGGTCGAAGCTGCCCTCCCGTCCCCGGATGGCTTGAAGGAACAGATGCCCGAGCACCTGCCCGGAGACGCTGTTGAGGATGACGTTGTCGATGTACGCGGTGGTGTCGACCTCACCGGCGAACCCGATCGGGGCCAGGGTCCCCGCAGCGTGGATGAACACCACCCGCTGGGGGTCGTTGGCGGCGATCAAGTCGGCGATGTGAGCACCGACCTTCTCCCAGCTACTCGGGTCGGAGAGGTCGGCGGGGACATGGGTGACCGAGGTGTCGGGCGATCCGGAACGGCTGATGTCGACGATCGTGGCGGCGAACGGCACCGATCGGGCGAGGGCCAGCCCGAGCCCGCTGGACCCGCCGGTGATTATGACGAGATCGCTCATGATTCGGACCTAGCTTCTCCAAGACGTCTGCGAAGTAAACAATTGGAAAGCGCGAGAGCCCGAGGACTCGTGGTTCCCGGGACGATCATCGCGCTCACCAGACACGCACGTCCTCGGTCCCGGGGAGACGGGCCTCGTCGCCATAGGGGAACACTTCCATCAACTCACCGGACTCGACCCGTTTCTGGATCGTGCGCCACGGCTCCACCTCGAACAGGTCCCCATGCCGCTCCATGAAAACATGTCGCAGCTCTTCGGGCATCCCGAGGAACCGTGCGTGCTCTTCGGGGAAGATGTCGGAGCCGCCGACGCCGAACCACGGGACGTCCGACATGGCCTCGAGCTCGTCGCGTGGCTCGGGTAGTGATTTGAAGTTGACGTCGGTGAGGGCGCTGAGCTCGTCGTAGTCGTAGAAGACCACCCTCCCGTGCCGGGTGACGCCGAAGTTCTTGGTGAGAAGGTCCCCGGGGAAGATGTTGGTGCATGCCATGTCCTTGATCGCCTGCCCGTAGTCGACGACGGCGGCGGCCGCCGCGGGGAACACGGCCTCACGGGCGTACAGGTCGAGCGGTATCACCCGGCGCTCCACATAGAGGTGCTCCAGCACGACGGTGTCGTCCTCGATGTGGACGGTGCGACCGGCCTCCGAGAGCAGTTCGTCGAGCAACTCGGGAGCGAACCGCTCCTTGTCGAACTGGAGGTGCTGGAAGTCCTGGGCGTCGATGAGCCTGCCGGCGCGATCATGTTGGAACACCAGGCGGTACTTGGCCATGATGCCATCCCGGGTGGTCCGCTTCGGCGGCGGGAACCGATCTCTTATCACCTTGAACACGTCGTCATACCCGGGCATGGTGAACACCACCATCACCAAGCCCTGCGTCCCGGGTGCGCGCACGAACTTCTCGTCGGTCGAGTGGAGGTGGCGGAGCAGGTCGCGGTAGCGCTCGGTCTTGCCGTGCTTGTTCTGTCCGATTGCGATGTAGAGCTCGGCGATGCGTTTCCGCGGCATGAGCCGACGGAGAAACCGGACCAGGTCGTAGGGGCGGGGGACGTCCACGGCGAAGTAGGAGCGGGTGAAGCTGAACAGGATCGAAACCTCGTCTTCGGTCAGGAGCACCGCGTCGACCACCACCCCGGCCTGCTCGTGGCGCAACGACAGGACGATGGGCAGTCGCACCGACCCGGCGTAGAGGAGTCCGACGATGTAAGCCGACTGGCCGCGATAGAAGACCGACCTGACCACCTCGGCACGGCCCACTACGGGAAGCCCGCCGCTCTCGGTCAACCGCTCCTCGATCCTCTCTGCGACCACGGCGGCGTCGCTCTCCTTTCGTTTGAAGCCGACTTCAGGGAGGAAGTCGCCGAGAATCCTCTCCACCAGGACCCCGGTCGACTCCTGGCGGTCGTAGATCACGTACACCGGCTCCGACGACGGGCTGGGGGGACTGTCGAAGTCGGTGTCGACGAACTCGATTCGGTCGTCGACTCCCACGGTGACGAACAGCTGGCGGGTGACCGAGTTGTGGAAGGTCTCTGCCAGCTCCCAGTCCTGGCGATCTGCGATGAGCCCCGAATACACCGCCTTTATCGCCACCCAAAGCAGCGGATCGTCGGAACGTGCACCCAGCATCTTCCGTAGATCGTCCACGACCTGACCCACCACGTGGGAGTAGACCTTGAGCCTGCCCACGGCATCGGCCTGCATGCCGCGCCAGTCGGCGGCGGCGAACCGGTTCGGCGCCCTCTGATTGAAGACGCCGAATCGGGTCATGTACTCCTCGAAGCCCTCGAAGATGCGGGCGGCGCTGAAGTTGGAGAGCCGGCTGTCCGAGACGGTGGTCATCGCTTGCGGGAGGTCGCCCCATCCGGTCCGGAAACGTCGTGGGTGGCGGTGAGGTCGTCGGGCATCTTCATGGCTGCTCTCCCGGCTCATCGTAGGCGTTGGCTCGATCGTCACCCCCGGCCCCCCGATCACGGCCGGTACGATGCCGCACGTGTCGAGTTACGGGCGTTATCGCGAGTATGCGGAGGCGATCTGGGAGATCGAAGAGCTGGACATCCCGGTTATCCAGGCGCGGGTGGCCGACTGGTTGGGGGTGAGCCGGGCCAGCGTCAACGAGATGGTCCACCGGATGAAGGACGACGGGCTCGTCACGATCGACGACGAGATCCACCTCACCGACGAGGGCCGCCATCTCGCCGCGGTGATAGTTCGTCGCCACCGTCTCGCCGAGCGGTTCCTCACCGACGTGCTCCATCTCCCGTGGGACAAGGTCCACGCCGAGGCTGAGGTCTGGGAGACGACCATCTCGGACCAGGTCGAGGAGGCGATGTGGAAGGCGTTGGAAGATCCTCAGACCTGTCCCCATGGCAACCCGATCCCGGGTGCGGGGTACCAGCCTCCGAAGATGAAGCCGATCAGTGCCATGGAGCCCGGTGAGATCCGGCCCCTGGAGCGGATCTCGGAGGAGCTCGAACTGGACGACGAGATGCTCGGATTCCTCTACGAGTCCGGGTTTCACCCGAAGACCCCCGTCGAGCTGGTGCGGAAGGACCCCCAGGGCGCCTACACGGTCTCGGTAGACGGGAAACGTGTCGGAGTGGGCTCGTTCGCCGCCGACCGTCTCTTCGTCGCCGTCGGTGGGCTCCCCGACTAGAGGGAGACGATCTCGTTCAGGTCGAACCCGATCAGCACCAGCATGAAGACGATGACTGCGATGTTGATGGCGATGACCGGTTTGCGAAGACGGTGCTGGGACCGGGCGAAGCGACGGATGCTGAAGACGTTGGCGACGATGGCCACGGCGCCGATTGCCACTCCGAGCCAGGGTCCCACCCCCGGGGCGAGGTTGAGGAACGGGGCTGCGAACGGGAGGAGGATGTAGGCGATGACGCAGCGGATCCCCGAGATGACCATCGCCATGCTGAAGGCGCGTTGGGCGCCGACGGCCGACACCTGTGGGTATTTGGTCTGAGGCTCGGCCTGCCGACTCGTGGTCTGGTCCACGGGCTGAGCCTAACCGAGGCCGTGGGTCATCCGAATACCGGGGCGCTCAGTCTTCGATGCGGTAGACCGCACCCAGCTGACGGAACAGATCCGCCATGTCGGGCCCACCCCATTGCTCGGCGAATCTGCCCTCTTCGACCCGGATGACGTCGACGAGACCGACCGTGATCGGCTTCCCGGTGGGTGGGAGACTGCCGAGCGCTCCCAGATGGGTGCCGGTGATGATGGAGCGGAATGCGATACGTTCGTCATCGGCCACCACGTCTTCGACCCTCAGTGTGATGTCGGGAAAGGCGGCTCGTAAGGCCGTGAGACGTTGGATCTGTCCTTCCCTGTCGAGTGGCGGGAGGGTTGGCGACACATGACGGCGAAAGTCGTCAGCCAGGAAGTCTGGCAGGGCGCCGAGCTTGGCGTTCTCCCATACCTCGGTCACGTAGCTGTGGAGGAGGCGTCTGTTGTCTTCGGCGGTCATGATGCGACGACCTTAGGGAACCAGGTCGGTCCGACTCCCGACGCAGCTCCGGTGTCTACGATCTCCGTCCCATTCCCAAAGTGGCGGTTCCCCTATGCCCACGAGCTGGTTCGGTCGATTGCTGGTGTTCGTCTTGGTCCTCGTGGCGTTGCGCATCTTCTTCCGGTGGAACATCTCCATCGTGGGCAGCGTCCTGGTCACACTGTTGGTCTATGGCGTGATGGCGATGTTCGACTCCCGGGACCGCTCCGAGCGGTGAGCCCAGTGCCCGATCCCTGTCGAAGGCCGGGAAATCGGTCAACCGGACCGTTTGCCGATGCGTGTTGACGGGTAGGGAAGACGAGCTCGGATTCGAGGATCGTCTCTCTCAACGGCTTACCGAGCCCCGGGCTTCCCGGGCAGCGACCAGGAGTACAACATGATTCACACGAGAGACCCCCACCGGACCAGGGCGAAGACCGAAACCCTCGTCGAGGAGTACCCGCTCCGCCGGGCCGCACTCGATCGGGCCGAGTGCGAGCGCCGACTCGCCAGCGAAGTCGCGGAGGCTGCCTCGCGCGGTGTCAGTTGGGAAGAGATCGGCCAGGTCCTCGGGGTGCCGGCTGTCGAGGCACGGGAGCAATACGGCGAGATGCCACGCGCCTCATAGCCACCCGCCGAGAGGTCGGGACGTCGGATTCTGGACCTGTCTCTCGGTCATCGGGCCCGCTCGGCCCCAGCCCGTGACCGAAGGCTCTTGAAGCTGAGCACGACGAAGAAGAGGGCTATGGGCGTCACCGCCATGGATGCCGATCCCGAGGTGTCTGCGTGATAGCTGATCATCAGGCCGGCTATCACCGAGAGCACCCCGATGATCGCCGCGGTCGTCATGATCGCCGGCACCCTGCTCACCAGCAGGGTGGCCGTCGCCGGTGGCCCGACGAGGAGACCGAACACCAGGAGAGTGCCGACGGTTTGGAACGACGCCACGATGGCCATGGTGATCAAACCGAGCATGGCGATGTGGGCTAGACGTGGCCGGAGCCCGAGGAGTCGGGCTTTCTGCTCGTTGAAGGAGAGGACCAGGAACGGACGGTAGAGCAGCAACGTCGCTACCAGGGTGACGACCAGCAGCCCCGTCAACAGCCACACGTCGTTGTCGGTGACCCCCAGGGCATCGCCGAAGAGGATCTCGGTGAGGTTCCCCGCATAGGACTCCGTTCGCGAGATCAAAATCACACCTACCCCGAGCATCCCCACGAAGAGCAACCCGATGCTGGTGTCCTCGGAGAACGTGGTCTGCCGGTGGACCAGGTTGATGCCAAGCATCATGACGAGGGCTGCGCCGATCGCCCCGACCAGGACATGGAAGTCGAAGAGGATGGCGAGAGCGATCCCGGGCACCACGCCGTGGACGAGAGCATCTCCCAGGAACGACATCCCGCGGATGACCATCCACACTCCCACCAACGCCAAGGCCACGGCGGCGATTGCACCTCCAATCAGGGCACGCTGCTGGAAGCCGAGCTCGAATGGGGCGGTGACCCAGTCCATCAGCGCTCGAAGTTACCTCGACGTCATGGCGAGAGCGCGTTCGCGATCAGCCGTGCGTTGGTGAGGATCATGCCGGCGAGGGTGGCGGCCTCCGATCCGGGCTCACCGAGAGACTCCGTATGCAGCTCCACCACTTCGACGTCCGCCCCGACCTCGGCTGCCACGGCTTCGGCGAGCCGTGTCGGCTGGGTGGTTTCGGCGAAGATGGCTCGCACTCCCTCGTGGGAGATCTCTTCGACGAGAGCGGCCAGGTCGGCCGAGCTCGGGTCGCCCAGCGTGGAACCTCCCGGGATGACCACCGCGATCACATCGAACCCATACAGGGCAGCGAAATAGCCGAGGGCGTCGTGGTTGGTCACCAGCCTGCGGTCGTCGTCCGGCACCGCATCGATTGTTCTCACCACCTCTTGGTGGGTGGACAGCAACTCCGCCGAGTACTCGCGGGCGCGACTCTCCCAGTCCGCCGAGTCGTCGATCTCGGACAGACGTCCGGCGATGAGCTCCGCTGCGGTGCCGACGCGGGTCAGGTCGAACCAGACATGAGGATCCAGAGTGGCGCCCTCGGCCTCCTCCTCTTCGTGTCCTGGCTCCTCCTGATGTCGGCCGGCGAAGGGGAGAGGGTCCAGCTCAGGTGCTATCTCGAGCACGTTGGCGCCGTCGGCGGCGGCGTTGGCCAAGACGTCGAGGAGCCCCTCCTCGAGCCCGAGACCGTTGGCGACGATGAGGTCGGCCTCCTGGATGGAGGCGACCTGTCGTGACGTCGGCCGATAGTCGTGGGCATCCGACCCTCGGGGGATGAGGGACTCCACGGTGGCGTCGTCTCCGACCATCTGAGCGACCACGTCGGCCCAAACCGATGTGGTGGCCACGATGTGGGGGCGCTCGTCACCGGCACTCTCCGTGCTGCATGCGGTCAGTGTCGCCAGTACTGCCACCGCCAGAACCAACCGCGTAGTTCTCATCAGGCGGTTCTCATCCGGCAAGTTCTCATTGGGCGTCATAAATGAGAATCGTTATCATCTGAGTGAGAATCATAATCATTAAGGTGGTGATGTGACCAAATCGGCGTTGGACCGTCAGATCGAGCTGCGTCTCGTGGAACACGACGTCCGCTACACCAGGGGTCGCAAGGCAGTGGTCGAGGCACTGGCCAAGGCAGGGGGGCCGATGTCGGCGGCCGAGCTCAGCGAGGGGTTGGCCCCCGAAGTCCCATTGTCGTCCATCTATCGAACCCTCTCCGTGCTCGAGGAGGCCGGTGTCGTGGCCCACCATCTCGGAGCGAAGGGTCTGACCCGGTTCGAGCTCGCCGAGTGGCTCACAGGGCATCACCACCATCTCGTCTGCCTCGACTGTGGGTCGGTGGCCGACATCGATATCCCGGCATCGAAGGAGGAGAGTGTTCGCAGCCTGGTGTCCGAGATAGCAGCCCTCGGCGCCTTCGAAGCCATAGACCACGCCCTCGAGATCGAGGGCCGATGCGCCCGTTGCGCATGAGGAAGGACGCGGTCGTCGCCCGCGGTCTGACTGTCCGATTTGGCGCCACCACCGCCCTGTCCGCGTCGGACTTCACCATCCCGGCCGCCGCCGTTACCGCGGTGATCGGTCCCAACGGCTCGGGCAAGTCGACGTTGCTGAACGTCATCGCCGGGCTGGTGGAGCCGGTCGAAGGTTCGATCGACGTGGATGTCGGGCCGGGCCGATTGTCATATGTGATGCAGGCCACCAAGGTCAATGAGAGTCTCCCGGTGACTGTTCGGGAGGTCGTGGCCATGGGGCGTTACGCCACCCTCGGCGCCTACAAGCCGATGGCGTCGGACGACCGGGAGTCGGTCGAGATCGCCATGGCCCGTCTCGACATATCCGATCTGGCGTCGCGACACCTCCATGACCTGTCCGGTGGCCAACGACAAAGGGTGTTCGTCGCCCAAGGTCTCGCCCAGGATCACGACATGCTGCTGCTCGACGAGCCTCTCACCGGGATCGACCTCACCACGGCGCGCGCGATCGACGAGGTGATCCACAGCGAGACCCGTGAGGGCTGCACCGTGATGATGACCACCCATGATCTCTCCGAGGCGAGGTCGGCCGACTACGTGCTCCTGCTGTCGGGTCGCGTCGTCGCAGCCGGGCCGCCGTCGCAGGTCCTGACCGAGGAGACCCTGGTCGAGGCATACGGGCCCTCACTGCTCCATGTCGAGAAGGGTCGTGTCTTCCTCGACGATCCGGCTCACTCCCCGGTGGGGGGCAGACACGCCCATGAGCGGTCGATCCACCCGGAAACCGATCGCTCCGACCTCCACCGCGACTAGACCTCCAACGGGGTTTCGCCGGCCTCCCGACACACGGCGACCGTGACTCGCGTAGGTTGAGAATGGTCGAAAGGAGAAAATTTGACTTTCTGGGACAATCTCGTCGACCGTCTCCGGACGCTTGGAGAGAACTTCGTCGAGTGGGCGATCCTGATAATCGTCGCGCTCATAGTCCTCATCATCGGACGGTGGCTCATTGGGCTCATCCGTAAGTGGGTGGAGAAACTGCTCGCGGCGAGAGCCCTCGAGCCGGTCTGGAAACGCTCGGGAATCGCCAAGGCCATGGAAGGGGGGGAGCAGACCCCCGCATCGTTGGTGGCAACAGTGATCTACGCCTACCTGATGGTCGCCCTCTTCCTGGTGGTGGCCCGGATCCTGCAGCTCGAGGCGATCGAGGCGTTGTTGACCCGGCTGTTGGCGTGGATTCCTCTGTTGATCATCGCCGCGGTGATCGTGATCATCGCCGCCGCTGCCGGGGCTTGGGCTGCCAATCTGGTCCGGCCTTTCGCCGACCGGCAGAACGTCGGCTGGCTGCCTGCCGCCATTCATGTGGCAGTGATCGTGTTCGGGGTGTTGTTCGCCCTGGACGTCCTCGACATCACATTCGCCGAGGACATCGTCAAGATCATCGTCGCGGCCGCGGCAATCGCCGGCGCGATCGCCTTCGGTGTCGGTGGTATCGACGCCGCCAAGCGATGGTGGTCCAGGTACGGCACCCCCAAGGGAGGCCCGCCGACATCGGTCTGAGGCCAAATCGAGACCTGCGGGCCCCGAGGTAATTGGGGTCCTGCAGGGGCGAGATGACGGTTACCGTCCGGTGCATGATCGACATCCGGATGATCACCGAGAGCGAAACCGATCTCTTCCGAAGTCGTGTGTCGCGCGGCTTCGGGGGAGACGCCGACACCGATGAAGCCTCTGCCGCGCGGTTCCGTGCCATCTTCGACTACGAGCGGACCATCGCCGCGTTCGACGGGGATGACATCATCGGGACGGCGGCCGGCTTCTCACTCGGGTTGACCGTGCCCGGTGGGGCCGAATTGCCCATGGCCGGGACCACGGTCGTCACGGTTCAGCCGACGCACCGCCGACGTGGGGTCCTCCGGGCACTGATGGGTCACCACCTCGATGACGTCGCCGTCCGCGGCGAGCCCGTGGCCGGTCTCTGGGCGTCGGAGAGCTCCATCTATGGCAGATTCGGTTACGGGCCCGCGACCTTTCGATACGACGCCGAGTTCGACGCCAAAGACCTTGTCTTCGGGGGCGAGCCGCCGGAGGGCACCATCCGGCTCCTCGACGCCGACAAAGTGGAGCCGGTGTTGCGGTCGGTCTACGAGACGGCCCGGGCCGGGCGGGCAGGGATGCTGACCCGCAGCCAGGCCTGGTGGACCCACCGTCTCATGGCCGATCCCGAGGCGTGGAGGAAGGGCAAATCCATGCACCGGTATGCCGCCTACGAACAGGACGGCACGGTGGAGGGCTACGCCAAGTTCCGGCAGAAAGAGAAATGGGACGACTTCATCGCCGCGGGTGAGGTAGACGTCATCGAGGTCATCGTCACCAGCTCCCGTGCCCACACCGGGTTGTGGAGATTCCTCTCCAGCATCGACCTGTTCCCCAAAGTCGGGTGGTGGAACATGCCGGTCGACGATTCGCTCCCGATGAAGGTGAGCGACGGCCGCCGGGTCGCCAGGAAGCTGGTGGACGGGTTGTGGGTGCGGGTCATGGACATCCCCACTGCCCTGGGGTCACGACGCTACGACAGTGACGGCAACCTGACCTTCGAAGTGCACGACGCCACCAGACCGGCCAACTCGGGCACCTATCGTCTCCAAGTCCATGAAGGTGCGGGTAGTTGCGAGAGGTCGTCGGAGGAGCCTCTGCTCCGTTTCGAGGCCGATGTGCTCGGATCCCTCTATCTCGGTGGCGGAGATGCCCTCGCCCTGGCCGCGGCGGGAAGGATCCAGGGGGCGCCCGAATCGGTGTCGACCCTCCATCGTGTGTTCCGCACCGACTCACCTCCATGGTGCCCGGAGGTGTTCTGAACGACGTCGACGGTCGGGGAGCGTGATCTGAGACGCCCTGATCGGCTCGGCGGCTCCTCCGGCGTCGACTCGATGACGACACTGGCCCCGATCGCCGCCGCCATCGCGGTCTTCGGGATGGTGTACGGAGCCGGTGCCCAGCCGATCTTCGGTACGTGGCTGACCCTGATCAGCTCGGTGGTGATCTTCTCGGGGACGGTGCAATTCGCGATGGTGGGGCTGGTAGCCGCGAGCGCAGGCCCGCTGGCGGTGGTGTGGGCCGTGTTCGTCGTGAATGTCCGCAACTTCGCCCTCGGCGGGGCGGTACGGCCCCATCTCACCGGGAGCCGGGCCCGTCGTGTCCTCACCGCGTGGTTCTTGATCGACGAGACCGTTGGCCTTGCGCTCTCCTCACCCGCCAACGCCGATCGGATCCTGCTGCGGTCGGGTGTGGCCGCATACCTGGCCTGGGTCATGGGAACGGCCGTCGGTGTGACCGGAGGGGCCGTCCTCGGTCTCGAGAATCTGGCCGGGTCAGTCTTCCCCGTGCTCTTCATCGGGCTGGCCGCTTTGATGACCCGGGGCCGAGGAGCGCTGATACGCGCTTGCGGCGGCGCCGCTATCACCCTCGTCCTGCTCGTGCTGTGGTCGGATGCGGGGGGTCTGGCCCCAGTCCTCGGTGGGATCGTCGCCGCGCTACCCGGAGAGGGCCGTGACTGACCTCGCCCTGGTAGCGGCCGTCGCCGTCATCACCTACGCCAGCCGGGCTGCAGCCGTTGTCCTGTTACCGGCCGCACGTGGCCGTCTCCTCGAGTTCGTGGCCCGGCTCCCCGCGCCGCTCTTCGCCGGTCTCGCCGTCTTCGCTCTCATCGGGGATGACCTCGCCGTCCCCGATGGCTCCACACTCGCCGCGGTGGGTGCCGCCCTGGTCGTCACCCCGAAGAGGTCATTGGGTCTGACGCTCGCCGCCGGCATCGCCGGATTCGTCATCTTCGAGCTCCTGGTCTGAATCATCTCCGTCAGTGAACAGTTAGCGTTGCCCAGAGTTTGAGTGAAAGGTCAAATAGGCATGTCCGATCCTGCCAGTGAGCGCGTCGATGCCCTCGTCGACGATCTGATCGCCGACTATCCCCCTGAGGAGACTGCAGAGAAGGAGTTTTGGGGAGCCCAGTACGACACAGGGCTTGCCTGGGCCTGGCATCCGAAGGGCTTCGGCGGGCTGGGGTTGGCCCGACGACATCAGACGATGATCAACCGGCGTCTCGAAGCCGGCGGAGCTTCGATCGAGAATCGTTACCGAAACCTCCTCGGCATCGCCATGGGCGCCGGTGTGCTCGACGCCCACGCCACCGATGAGCAGAAACGGCGCTGGCTGCGTCCCATGTTCACCACGGAGGAGATCTGGTGCCAGCTCTTCAGTGAGCCCGGCGCCGGCTCCGATGTCGCCGGACTGGCGACCAGGGCGGTCCAGGACGGGGACGAGTGGGTGGTCAACGGGCAGAAGGTTTGGACGACGCTGGCACATGTCGCCAAGTGGGGGATGGTGGTCACCCGCACCGATCCCGAGGCACCCAAGCACCAGGGGATGACCTATTTCATCGTCGACATGGACTCGCCGGGTGTCGAGGTCAGACCGTTGTATCAGATCACCGGTGAAGCCGAGTTCAACGAGGTCTTCTTCAACGACGTCCGCATTCCCGACGAGAACCGCATCGATGCGGTCGGAGCGGGGTGGAGAGTGGCGTTGACGACTCTGATGAACGAGCGGGTCGCGATCGGGGGAAGCACCACGCCTCGAGAGAGCGGCTACATCGGGCAACTGGTCGATGTGTGGCGTGACACCGGAGCCGACGACCCGGTGTTACGCGACGAGATGCTGCGGCTATGGGCCGAAGCCGAGGCGGCCCGGCTCACCTCGATCAGAGCCGACGAACTGGCCAGCGCCGGGATCCCCGGTCCGGAGGGATCGACCGGCAAGCTGGCCTGGGCAAACCTCAACAAGGAGATCACCTCTTTCACGATGGACCTTCTCGGGCTCGACGGGACCCTGTATCCCGACGGCTACGAGCTGAAGCGCCCCGACGGCTTCGGACAGCACGGGCCGCAGAAGGCATTTCTCCGAACCAGGGCAAACTCGATCGAGGGAGGGACCTCCGAGATCATGTTGAACATCCTCGGTGAGCGGGTGCTCGGTCTGCCAGGCGAGCCCCGTGTCGACAAGGACCTTCCGTGGACGGAGGTGCCCCGTGGCTGACGCACCCCGGGTGAGCTATGCCCCGACCGAGGACCAAGACCTGATCCGGAGCACGGCTCGCCAGTTCCTCGAGGAGAACCTCCCCCTCGATCGCGTTCGGGAAACGATGCTCACCGCCGAGGGCTTCGATCCGGTCGTCTGGAAGGAGATGGCGGACCTGGGCTGGACCGGTCTCGCCATCGCCGAAGAGTTCGGCGGAGCGGGTTTGACCAACGTCGAGATGAGTGTGCTGGTCGAGGAGATGGGTCGACTCCTCACACCGGGTCCCTTCTTCGCCAGTGCCGTCCTCTCCACTGCTGTGCTCCAGGAGACGGCAACCCGCGACCAGCAGGCTGAGTTGCTACCGGCGCTCGCCGCCGGGGAGCGCATTGCCACCCTGGCGGTCTTCGAGACACCTCGGGACTGGTCCACCGGGGAACCAGGCACCACCGCGACGCGCCGGGGCGACGGCTGGGTGCTGGAGGGGAGGAAACGGGCGGTGCTGAGCGCGGGCGGAGCGGACACTCTCCTGGTCACGGCGAAGACCCGAGACGGCGTGGGGGTATTCGCCGTTGACGCCGGAGCGGATGGTGTGGAGATCTCCATCGAGCCGGTTCTGGATCTCACCCGGCATCAGGGGACCGTGTCCCTCGACGCCGTCCAGGCGAGTAGCCGACTCGGGGAGGGGGACTCGTCCGAGGGTCTGCAACGAGCGCTGGCAGTCGCCAGGGCGATGCTGGCCTGCGAGCAGGTGGGCGGTGCGCAGAGGTGCCTGGAGATGGCGGTGGACTATGCCAAGAGCAGGTACCAGTTCGGACGGCCCATCGGCTCGTATCAGGCGATCAAACATCGCTGCGCCAACATGCTGATGAAGGTCGAACATGCCAAGTCGGTTGCCTACCACGCCGTGAGAGTGGCCGACGATGACGATGAGGTCGGTGTGGCAGCACCGCTGGCCGCATCAGTCGCTTCGGAGGCCTATGTGTGGGTGGCGGGGGAGAACATCCAGGTCCATGGGGGCATCGGGTTCACCTGGGAGCACGATGCCCACCTCTATCTGAAACGCGCCAAGTCCTCCTCGCTGCTGCTCGGCAGCCCGCGATTCCACCGGGACCGTCTCGGCGAGGCGATTGGCGTCTGACCGCCGGGCCGACGAGCGCGTAGGTTGGGAGACATGACCGAGATCCGAAGACTGACCGACTCGTGCCTCCTGGTGACCGGCGACGATCACGCCACCCTGTTCGATCCCGGGTTTCACACCTTCCAGGACGGTGAAGTTGATCTCGACTCGATCGGAGACGTCACCCGTGTCCTCATCACCCACGAGCACGGTGACCACGTAGACCCTGACTTCGTCCGCTGGCTGTTCGACCGGCGTCAGGATCTCGTGGTGTACTCCAACCAGGCGGTTGCCGACCTCCTCGACAGCCACGACATCCCGGTGTCAACCGATGTGCCTCCCGGAACCGAGATCGAGGACGTCCTCCACGAGAGGCTGCCCAACGGGGCCCAGCCTCCGAACCGTTCCTTCACCATCGACGGCGTGTTCACCCATCCCGGCGACAGCCATCAGCCAACCAGGACGGCGCCGCTCATGGCCCTGCCATTGATCGCCCCATGGGGGTCGGTCACGGCCGCGGTCGAATTCGCCCTCGGGGTGGCGCCACAGCAGGTGATCATGATCCACGACTTCTATCTCAGTGCGAGCGGGCGGGCCCGGATCAGGGGGATGGCCGCTGGCGTGCTGCAGGCTCACGGGATCGAGATGCTCGACCTCGACTGGGGTGACAGCCTGACCTTGTGACCAACGACGGCGGACTCATCCGCATGCCGGGGATCCACCCTCACCAACGTGCCGAGACGGGGTGATCGCCACCCGAACAGACGCCGGTCGGCCGACGGCTGCCGCTCCCGCCCCCAGCATCGAGGTTCGGCCGACCATCAAACGGCCGACCATTCACCTGCTTCGCAGTTTGGGATCGAGGGCGTCGCGGAGCCCGTCGCCGATGAAGTTGACCGAGAGAACGGTCAGCGAGATGAGCACACCGGGCCAGATGACGCGGGCCGGGGCGAACTGGAGGAAGTCCTTGGCGTCGAAGAGGAGACGGCCCCAGGTGGGGAAGTCGGAGGGGAATCCGAGACCGAGGAACGACAGTGCCGACTCGGTGATGATCGCCACTGCTACCCCGAGTGCGGCCGAGACCATCACCGGGCTCAGGGTGTTGGGGAAGATGTGACGCATCAACATCCGCCGTTCCTTCGTCCCGATGGAGTGGGCGGCGAGGACGAACTCCTTCTTCTTTATCGACAACACGTCACCGCGGACGATGCGGGCCGTCTGCATCCAGCTGGTCACCCCGATGATGACGACCACCAGTATGAAGATCCCCATCTCGGGGCCGAACATGGCGCGCAGCGTGTCCCGGAACAGCATGATGACCACGAGGAGCAGGGGGAGGATGGGCAGGGCCAGGAACAGGTCGGTGAGACGCATCAGTGGTCCGTCGAGCAATCTGAAGTAGCCGGCCAGGATGCCGAGGCCGGCTCCGATGATGGTCCCGATGAGCATGGCGGTTATGCCCACCGCCAGTGAGATCCGACCGCCGATGAGAACCCGGGCGAGCACGTCGCGCCCGATGCTGTCGGTGCCGGCCGGGTGCTCCCACGACGGCGGGAGATTGGTCGACGTCAGATCCTGGGCGTACGGGTCCCACGGGTAGACGAACGGGCCGATGAAACAGGCCAGGACGATGACCGTGAGCAGGATGACTCCCGTCATCGCCCCCTTGTGACGACGGAACTGGCGCCAGACATCACCCCAGAGCGAGCGGTGCTTGCGCTGCTCGACAACCGCCGCATCGGCGGTCTGGTCGGTGCGTTCCTGTGTCGTTGCCATACCGGTCTGTCCGTTCAGTCGTAGCGTATGCGGGGATCGAGGATGCCGTAGGTGACGTCCGCCACCAGATTGAAGAAGACGGTCAGGGCGGCGAAGATGAAGGTCAGTGTCTGCACTGCGGGCACGTCGGCGCCCTGGATCGAGGTGATCAGGTACTGCCCGAGACCGTTCACCCGGAAGATCTGCTCGGTGATGATGGCTCCGGCGAAGATCCCCGGGATCTGCAGGGCGATGAGGGTGACCACCGGGATCATGCTGTTGCGCATTACGTGCCGGAACATCACCCGGTTCTCCCGGAGACCCTTCGACCTGGCCGTTCGAACGTACTCCTCGTTGAGATTGTCGAGAACGGACGAACGCGTGAATCGGCTGAGTGCCGCGGCATTGAAGAGGGAGAGGACCGCCACCGGCATGATCATCTGCTCGATCTGGACCCAGATGCTATCCCAGCTCGTCCAGTCGACCACGTGGGTGGTGCTGTAGAAGGAGGGGAACCATCCGAGGTGGACGCTGAAGATGACGATCGCCAGGAGACCGGTGAAGAAGGTGGGGGCGGAGAAGCCGACCATCGATATCAGTGTGCCCACGTTGTCGAAAGCCGAGTACTGCCGGTATGCGGAGATGACGCCGACCGGGATGGCGATGATGATTCCGAAGATGAAGGCCAGACCCAGGACCCACATGGTCTGGGGGAGCCGCTCGATGATGGTGTCGACGACGGGAGCGCGTGATGACCAGGAGAGGATCCGGGTTCGCTCTGCGCTGTCTCCGATCGTGATCCCGAACACCTGCTCGATCATGTTCAGCGGCTCGTTGATCATCATCTGCTGAAGCCACTTGATCCAGCGGAGCATGATCGGGTCGTTGAACCCGAGGGACTCACGGAGACGCTCCCGTACCTCCGGCGGGATCGTGAGCGGCAACTGGGCGGTCGGGTCCCCGGGGGCGAGATCGAGGATCAGGAAGATCACGAAGCTGATCGCGATCAGCGTCGGAATGGCGATCAGGGTCCGCCTGATGATGTATCTGCCCATCGATCCTGCCCAAGTTCATCAGGGTGAGAGAGCCTCCCGGGTGTTTCCCGGAAGGCTCTCTCGTCAGTGGTGTGAGTCTAGATCCGCGGCTACCCGCTGCGGGTCCAGTCCTCGACGTTCCAGTACTCGGAATCCCAGCCGTTGAGCTCACCGACACCTTGGATGTCGACGCCAAACGCCGACACACTGGCCCTCCAGGTGATCGGGATCATCGCCCCGCCCTGGATGGTCATGTCGTTGAGTTCGATGGTGAGGGCCTTGCGATCCTCGGGATCCGTGGCCGCCTGGAGTTCGGCGTACTTGGCGTCGTACTCCTCACGGCACCAACGTGCGATGTTGGACCCACCGAAGTTGTTCGCCGGTGAGACCACCTGATCGCAGGTCCAGTTGCTCATGTACGTGCCGGCGTCGGGACCACCCGGGCCGTTGGTGTACATCTCGACATCGGCGTAGAACCGCTGATAGGTATCAGGGCTCGACGGGTCGCCACCGAAGAAGACGCCTGCATCGACGTTCTTCAACTCGGAGTCGACACCGATCTCTGCCCAGTTGGCCTTCACGATGTCCTGAGTCAACTGACGCACTGCGTTGGTCGAGGTCGAGTACAGGAGGAACAACGGCTCACCATCCGGGGTCTCCCGGATGCCGTCGTTGTCCGTGTCTTCATACCCTGCCTCGTCCAGAAGCGCGTTGGCTGCATCGATGTCCTGTGTCAGGCAGATGTCGTTGTTGGTCGACCCCGCAGCGGTGGCCGTGTCTGCGGGCCAGACGTTGCAGGTCGGTCGACCGGCGAAATCGCCGTAAGCGACATCGTTGATCGCCTGACGGTCGATCGCCAGGCTCAGCGCCTGGTAGACCGCAGGATCGGTGAGGAACGGGTGCTCGGTGCCAGGCTCCGACCTCTGATCGCCCAGTGCGGGATCAGGGTCGGTCTGGTTGACCATGAGGCGTTCGACATTCGCTGCGAACGCGCCCAGGAGCACGCCGTTGCCCTCTGCTTCCATCGGGGCCAGGACGTCAGGCAGAACCTGGAGGTTCCAGCCATAGTCGGCCTCATCGGTCTGGAGCACGGCGCGAGCCGATGCCTCGGCATCGCCACCACCCACGATGGTGACCGAGCTGAAGAACGGCTTCCCTTCCGGGACTCCGCGGTAGTTCTCGTTGAACGAGTACACAGCGGTGTCGTTGGTGCGGAACTCGTCGACCTTGAACGGTCCGGTTCCGATCGGGTTCTCATTCTGCTCGGTGCACGTGATCGCCGCTTCAGCCATGCAGTCGGCAAACTGCGCCGCCTGCAGGACCGGTGACTGGTAGGACACGAAAGCGGTGTACGGGAAGGGTGTTGGCGACTCGAAGTTGATCTGGACCGTCGAGTCATCCACAGCCTCGATACTGGTGATGCCGTCGAAGAACGACGACTGCGCACAGTCCGAGCTCCCCGTGCAGTACTCCCAGGTGAACACCACGTCGTCGGCGGTGACTTCGGTCCCGTCGGACCACAGGAGCCCCTCTTGCAGGGTCCAGGTCACCGAGGTGAAGTCCTCACTGATGCCACCGTTGTCCGCCGACGGGATCTCCGCAGCGAGTGCGGGCACCAGTTGGCCCTCCGCGCTGTACTCGGCCAGGGGCTCGAGCACCAGCGATGACGCCAGCAGTTCCTTCGTGCCGCCCGACAGGAACGGGTTGAGGAGTGTTGCCGGCTGCCACTGCTGCAGGATGAGCGCTCCACCTTCACCGGCGTTCCCACCCGAGGGCGGCTCCGTCGGCTCCGTGGAGTCACCAGTCGTGGTGGTGGCCCCACCACCATCTGTGGTGGTGGTTTCATCATCACCATCGCCGCCGCCACAGGCCGCCACCACGAGGGCAAGCACGGCGAGCAGCGTCAGCAGTTTGGTTCTCTTCATCTGTTGTTTCCTCCATATGCCGGCGCGAACGTCCGGCACCGCCGAAAACGGTAACACCGGTTTTGGCTAGTGGGGCGAGAAACGCCACCGAATCGAATGTCCGGGAAGCAAAACACCGGTCATCCAATTGAGCCAGCGAAGCCGGCTATTCGGCGAAGTGGCAGGCGACCCACTGGCCACCGGGGAGCTGGCGCCATTCGGGGACCTCGACGACACAACGCTCCTCGGCGATGGGGCACCGGGTGTTGAAGACACACCCCGCCGGGGGGTTGGCAGGGCTGGGGATGTCGCCCTGGAGGATTATCCGTTCCCGGGCCCCCTCCACCTTGGGGTCTGGCACCGGCACGGCCGAGAGCAGGGCCGAGGTGTAGGGGTGTTTCGGCTCGTTGTAGAGCTGGTCGACGTCCGCCAGCTCCATGATCTTGCCCAGATACATGACCGCCACACGGTCCGCGATGTGACGGACCATGGAGAGGTCGTGACTGATGAACAGGTAGGTCAGCCCGAGGACGTCCTGGAGGTCCTCCATGAGATTGACCACCTGGGCCTGGATCGAGACGTCCAGGGCCGCGATGGGCTCGTCGCACACGATGAAATCGGGGTTCAATGCGATCGCACGGGCTATCCCGATCCGTTGGCGCTGGCCTCCGGAGAACTCGTGGGGGTAGCGGTTGGCGTGGGTGGGCTCGAGACCGACCAGGCTGAGCAGCTCCTCGATGCGCTGCCGTCGCTCCCTCCCCTTGGCAGCGTTGTGCTCCATGAGAGGCTCGCCGATGATCGAGCCCACTGTCATGCGGGGGTTGAGCGAGGCATGGGGATCCTGGAAGATCATCTGCATCCGGGGGCGGAGTCTGCGTAGCTGGCCGCCTTTCGTCGCGGTGAGCTCGATGTCTTCGAAATGGACCGTCCCCTCGGTGGCCTGGTCGAGTTGCAGGATCACCCGGCCCGTCGTCGACTTGCCCGAGCCCGACTCGCCGACGAGCCCCAGGGTCTCTCCTCTTCGTACGTCGAAGCTGACTCCGTCCACGGCCCTGACTGCCCCCACCTGACGGCGGAAGAGGCCCTTCGCGATGGGGAAATGCTTCTTCAGGTCCCGTACCCGGACGAGGACGTCGGAGTCCGTGGCATTGGGTGGTGGCGCGGTGAGTGACTCAGTTGCCATATCGGGCCCGATCGTTCTCGAGGTCCCACCAGCACGCCGACTTCCGGGTCTCCGACACTGCGATGAGTGGCGGATTCTCCTCGCGGCACTTGTCCATCACGTATGGACAGCGCGGGGCGAAGGGGCAGCTGATGGGGAAGGCGAAGAGGTTGGGCGGCTGGCCTTTGATGTTCACCAGCTCCCGGCCCTTCTGGTCGAGTCGGGGCAGCGAGCCGAGCAGGCCTTCGGTGTAGGGGTGGAGGGGCCGCTCATATAGATCGCCGACACGTGCCTCTTCGACGATCTGACCGCCATACATCACGAGGACGCGGTCGGCGAGCCCGGCGATGACCCCGAGGTCGTGGGTGATCCAGATGACGGCCGTGCCCAACTCCTCGCGCAGGTCTTTCACGATCTCGACGATCTGGGCCTGGATGGTGACGTCGAGTGCAGTGGTGGGCTCGTCGGCGATGATGATCTCCGGCTCACAGGCGAGGGCGATCGCGATCATGACCCGCTGCCTCATCCCCCCGGAGAGCTCGTGGGGGAAGGCTTTGAGCCGATCTCGGGCCGCCGGGATCCCCACCATGTCGAGCAATTCCACCGCCCGGCTGTCAGCCGCCTTGTCGGAGACCTTGTTGTGGAGCTTGATGGTCTCGGTGATCTGATTGCCGACGGTGAGGACGGGATTCAGCGACGTCATCGGGTCCTGGAAGATGAATCCGATCTTTCCCCCCCGGATCTTCCTCAGTCGTTCCATGTCGATCGAGAGCAGATCGTCGTCACCGAATATCGCCTCACCGGCGACGATCTCCCCTGGTGGCATCGGAATCAGGCGCAGCAACGACATCATCGTGACGCTCTTGCCCGACCCCGACTCGCCGACGACTCCGAGGAACTCTCCGCGCTTCAGGTCGAAGCTGACGCCATTGACCGCATGGACCATCCCGTCCTGGGTGTCGAATTGGGTCCTGAGGCCGTTGACCGCCAGCACCGTCTGGGTCTGCGTCTGTGTCATGGAGTGCGGATTAGAGAGTAGAGAGTAGGGCGACTTGGGGGGACGGAAAGTGCGGGTTCCTCCTATCGACCCAAACGGTCCCAGACGTCCTGTTCGGCCATGTCGATGATGGTGTGGGCCATGGCGAGGGCACCATCTCTGATCGCCCGCTCCCCACTCGGGGTGATGGTCGACGCGGCGAAAGCCGCCTGGTGGTTCACCGATCCGTCACACTCGATGGCGAGCATCGGGTGGATGGAGGGGACGACATGGCTCACGTTCCCCATGTCCGACGATCCCCCGGAAGCGCCCATCTCGGCCTCCAACGGCATGGGTCGTCCCAGAACGGTCGAGTTCGCCTGGAACAGGGCGGTCATGGTCGGGTCGTTGATCATGTTGATATAGGGGTGCCCGATCGGGTTGAGCTCGAGTCGGCATCCGGTGGCCCGGGCCGCGGCCTCGAAACAGGCGTGGACCATCGGGATGAGTGCTTCCAGCCTCTCCCCATCGGCGGAGCGAATGCCCCAGGTCGACTTGGTGTAACTGGGAATGATGTTGCTGGCATCGCCCCCATGGTCGATGATGCAATGGACCCGGTCTGTGGGGAGGATCTGTTGACGGAGCGTGGCAACGCTCACATACGCCTGCACGAAGGCATCGAGGGCGTTCACCCCTTCCCAGGGAGCGAAAGCTGCGTGTGACTCCTTGCCGTGGTACTCCACCGTGTAGCTGCTGCGCGCCTGGAACGAAGGGTCGAGCTGATCGTGGGGGCTGGGGTGGACCATCATCGACGCGGCCGCGTCGTCGAAGGCTCCGGCATCGATCAGTTCGACCTTGCCTCCTGCCCCCTCCTCGGCGGGGGTACCGAGGACGGTGACCCGGATGCCGAGCTCATCGACCACGCCGGCCACGGCGATCCCGGCGCCGAGCGCGGCTGTGGCGATGATGTTGTGCCCGCAGGCATGACCCACCTCGGGGAGGGCGTCATACTCGCAGCACACCACCACCCGGGGCCCGTGGCTGCCGACCGTTGCCTCGAAGGCCGTGTCCAGCCCGCGGGTGGGGTGTTCGACCTCGAAGCCATGGTCCCCGAGGAAGGAGGCGAGTCGGGCGGAGGACTCGTACTCCTCGTAGCCGATCTCGGGATTCTCGTACATCCACCTCGATATCGACCTGAGGTCTGTCTCGACTGCTTCGAAAGCTTCTGTGGAGCGTTGTTTCCTCGTCATCCCGACACCGTAGCCCGGGTTTTCTCCCCTGGTCCGGGCCGTTAGCGTCGGTCGCGATGACCCCACCCACAGATCCGATCTCAGCATTCCGGCTGGCGAGTGACCTGGTCGACGAGATCTGTGCCTTGAACCCCGTGATGGCGACCCAACTCGGTGTCCCGGGCTCGGACGATGAGTGGGGGGAGTCGTTCGGCTTGCTCGGCGTCGAGCAAGTGCTCGAGTTGCACCAGCGATTTCAGCCCCTCGTCGAACCGTTCCTGGAGGGTGGGGACGTCATGGAGAGACTTGCCGCCCGGGTCATGTTGACTGCCTTCGAGGAGAACCGTGCCTCCTACGACAACCTCGACCACTTCCGCGGTCTCCGTCACATCGCCTCTCCCTTTCACCAGATCAGGCTGACCTTCGACATCATGAAGACTGATACCTCCCGGGCACGTGCCGACATCGTTCGCCGCCTCGACACGGTGGAGAAGCCTCTCGGCGACTATCGGGAGCTTCTCGAGGCGGGTCTGGCGTCGGACGTGACCGTGTCGGCTCGCCAGGTGGTGTCTGTGATCGATCAGGCTCGACGTCTCGCCAACGATCCGGAATCGATCGCTGAGATCGTCGCCAAGGTGGAGGCGGTCGATGGCCCGTCTCGGGATCTGACCACTGCCGCCGAAGGCGCCCGGGCGGCGTTCGCCGGGTTCGGCGATTGGCTGGAGACCCGTTATCTGCCCAATGCCGCAGCGCGAGACGGCGCAGGGCGGGAAGCCTATGAGCGGGCGGCGGATCGCCTGGTAGGAATGAGTGTCGACCCACTCGAGGCATACGAGTGGGGGTGGGACGAGCTCCAGCGTTTGCTCGCCGAACTGGAAGAGGTCGCCGAGATGGTCCGGCCCGGCGAAGGAGTCGACGCGACCAAGGAATACCTGGAGACAGATCCCGGGGTGACGGCGTCGAGCACGGCTGAGCTGCTGACGTTCGTCGACCGGGTCCTCGGCGAAGGCGTGGCCGAACTGGCCGGCTCGCACTTCGACGTTCCCGACGAGATCAGACCTCTGACGGTTCAGCTCGCCCCGGCCGGGAGCCCGCTGGGGGTCTACTACCGGCGTCCCTCCGAGGACTTCTCCCGCCCCGGCGGGGTGTGGTATTCACTGGGCGACCAGGAGAGGTTCCCTCTCTACCAGCACGTATCCACCGCATATCACGAGGGCTTTCCAGGGCATCATCTCCAGATCGCCACTGCAATGCACCGGCGGGAGTCCATCAGCCGATTCCAGCGTCTGCTCACCTGGTGTCCTGGCTACGGGGAGGGCTGGGGCATGTACGCCGAGGTTCTGATGGGCGAGCTCGGCTATCTGGAAGACCCGTCTCACTATTTCGGGATGCTCGCCAAACAGCTCTACCGGGCGGCCCGCGTCGTGGTCGACATCGGGCTCCATCTGGGGCTGTCACTGCCGGAGTCCTCGCCAGTTCATCGAGGAGAGCAGTGGAGTTTCGAAACCGCAGTCGAATTCATGCGGGTCTACGGTTTCCGCACAGCGGCCCAGGCGCGCGAAGAGGTGCTGCGTTACCTGGGCTGGCCGGGACAGGCCATCTCCTACAAGCTCGGCGAGAGGGAGATCCTCAGGATCCGCGACTCCGCCCGGCAGCGTCTCGGCGACGACTTCGAGCTGAGGGAGTTCCACTCGACGGTGCTCGGCCACGGCACGATGCGCCTCGACTTGCTCCGGGAGGTGGTGGTGGAGCAGATGGGTCAGTGAGAGATGCCGCGGTGCGGAGGTGGTCGGCCTTCCACGCCCTCCTCTATCGCCTGACCGGTGGTGTGCTGGGCCGTCGGCTGGTCGGCAACGACATGCTCCTGTTGACCACGGCCGGCCACCGGAGCGCGCGACCGCACACGGTCCCTCTCCTCTATCTCCGTGAGGGTTCGAAGCTGGTGGTGATCGCCTCCTACGGCGGGCGCGCCTACCACCCCACGTGGTACGACAATCTGGTCTCTGATCCTCGGGTCACGGTCCAGATCGGGTCGAGGAGACACCCGATGCTGGCCCGGGTGGCATCGCCACAGGAGCGTTCGCTCTGGTGGTCCAGGATCGTCGCGGCCTACGACGGCTATGGCGAGTACCAGTCACGTACCGACCGTGAGATCCCCGTCGTGTTGCTGGAGCCGGTTGACCAAACCGAGGACGAGCCGGGCTGAGTTGGCCGCTGCCTCGGGCAGGAACCGATCGAAGTCCTCGATCGCGGAGACGCCGGCGAGGTCGGACACCGACCTGATCACGATGTGATCCGATCCGAGCCGGGCCGCGGTCTGGCCTAGCGCCGCACCTTCCATCTCGACGGCCTGTGCCCCCAGATCGGCGAACAACCTGGCTCGGGTGGCATCGTCGTTCACGAACTGGTCTCCGGTGAGGATCGTTCCGAAACGAACCTGCGGCTGGCGGTCGAGAACCGGGGTCAACTTCGTGTCGGCCACTACCGCGCTCATGATCTCGAGCACGCGATGCGACGGCCGGTAGCCGAACTCGTCCGTCGGGTTGTAGAACGGTATGTGCCCCGCCTGGTATCGCTCCAGGCCGTTCGTGGAGACCACACCAGCGTCGTGTTGGATGGTGTGCTCGCCCACCACCACGTCCCCGACCCCGATGGAAGGGTCGATTGCGCCGGCCACTCCGCTGAACACCATCAACGATGGGGTGTGGCGCTCCCATATGAGCGACGCGAGTGCAGCCGCGTTGACCTTGCCCAAGCCGGCCGCCGCGAGCACCACCGCACTGTCGCCGAGCAGCCCGGTCCAGGTGTGCCAGGGCCCGCTCGGGCCCGACCTGAGTCGTCGTACGGAGTCACGGATGAGTGCGAGCTCCTCATCGAGAGCGGAGAAGATCGCCACGGTCACCCGGCGACACTACCGGGAGGCTCGCCGGGCCCACGTCTCCGGTCGGGGGAATGAACCAATCGGCCCATTTGGTGAAATCGGCAGTACCCCGATGAGTCGGAATGGTCAGGGTTGTTCGCTCACGCCTCATACGTGAGAGACGATCGATCGCATACGCCCTCGGAGCCGCAGCCTTGATCCTGGTCGCGGTCGCCGGGTTCGTGTTCGTCGACTCGACCCGGGTTGCCAGGGTGACGGACAACGCCATCGCGCTGCATTGGACGAATGCGACCACCGGTACGACCGCCTTGACCCGGGCCGGATTGGTGCAAGCCGTCACGTTCGGCGAGCTCGAGCAGAACGGCCTCGTAGAACCAGAGGACTTTGCGTACGCAATGGACCAGGTCGTGGCCTCGTCCAGGGAACTGGAGCAGCTATTCGAGGTTGGGGAGGGGCACGAGTCGTATCCGGCTCTGGCCCGGTTCGTGACACCCGTCCGGGCCACCATCGAAGATCTCGAGGCAGGTGACGTTGCATCGGCGAAGCGACGCATCACCGGGGACGTCGAGACCACCTACACGGTCCTGGTCGATGCCCTGGCTGCCGAGCAGACTCGAATCCATGCGGCGATCGAGGACAACAGCGCCGACGGGCGTGAGCTCAATGCATGGATTCTGTTCATCGTCACCCTGGTGGTGCCCGGCTCGGCCGTGGGCGTCTACTACCTGATCGCGAGACGTCAGATGAGGGCGATGCAGGAGCGAAACCGTCTCGAGGTCGAAGCCGAGCGGACCATCAGTCGGGCGAAGGACACGTTCATCGCGGGTCTCTCCCATGAGCTACGCACACCGTTGACTTCGATCTACGGCTACGCGGAGGTGTTGGCGGACGGGGACATCAAAGGGGTGGAGGCCGTCGGGGAGACCGCCCGGACCATCGCCAGCGAAGCCGCGGAGTTGACCCGTATGGTGGACGATCTGCTCGTGGCCTCCCGGCTCGGAGGCACGGGTGTCGAGATCGATCTCGCCCTCACCGACGTCGGGCGTGTTGTGGAGGCTGCCTTGACCCCCTTCAGCAGAGCCGGGATGAGCGTGAACTGGGATCCGACATCGGCTTTCGTGGTCACAGACGGCCCCCGGCTCCGGCAGGTGCTCGTCAACCTGCTGTCGAACGCGTGCCGCCACGGCGGCGAGAACGTGGGAGTCGGCGTGACCCGGGGAGACGGAGTCGTTGAGGTCGAGGTCTGGGATGACGGGGACGGAGTGCCGGAGCCATACGCCGATCGCCTCTTCGACCCCTTCGTCCATCGCGGTGAGGCTCCACTGGTCGCGGGGAGTGTAGGGCTCGGTCTCGCCGTGGCCTCCCAGCTGACGAAGCTGTTGGGAGGCGAGTTGGACTACCAGAGGTACGGAGCCAGGACCTACTTCGTCGTGAGGCTGCCGGCACCAGACCCATCCGTGAGCGGTGAGGGCTCCGAGGAGCCCGAGTCGGTGGCGGCGATGATCAAGACCCTGTCGTCATGAGACGATGGGGGGCAACGCTCGTCGTCGCCCTGTTAGTGGTTCCGGTGCTGGCGGCTTCGGCGCAGGGCGAGAGCGTCCGAGATGACTTCGAGACCGTCAGCTTCGGGGGCGACGACGGGACCCGCCCCTGGTCGGGGCCCTGGGTGGAGATCGGCGAGGTCGATGGTCCTTCCGGTGGCCAAGTCGCCGTAGCATCCACGAACTGCTCGGACAGTAACTGCTTGCGTCTGACGGGTGGTCTGCTCGGCCAGGTCGGTGCCCGACGCGGGGCCGATCTCTCCGTTCTCTCCACTCCGACTCTCACCTTCGACACGCACATCGGGGCCGCGCTGGCTTCGACCGGGACACTCCGTGTGCAGGTGAGGGGGAAGGGGTCGGGCTGGGTGGCATTGAGCACCGAGACGTTGCTATTGAAGACCGGGCAGTTCACGGAGTCTTTCGATGTCTCGGCCTACGCCGGCGCCGACTTCGAGCTGCGCTTCCTGCTGGACAGCCTCCTCGGCGGCGATCGGGTCTCCCTCGACAGGGTACGGGTCGAGGGTGTCGTGTCGGGGGACACGACCACGTCCTCCACGACGTCCACTTCGGAGGCCGCCAGCTCCTCCTCGACCTCCACCACCAGCAGCATCGGCACCACGTCCACGTCCACCACCGCCACCACCGTCACGGGGGCGGTCGCGACACCGACGACCAGCACACCACCAACCTCTGAAGTCACCTCACCGACCGTCACCGAAGGTGACCAGGGGGACGAAGAAGGGGCCATCGACCCGTCGCCATCGTCCCCGGCTCTCGACGACGACATCATCGCGACCGCCACGACGACCACCACCACCACCGACAGGAGTCTGCTCGTCGTTGCCATCTCGAGGCCGCCGAGTGGGGGGTTGCGTGAGCCGGCTCTGGGGCTCCTCGCCGACTACCGGGAGGGGATGATGGGCGACTTCGAGGACATCGAGGTCCTCGGTGCCAATCTCCGCGCCGACTTCTCCCTCGCAGTCGAGATCTTCGGGAGGATCAAGTTCTGGATCGCACTTCTCGCCCTGATCGTCACTGCTGCCATCGTCGGCGGCATCGACGTGAAGCGAGCGGAGTCGGATCGAGCAGCTCCGATTCTCAGGACGACAGGCGTTTCTCGTGGGGGGATCGAAAGCGGGGCTTGATCGTTGTCTCCCCCAACCACTCCTGCAGCTGCTCCCGCCGTGACTCGATGGCTCTGGCGGTCTCCGAGCCCACATCCTCGAACAGCTCGTAGACAACCCGGCCGTCGGGCCGTTGCGCCCAGCCCCCGATCACGCGGCCGTCGACCCACACCGTGGGACCGGCATTCCCGTTGCGGTCGAAGAGGACAGACTGGTGCTCCCCGAGATACCACTCCCGGTTCTTCCACCCCATGATGGTGGTGTCCAGAGAGGGCAGGAGCGCCACCCAGGGCTCCGGAACCTCCTCGTCTTCGAGGTCGTCGGCGAGGAGGTGGCCCGTCCCGTCCTCGCCCAGGTCCACTGTGACGGCGCCGACATCACCGAGAGCCTGGCGAACCAGACCCACCGGCCACCCCGTCCACCACTTGATGTCGACTTCGGTGGCCGGGCCGTAGGCACGAAGCCACGCCTCCACCAGCCGGGCGCTCGCCTCCCGCCGGGTCAGCGCCTCCAGTGGGCCCAGCCAGTCTTCCAGGACCGCCCAGCGGTATTGCCCGCTCACCCATGTCCCCGCAGGTCTGGTGCGTACCACCCGCGACTCCATCCCCAGCTGGACCAGGAGCCGGCTGGCCGTGCCGCTCGTGCCCATGACCCTGCCGGCCTTGTTGGTGAACTCGATCTTCTCCCCGAGCTGGGGGATCTCCTGTGAGAGACGTCGGGTGAGCACCTCCCCCTGGGAGCGGATCAGCTCCAGCGCCTTCGGAGCGGCGGACTGGAGCCATGCCTCCCCGTCGGGGGCGATACCGGCTTCTTCGATGATGCGGATGGTGCGGCGTCGCTCCTGTTCTCCGATCGGGTGGGTCGACGAATGCACGATCACCGCCAAGAACTCCCGGGGCACCACCCACAGGGTCCGGCGCATCGCCCAGTGCCGCACCAGTGATCGGTGCTCATATAGGTGTTCCTCGAGATGGGCGACCTCGAATTCGGGCACCCGAGACCACATCGACAGGTAGACCGTCGCCGGGTCGGTCGAATGGACAGCCACGAGACTGTCGACGGCCTCTCTCGGGTCGGCCGCCGGTTCGGCGAGACGATGTCGACGGCCGAGCCTGGCACGGCGTCGGGCGCGGCTGATCTGCTTCACGTTCCCCGTTCGCAGCTCGAGACCATGGCGAGGGAGCCTATCGGGGAGGTTCCGGAACCGGACGAGATCGACTCCATCGCCTCGGATCGCCGTCCCGGTTGCGGCCCGGTCGGCGCCGTTTCTCGGCGGGTAAGGTCGGGGATGAGTCGAACCAAGGAAGGTCTATGGCACTCAAGAGCACCGGCCGCACCCACTGGGAGGGCACGCTGTTCGAAGGATCCGGCACGGCGAGCATCGACAGTGGCGCGGCCCAGCCGATGGAGGTCACGTGGAAGGCGCGGACCGAAGAGCATGGGGGGCTCACCAGCCCCGAAGAGCTGATCGCCGCTGCCCACTCGTCGTGTTATTCGATGGCCTTCTCCAACACGCTCGCCAAGAACGAGACCCCGCCCACGAGCCTCGACGTGACCGCCACGGCCACTTTCGTGCCCGGTGAAGGCATCACGACCATGGAGCTGACGGTGGTCGGCGACGTCGACGGGATAACGGAGGAGAAGTTCCAGGAGCTGGCAGAGGTGGCCAAGGACGGCTGCCCGGTGTCACAGGCTCTCGCCGGGAACGTGGAGATCACCCTGGAGGCGAGTCTGGGCTGAGCTCGCAGCTCGTTCAGTCCGTTTGTCGTTTCCGGTAGGCCGCGACGGCTTCGCGTGTGGAGCAGGTGTTGGAGCAGTGCCGTCGGGACCGGTTCCGTGACGTGTCGATGTAGGCATCGATGCAGCCGCTCGACCCGCAGACGCCGAAACGATCGACCCCGTGCTCGACGATGACACTGGCCAGCCCCATGGCCGTGATTGCTCCCAGCCAACAGACGATCGAGGTCTCGATGGGCTCGAAGTGGAGATGAGGCTTCCCGTTGTGTGTGGACAGTCTCGGGGTGGCGCCGAAATCGTCGAGCAGCCGGTTCACCCGTTTGGAGGCGAGCTCCTCGTCCCCGGACTCGATGATCTCCCGTAGCGACTCTCTCAAAGCTCGCACCGCATCGAGCTCGTTCTTGTGAGGAGGCTTGGCCACCCCCTCCCAGAGATCGCGGCATCCGTCCAGGAACTCCTCCAACGCGGCACTATCGGTGAGCGTGTCCGTCTCCACTCCTCTGGTGTTGACGAGGGCGACGGCCAACTCGACAGGTTTGGTCGTGTAATGAGAGAAATCCATTTGACTTGTTACCGGTTAGGACTTAATGTAATGAGTGTAAGTGGTAATGCTTCTTACCGCAATCAGAACTTTCCAAGGATGATCACCATGTACGACCTCGCCAGAGCTATTCAAGAAGACCGCCGGCATCAAGCCGACATCCACAGAGTCGTTTCAAACCTGCCCAAGGAGCGCTCGGTGTCGGTGGGCCGCTACCGCGTAACCGTCACCAAACGGAGCGGAACGGCCCTGCCGGCGGCCTGAGAAGTCGGGGAGGCCGGTAGGGTCCTTCCTCCATGCCTACCGGCCAACCCGATTCACACGAACGAGACGTGCGGGACGTCCGCCACGTCGACCGCATCATCCGCGAGGCGATGGAGGCGGGCGAGTTCGACGACCTGGCCGGCTCCGGGAAGCCGATCCCTGGCGCGGGCAGGGTCGATGACGATCTCTGGTGGATCCGCTCCTGGGTGGAGCGCAATCGTGAGCCCGACGCTCAGGACCCGATCAACTCCGAGTAGATAGCCCCGTTCTCCTCGTCGAAGCAGACGAAGAAGACCTCGGCGATGTCGGAGGCCCGACTCACCCTGACCGTGGACACCGCGGTCTCTGCTGCGGGCCGCTTCGGGAACCCATAGACCCCCGTGGATATGTTTGGGAACGCCACGGTGCCGCATCCATGCTCTGCCGCCAGTTCGAGACTGCTCTCATAACACGACGCGAGGAGAAGTCGCGCCTCGGTCGGGTCGTGCTCGGCCCAGACGGGCCCGACGGTGTGGATGACGTGTCGCGCCGGCAACGTCCCAGCACCCGTGATCATCGCTCTCCCGGTCGGGAGTGGCCCATTCTCAGCCACCCAGGCGTGGCACTCGGCGAGAATCGAGGGACCGCCGGCCGCATGGATGGCGCCGTCGACCCCACCGCCACCGGCGAGACGCGAGTTGGCCGCATTGACGATCGCGTCGACCTCTTGTCGTGTGATGTCGCCGG
>CAZZIG010000067.1:0-44740 GCA_964653975.1 uncultured Acidimicrobiaceae bacterium
GGGAAAAGGTTGAATTGCTGGAACACCATGCCGATCTTGGTTCGCAGCGCATCGACATCTGCGTCAGGGTCGGTGATGTCCTCCCCTTCTATGAGGATGGTGCCCGAAGTGGCCTCTTCGAGTCGGTTGACACAGCGGAGCAGAGTCGACTTGCCCGAGCCGGAGGGACCGATCACGCAGACCACCTCGCCCTCCTCGACCTGGAAGTCGATCCCTTTCAGGACCTCCAAATCACCGAAATACTTGTGGAGGTCGCGAATCTCGATGACGGCGGTCATCGTGACATCGCTGCTCGCTTCTCCAGCCTGCGGACCAGCCAGGTCAGGGGCAGGGTGATCGCCAGGTATACGAGGGCGGCCACAGTCAGAGGGGTGGCGTTGCGGATCTCGACCATGAAGTCGCGGGCGAACTTGGTCAGTTCCTTGGTGAGGGGAGTCGTGCCCAGCACGAAGAACAGTGAGGTGTCCTTGATGAGAAGCACCATCTCGTTGGTCAGCGGGGGAATGATGATCCGGAAGGCCTGGGGAAGCACGATGGTGAACATCGTCCGGTTCGCCGACATGCCGAGCGAGCGGGCCGCTTCGGCCTGTCCCCGGGGGACAGCTTCGATCCCGGCCCGGATCGTCTCCGCCATGTAGGCGGCGGCGACGATCGACAGGCCGAGAACCCCGGCACCGACACGCCCACCGGGGATGCGGATCCCCTGGAAGGCGATGGGTATGCCAAACCCGATCAGGATGAGCGTGATCAGCGCCGGCAACCCACGGAACAGCTCGATGTAGGCGATGGCGAAGGCCCGGTAGGGGGCGATCGTCGACAGTTTCATCAGCGCCAACGCCAGTGCTCCGACCAGACCGATCGCGAACGACATCAGTGTGTAGAGGATCGTGTTGCGGGCGGCAATGGTGAGCACCTCGGGGAACATGCGCCCCATCACCTCGCGGTTGAAGAAGTTGAACCCGATCCGCTCCCAATCGCCGATCAGCACTGCGAGGACGACGGCGGCGGCGGCGAGGCCGTACATCAACCCTCGGAATAGACGTTGGCGCTGGCGCGGTTTCATTGCCATCGAAGAAGGGGCGACCTTACCGGTCGCCCCTTCCTTCACGCGGTCTCGAAGCTCCTAGGCCTCAGGGAACCACTTGTCGTAGATCTCGTCGTAGGTCCCGTCCTCACGGAACTGGGCGAGAGTGTCGTTGATCGCTGCGAGGAGATTCGGGGTGTCCTTGGTGGCCAGCCCGTACTCCTCCTCAGTGTCGTAGGTCTCCACGACGACGACGGTGTCGTCGTTGTCGGCCACGTCCTGTTGGGGGACGAGATCGAAGATCACTCCGTCGACCTCACCGGCGTCGAGCGCCAGATATGGCCCGGCCGCGTCTTCGAAGGAGACGATCTCGACTCCCTCTCCTTCCCAGTTCTCCTGCGCGTAGATCTCTCCGGTGGTGCCGGTCTGAGCAGCTACGTTCTCCAGGTCCTCCCATGTGGAGATCCCGGAGTCGGCCTTGACCAACAGGGCCTGCTCTCCGGTGAAGTAGGGGTCGGAGAAGTCGATGTTCTCCTCACGCTCCGGCAGGATCGTGATCGAGGCCGCTGCGATGTCACACTGGTCGTCTTCGAAGGCGAGACCACCGGTGATCGCATCCCAGCCGGGCGTCGCCACAGTCGGCTCGAGACCCAGCTCCTCGGCGATTGCTGCCGAGAGCTCGATGTCGAACCCGTCGTAGCCCAACTCGCTGTCCGAGTCCTCGAACTCCATCGGCGCGAAGGGGACGTCGGTGCAAATGGTGAGCGTTCCGGGTGCCACCAGTTCGAGGTCGTCGGGATCTACCCCACCCTCGTCACCGTTACCGCAAGCAGCGAGTACGAGAGCCAGTACCGCCAATACGGCCACGGCTCGTGTCTTTGACTTCATTCGTTTCCTCCAGTTGATCTACAGGCCGGAGCCTGTGAGACCATGAGCGTATCCAATGCCCGCGGCCATGGCCACCCGTCATCACATACCGTGGGCACAGTTATGCTGCCCGCTCCGAATCGATCTGGAGGGATCGGTAATGAATGACAATCGTTTCGCACGGCTAACAGCTCTGGTCTCGGCTCTCGCACTCGTCCTCGCTGCATGTGGTGGCGACGGTGCCGAGGACACGACCACCACCGCGGCCGCCGCGGACACCACCACAACCGAAGCTCCCGCTGCCCCGACCACTACCGAGGGAGCGACGACCACAACGGGCGACGGAGACGAGTGCGCCGTCGACAACCTCGATGTCGTCACCTTGGGCCAGCTCACCGTGGCCACCGGTGAGCCGGTGTTCCCGCCATGGATGGGGGTCGGCGACGACAACTTCGACGTCCCCGAGTCGGGCACCGGGTTCGAAGGCGCCCTGGTCTACGAGCTCGCCGACGAGCTCGACTTCTCCGACGACCAGGTGGTATTCGTCCGCACCGGGTTCGACGAGGCCATCGCCCCCGGCCCCAAGGAGTGGGATTTCAACATCCAGCAGTACTCCATCACCGAAGAGCGCGACGAGGTGGTCGACTTCAGCGACCCGTACTACGAGACCCGTCAGGCCCTAGTGACCTTCCCGGACTCCGAGTATGCCAACGCCACCACGATCGCCGACCTCCAGGATGCCGTCCTCGGCGCCGCCATCGGCACCACGAGCCTCGACTTCATCGAGAACGTGATACAGCCGGAGACCCAACCCAGCGTCTACGACGAGAACGTCGACGTGGAGGCGGCGATGAATGCGGGCCAGATCGACGGGCTCGTGGTCGACCTCCCCACCGCCTACTTCATCACCGCGGTGCAGGTGGAAGGGTCCATCATCGCCGGGCAGTTCGAGACACAGGCCGCCGATCCCGACCAGTTCGGGTTGCTCTTCGAAGAGGGGAACCCCCTCGTCGAATGTGTCAACGAGGCGTTGGAGACACTGCGCGAAGCGGGAACCCTCGCCGAACTGGAAGAAGAGTGGCTGACCCAGGACGGCGAGATCCCGACGATCAGCGGGTAACGGTCGTCTCTCCCGAACCAGCTAGTCATGTCCCGGCCACAATGAGGGCCGGGACATGACCACTCCCCCGCCGGACGACATCAGGGGCCCCAGTCTGTGGACGTCGATTCGCCGTCCCCGGCGTTATCGCGAGGAAGGCGCCCGGGCCGCCATCATCGCCGCCATCTCGACGGTGTTGGTGTTCGCGCTGCTCGGCTGGTGGATCCTCTCCTCCGAGGCCTGGCCGGAGGTCCAGCAGCAGTTCTTCAACCCCGACCACTTCTTCGCCTCGTGGCCGGACGTCCTCGACGGCTTCTGGCTCAACATCCAGATGTTCGCGGTCGCAGAGGTGTTGATCCTGGCCGTTGCCCTGGTGCTGGCGATGATCCGTGCCCTGCGCGGCCCCGCCTTCTTCCCGCTTCGCGTCCTGGTCATCGGGTTCATCGACCTGGTCAGGGGGATCCCGATCATTCTCCTGATCCTGCTGCTCGGCTTCGGGGTGCCCGCCCTCCAGCTGCCAGGGGTTCCCAACAGCCCCCTCTTCTGGGGAGTGGCAGCCCTGGTGATCAGTTACAGCGCCTACACCGCCGAGGTCTACCGGGCCGGGATCGAGTCGGTGCACGAGAGCCAGCGGATGGCGGGACGCTCCCTCGGTCTCACCCAGATCCAGTCACTTCGCTACGTGACCGTCCCCCAAGCGATCCGCAACGTCATCCCCGCTCTCCTCAATGGCTTCGTCAGTCTCCAGAAGGACGTCGCCCTGGTGTTCGTCCTCGGGGTGCGTGAGGCGGTTCGGGAGGCCCAGATCTACAACGCCCGCACCTTCAACTACACCGCGTATGTGGCCGCAGCCGTGCTGTTCCTGGTCGCGAGTGTCCCGGTGGCCCGGTTCGCCGACTGGTACACCGAGCGGGTCCGGCGTCGACGTCAGAGTGTGGGTGGGGTATGACCGCCAAGGTGGAGGTCCGTGGTCTGGTCAAGTCGTACGAGGACAAGGTGGTGCTGCGGGACGTCGACCTCGAGGTACAACCCCACGAGGTGGTGTGTCTCATCGGCTCCTCGGGGTCGGGCAAGTCGACGTTGCTCAAGTGCATCAACCTCCTGGTCCCGATCGACCAGGGCGACATCTTCGTCGACGGGGTCTCGATCACCGACCCGACGGTCAACCCCAACACGGTCAGGGAGAAGATGGGCATCGTGTTCCAGGCCTTCAATCTCTTCCCCCACATGACCGTGCGACAGAACATCACACTCGGCCCGGTCAAAGTGCACGGGCTCCCCAGACGTGAGGCAGATCAACGGGCGCGCGATCTCCTGGAGCGCTTTGGTCTCGCCGACAAGATCGACGAGTACCCGGACCGGCTCTCCGGCGGCCAGCAGCAACGGGTCGCGATCATCAGGGCCCTGGCCACCCGCCCCGAGCTGATGTTGTTCGACGAGGTCACCTCGGCGCTCGACCCCGAGCTGGTGGCCGAGGTGCTCAACGTGATCCGGGATCTGAAACGAGAGGGGATGACGATGATCATCGCCACCCACGAGATGGGGTTCGCCCGCGACGTGGCGGACAAGGTCTGCTTCCTCGACGACGGAGTGTTCTTGGAGACCGGTGCGCCGGCCGACATCTTCGAGCACCCGTCACAGCCACGCACCCGACAGTTCTTGCAGCGGATAGTCGATGCGGGGCGTCTGTGAGGGAAGTCGGGGACCCGGCGGAACTGGCCGAGCTCATGTCCGCCGACCGGGAGACCCATCTCTACGGTCTGGCCGACCTGGAGGAGCCGTGGTGGTCGAGCAGCACCTGGTATCGCGAAGGGCCTGCTGTCGTTGGTCTCGTCTCCACAGGCGGGACATGGTCGACGGGATACGCCATGTCCCGGCTGGCACCGGAGGAGACTCTGGCTCTGCTCGCCGACGTTCAGGAATCGATGTCTGCCGGCACCTGGATAACCGGGCCCACCGGAATGTTCCGGGCCATCACCAGGCTGCGGAAGGTCAGGGACATCGGACCCCACTGGAGGATGATCCTCGACGACCTGGTCGAGGTGGACGGAGCGTCGGGGGTGGTATCTCTCGGCCCGGACGATCTGGAGGCTGTCGCCGATCTCCATGGCTCCGACCCGGGAAGCGCCTTCTTCCTCCCCGAGATGCTGGAGCTCAATCCGTACGTCGGCATCTGGGAGGGGGGCCGCTTGGTGGCGTCGGCCGGCACCCACGTCGTCAGTCGCACCTATGGGGTGGCGGCGATCGGGGCGTTGATCACCCGCCCTTCACATCGGGGACGTGGTCTCGCGGCCCGGGCGTTGAGCGCATTGTGCAGTCGACTGGCCGGCGATTTCGAGACCATCGGGCTCAACGTGGAGACCGGTAACACAGCGGCTCTCCGTCTCTACGACCGTCTCGGCTTCCGCCGCGTCTTCCAGTACGAGGAGATCGAGGTGCTCTAACCCGTTCTGTGAACGGTAGGGGCGCGTCAGGCGGGACAAGCCTTCACAGAACGGTTTCAGACGTCCCGGTCGACCGCCAGGAGGACCCGCTCGACCACCGAGTCGGGGTCCATTCCCACCGATTCCATGACGTCGGAGGCCGAGCCGAAGGGGAGGAACCGGTCGGGGACTCCTATGTTGGTGACCTTCTTGACGAGACCTGCGGTGGCGAACTGCTCCATCACAGCGGCGCCGAACCCGCCGGCGACGACGTTGTCCTCGAGAGTGATCACGTGGCCCACCGACGCCGTCCACTCGACGATCCGGGGATCCAGCGGCTTGACCCATCGGGCGTTGACCACCCCGGCCCCGATGCCCTTGCCGGCGAGATCGACGGCAGCCTTCTCGGCGACCTCCACCATCCGGCCGACTGCGATCAGGATCACGTCGTCACCCTCGCTGAGTAGCTCGGCCTCACCCACCTCGAGCGGATCGACGGGCAGAGCCGGCACCGACACCGCACCACCCTTGGGATAGCGGATGGCGATGGGACCGTCGTGGTCGACCGCCGTCTCGATCATCGCGCACAGCTCGGTGGCGTCGGCAGGCGCACCGATGACGAGATTGGGGATCATGCGGAGATAGGAGAGATCGAACACGCCATGGTGTGAGGCGCCATCGGGGCCTGTGATCCCGGCCCGGTCGATGAGGAAGGTGACGGGGAGGTCGTGGAGCGCGACATCGGCGACGATCTGGTCGAACGCCCGCTGCAGGAAGGCCGAGTACAAGGCGACGACGGGCCGTTTCCCGGCCATGGCCATCCCGGCGGCGAGGGTGACCGTGTGTTGCTCGGCGATGCCGGTGTCGAAGACCCGGTCGGGGAACCGCTGCGCCATCTGCTTGAGCCCGCAGCTGGAGATCATCGCCGCCGACACACCCACCAGGTCGGGGCGGCCTGCCGCGGCCTCGGCGAGCGCCCGGCCGGCAACGTCGGTCAACTTCAGCTCCGACTTGTGGGCCTTGCCGGTGGCGACATCGAAGGCGGAGACACCATGCAGCTTCTCCTCCTCGTCCTCGATGGCCGGCTGATAGCCGTTTCCCTTTTCGGTGATCACATGGACCACCACCGGCCCGTTGTAGGCCTTCGCTTGCTCCAAGGTCTCCTCGATCGCGGCGATGTCGTGGCCGTCGATCGCACCCGAGTATTTGATGTCCAGGGCGTCGAAGACGGTGGCCGGTTCGAGGATCTGTTTCACCGCGTCCTTCATCCGCCCGGCCATCTCGTCGGCGGTCTCGCCGACCAGGGGGATCCCCCGCAGCATCCGGCCGATGGTGTTCTTGGCCTTCTCGTACCTGGGATCGATGCGGTAATGGGCGAGGTGGGACAACGCGGCCAGCCCACCGACCGTAGGGCCATATGACCGGCCGTTGTCGTTGAGGACGATGATCAACCGCTCCGGCCGGGCAACACTGATGTGATTGAGGGCCTCGTAGGCCATGCCCCCGGTGAACGCACCGTCCCCGATGACGGCCACGGTCCAGCCGTCATATCCGGCGAGGGCATGTCCCAGGGCATAGCTCAGCGAGGTCGAGGCGTGGCTGTTCTCGACGAAGTCGTGCTCGGACTCCTCACGACTCGGGTAGCCAGAGAGCCCGCCGGTGTGACGCAGCGAGTCGAATCGCCCGGCGCGACCCGTGACGATCTTGTGCACGTATGCCTGATGTCCCACGTCCCAGATGATCCGGTCGCGGGGTGATTCGAAGACACGATGCAGAGCCAAGGTGAGCTCCACCACGCCCAGGTTCGGGGAGAGATGACCACCAGTCTTGGACACCTTGTCCAGGATGAACGAGCGGATCTCCTCACTCAGCTCGGCGAGTTGATCGTGGCTGAGAGAGCGCAGGTCCGAGGGCTGGGAGATGGATTCGAGCATGAGCACAGATACCGCAGCGGGCGCACACAGCCTAATTGGCCTCAGGAGATTCACCGCCTCGGCCGGCGGGGAGCCGGATCGTGAAGGTGGAGCCAACCCCCAACTCACTCTCCACCGACACCGATCCGCGGTGGCTCTCGGCCACGTGCTTGACGATGGCGAGCCCCAACCCCGTCCCGCCCGTGGCCCGGGACCTCGCCGAGTCGACCCTGTAGAACCGCTCGAACACCCGCTCGATGTCGCGGGTGGGGATGCCTTCTCCGGAGTCTTCGACCGAGATCAGGACATGACCGTCGTCGCGAACCACCGTGACGACGATCGAGCCCCCTGAAGACGTGTATCGGACCGCATTGTCCAACAGGTTCCGCGTGGCGATGGCCACGTCACGATGGTTGACCATGGCCGTGACCGGCTCCGAGGTCAGCTCGAAGGTCAGCCCTCGTTCCTCCGCCTCTCCCCTCAATCGCTCCACCTCGTCACGCACCAGTTGGTCGATTTGGACCTGCTCGAGCTCTGGCTGCTCCTTCTCCAGCCTTGACAGGTCGAGAAGATCCCCAACCAGACGGTCGAGCTGGAGGGCCGAGTCCTCGATACGAGCCGCGAACCCGATCGCCGAGGAGTCACCCCGGTCCAGTGCGATGCGGAGGGCTTCCGAGGAGGCGATGATCGTGGAAACGGGTGTCTTCAGCTCGTGGGAGGCGTTGGCGACGAAGTCGCGACGGATGGCATCGGTCCTCTCCCGCTCGGTGATGTCGGCGACCGCCAGCAAGACCCGGTCGTCGCCGGCGAAAGGTGTGGCTACCGCCCGGATTCGGCGGGTGGGAGAACCGTGGTCGAGGACCCGGCTCACCTGGTCACGGCTTTCCCGCGCCTCCCGCACCGCGTTCTGGAGTTGCAGGGGGGCGAGCCCGGACAGCTCGTTGGGCACGGCCCCCAGGATCGTAGAGGCGGAGGGGTTGGCATAGACCAGCCGGTCGTCCCCGTCGAACAGGATGGTGGCCTGAGACAGGGCCCCCAGCACCACCTCGAGGGTGGCGGTGGTCTGCTCGGCGACGGTGAGACGTTGACCGACCCGATCCGCCATGGTCGCTATCGCCTGTCCCAGCTCGTCGAGCTCCCAGACCCCGTATCGCTGTGGGCTCACCTCGACTTCGCCCTCGGCGACCGCCCTCGCCTGCTCGGTGAGGTCGGTGATGGGGCGGGCGAGACGACGCGCCAGGAACCAGACCACGGCCACACCGACCAGGCCCAGGATGACGGTGGTGGCCATGACCGTCATCCGCACCTGCCCCAGCTCGTCGTCGATGACCCGGGTGGGAGCCGAGGTGCGGACGATGACTCCGTCTTCGATGGGTAGGGCGGCGTAACGCTGCTCGAACCCGGTGCTGTCCGAGACCCGGTTGTCTCGTCCGATGGCCCCGTCGAGGGCCGCTCGCACCTCCGGCCGGTCGGCGTGGTTCTCCATCACGGCCGGATCGGAGTGAGAGTCGGCGAGAACGACCCCGTCAGCGTCGATGAGGGTGGTTCGGAGCCCGGTTGCCTGAAAGGTCGTCACCGCCCAGTCTTGAAAGCCGTCCTCCCCGTCGGGGAGACCCTCCAGAGCGAGTCGTGCGCTGGTGACGAGGCTGTCGTCGACCTCCGAGAGGAGGGCGGTCCGCACACCCCGGTCGACGATCACCGCCATGAGACCGATGAGGAGCAGGTAGGCGACGGCGTAGTAGACGAGGAATCGCGTCGAGAGGTTGGATCTCGCTCCGCCGGGGCGGGTGCTGTCCGGCCTACTCATCGACGAACTTGTAGCCGAGCCCTCTCACCGTGACGATGTGCTTCGGGTTGGAGGAGTCGGCCTCGAGCTTTTCCCGGAGACGTTTGATGTGACCGTCGAGGGTCTTGGTGTCCCCGAAGTAGGAAGGGCCCCAGACTTCGTCGATGAGAGTGTGCCGGGCCGCGAGACGGTTCTTGCGGCGCATCAACGACTCCAGCAGCTCGAACTCCTTGGGCCGCAGTTCGACTTCGTCGCCACCCAGCCTGGTGACGTGGGCGTCTATGTCGAGCTCGATCGGTCCTCCCCGCAGGACCTCGTTCGACTCGGCCAGGACGCCGCTCTTGTCCGAGCGCCGCAGATGGGCGCGCACCCGAGCGATGAGCTCGCGCATCGAGAACGGCTTGGTCATGTAGTCGTCGGCGCCGAGCTCGAGCCCGGTGACCTTGTCCGCCTCGGAGTCCTTGGCGGTGAGCATGATGATGGGGACGTCGGAGGAAAGGCGGATCTGCCGACACACGTCCAGACCCGACATCTCCGGGAGCATCAGATCGAGCAACACGAGATCCGGTGACGACCGTCTGGTCTCCTCCAGGCCGGCGAAACCACTCGCCGAGACCGTGACCACGAAGCCCTCAGCCTCCAGTGCATAGCGGACCGACTCGGCCAGACCTGGCTCATCCTCGATGATCAGGATGTGGTGAGGACGTCGGTCAGTCGGCGTGATGGTCATCGAATGTCCGGGCCATGCCTTCCTCGTCGAACTCGGCCCTCTCGCCGGTGATCAGGTAGACGGTCTGCTCCCCGAAGTCCACGGCCTGGTCTCCGACCCTCTCCAGAGCTCTCGACACCATCAACATCTTGGTCGCCCACTCCAGCAGTTGCGGGTTGTCCCTGACCGCAACCGTCTCCTTGTACATGTTGGCATTGATACGGTCCACCGGCTGGTCCATCGCCGGCAGCAGCCTCGTCGCGTCGACGTCGCCGCGAACATAGGCCTCGATGGCTGTCCTGATCATCGGTCGGACCAGGTCGCCCATCTCGCGAATCTGCTCACAGATCCGCTCCACCCGGGGAAGACCGGTGTTGAACCGGGCGATCTTGGCGATGTTCACGCACTGGTCGCCCATCCGCTCGAAGGTGACGTTGAGCTGAATCAGCACGGCCATGCGACGCAGGTCGGAGCCGAGCGGCTGGTGGCGAGCCATCAGCGACGTCCAATCGTGGTGCACTTCGGCGTAGGTGGAGTCGATCCCGTTGTCCGCCTCGACGACCCGGTCCGCCAGGTCGGGATCGTCGCTGGTGACCGCCTGCACCGCCATCTCCACCATCTGCTCGGCACGGTCGACCATCGACAGGACTTTTCGCTCGAGGTCTTCCAGCTCCTGGTGGAAGTGGACGTTGGTGTCCTTGGTGTCGGTCATCCGAACCTCCCGGTGATGTAGTCCTCGGTGTCCTTCTCTCGGGGAGAGGTGAACAGCTGGTCGGTGGGGCTGTACTCGACGAGACGCCCGGTTCGCATCCCGGCGTCGTTCAGCCTCACGTTGAAGAAGGCGGTCTTGTCGCTGACGCGGGCCGCCTGCTGCATATTGTGGGTGACGATGATGATGGAGTAGTCCTCCTTCAATTCCAGCATCAACTCCTCGATACGCAGCGTGGCTATCGGATCGAGGGCCGAGCACGGCTCGTCCATCAATATGACATCCGGCTTGGTGGCGATCGCCCTGGCGATGCAGAGACGCTGCTGTTGTCCGCCGGACAAGGAGTATCCGGACTCGCCCAGCTTGTCTTTCACCTCGTCCCAGAGGGCCGCACTCTGCAACGCCTCCTGGACCACATCCTCCAGGTCGGTCTTGGAGCCTTTGAACCCGTTGATCTTCGCTCCCCAAGCGATGTTCTCGAAGATGGGCTTGGGGAAGGGATTGGGTTTCTGGAAGACCATCCCGATGGTGCGCCGCACCTCAACCGGGTCGACACCCTCGCCGTAGATGTTCTGCCCGTGATAGTGCACCTCACCTTCGGTGCGGGCCGTCGCGATGAGGTCGTTCATCCGGTTCAACGATCGGAGCACCGTCGACTTGCCACACCCCGAGGGCCCGATCAGGGCCGAGATCTGGTTCTTGTCGAAGACGAGCGAGACGTCGGCTACAGCACGGAAGTCGCCGTAATAGACGCTCATCTCCTTGGTCTCGATCACTCCCGGAGACGCGATGACGGTCTCCCTCGACCCGATCCGGGGCCCTGTCTCGGTTCTCAAGTTCTCTTCGATCACGTCGCCGATCCTGCTGTCGGTGGAGGTCTCTTTGCTCATTCGGCTCTCCTGGAGTAGCGATTCCGGACTATCACGGCCACCGCATTGAGGGTCAGCAGGAGCAACAGCAAGGCGATGCTCGCAGCCGCGGCGATGTTGTGGAACTCCGGCTGGGGCCGTGAGGTCCATTGGAAGATCTGGATCGGGAGCCCGGTGAACTTCGAGAAAGGCCCGGTGGGGTCGGTGGTGATGAAGGTGGCGGCCCCGACCATGATCAGCGGGGCGGTCTCCCCGACGGCCCGCGCCACCGCCAGGATGGTCCCGGTGAGTATGCCGGGAAGGGCCACCGGCAGGATCTGGCTGCGCACTGTCTGCCATCGGGTCGCTCCGAGGGCGAGACCGGCATGGCGCAGCGAGTCGGGAACGGCCTTCAAAGCCTCCTGGGCACTGATGATGACGACCGGCAGCGTGAGCAGACCAAGGGTCAATCCTGCGGCGAGGACGGTTCGCCCGTTGTCGGAGGGAGGCACTCCGTCGGTGAACATCGCCCCCGAGGTGACCGGCTCCAGCAAACGAACGAAGATGGCCAGGCCCAGCATCCCGTAGATGATCGAGGGCACACCGGCCAGGTTGTTGATGTTGGTCTGGATGAAACCGTTGAGACGGGTGGGTCTGGCGTACTCGACCAGGTAGATCGCAGCCCCGACACCGACCGGCACGGCGAAAAGGATCGTGATCGCCACCATCCACGTGGAGCCGAGGATGGCGGTGCGGATGCCGGCCACCTCGGGTGTCGAGTTCTGCGGAGTGGTCAGGAACGTGGGATTGAACCAGGCACGCCATTCGATCGAGACCTGTTCGATGTCGTGGTCGGGGAAGCTCCCCGCCTCGAATCCCGCAGTTACCTCTTGCTCGAAGCCTTCCGGGTCGAGCAGGGACGGGACCATGGGATAGGAGGCGATCACATCTGGCACCACCACACGCTCGTTGACCAGTTGCAGGACATCGGCGTGGGCTCGCGGACCGGCCGTACAGCCAGTGGGCGGTTCCCCTGACGAGCAGATCTCCGACCAGGTCGCATCGGACTCGAATACCAGTCGGTCTTCGTAGAAGCGCTGCTCACGTTCGAGACGCCGACCAACACCACGGGATACGTTGGCTTCGAGCAGACCGACCAGTTGATCATGCGACAGGTCGTCCAATCCTGTCACCTCCGGATCGTGTCCCAGACCGGCCACGATCTCCTCGGGGTCGTTCTCGTTGACCGTCGCCACCAGCCCGAAGGAGTCGTTGATGATCGTGTAGAGCAGCGTGGCGAGGGCCAGCACCGCCACGGTGAGCATGGCGAGGCAGAACATCTGGAAGATCAACGCCTTGCGGCGACGGCCACCGAGATGGCGCCGGTACTCCTCGTCACCCGGGAAGAGCTCGGGTGCCTTGGGTCGGGGTGGAGCCTCGACGCTCATTCGTACACCTGCTGGAAGCGTCTGACGAAACGACGGCTCACCGAATTGAGGCCGAGGGTGATGAAGAAGAGGGTGAGACCGATGGCGAAGATCGAGTTGTAGTCGATGGTGTTGTAGCCGAGGTCTCCGTTGGCCGTGATCGCCACGTAGCCGGTCATGGCCTGGGCGCCCTGGAAGGGATTCAGCACGTAGCCGAACAGGGGGTCCTGACCCAGGGTGAAGTTACGTGGCGATGCCCCGGCGGCGAGTGTGACCACCATGGTCTCTCCGACCGCTCGAGACATCGCGATGACGAACCCTGCGGCTATCCCCGACAGTGCCGCCGGCACCACGACCCGGGTGGAGACCTCCAGCTTCGAGGCTCCGAGGGCGTAGGCAGCCTGGCGAAGGGAGTCCGGCACCGCGCGAAGGGAGTCTTCGGCGAGTGAGCTGATCAGGGGCACGATGAGGATTCCGACCACGATGCCGGCCGACGCCACGTTGAAGAACCCCACCACATTCGTCCCGAACACAGATCGAAGCACCGGTGTCATGAAGGTCAACGCGAAGAATCCGTACACGACCGTGGGGATGCCGACGAGCACTTCGAGCACCGGTTTGAAGAAACCCCGGACTCGCTGCGATGCGTACTCGGAGAGGTAGATCGCCGCCGCCAGGCCGATCGGCGCCGCGACCAGCATGGCGATGAGGCTGATGTAGAAAGTCCCCAGCACCAACGGCCATATCCCGAATCCGCCCACCTGCGGTTGCCAGACGGTGGTCGTGAAGAACTCGAAAAGTCCCACCCGCTCGTCCTGGAAGAAGAGCAGAGACTCCTTGCCCAACTCGTAGATGATCCCGACGGTGACCGCGATCGACAGGACCCCGCAGAAGAAGAGGAAGCTCCGGATGACCAACTCACCGGGTCGACGCCTCCGCTGGAACGGCCGACCGCCACCGTCGGTCTCGATCTTGGGCTCAGCAGTCATCCGGCCTCATCTCCTGGGTCAGGGAACCGACGGAGCCCGAACACCCACGGGAAGGGCTCCGGGCTCCATCGGGACAGCACGGGGTTCCCCTACCAGCCCATCGCCGCGGCAATGTTGTCTGCAGCCTCTCGTAGCGCCTCGTCGGGTGCCGGGAAGTAGCCCACCTCGCCGATGACGTCGTTGACGACATCGAGGTAGTAGGCCATGAACTCGGCGACCTGCGGCTTCGCCTGCAACACCTCGTCGGAGGTGTACATGTAGAGAGGCCGGGCTATCGGGTAGGTGTTCTCGTTGACCGAATCTGCGCTGGGCTCGACTCCATCCACCGTGACCACCTGGAGGACCGATGCGTTCTCCTGGAAGTAGGCGTAGCCGAAGTAGCCGATGGCACAGGTGGTGCTCAGATCGTCTTCGGTGCATCCGTCCTCGGACACGCCGGCCACCGTGAGGTTGTCGTCCTCACCGACGATCTCGGCGATCGAAGAGAGGATCGGGGGAGGATCGGCTTCCTCGAAGACCACCTCGTTGAAGTAGTCGAACGTGCCCGAGTCCGCGCCAGGCGAGAAGAGTTGGATCGGGTGGGCCGGGAACCCGGGGTTCACCTCCGCCCAGGTGGCACCAGGGTCGGTCAGTGAGAAAGCGGTCGCGATCTCCTCGAGGGTCAGCTCCTTGGCGAAATAGTTGCCGTTGCTGATGACGAGGGAGAGGGCATCGCTGCCGACACGCACCTCGATGGGCGGAGTGCCCCAGGTGTCGGTGCACGCGGCGACCTCCTCGTCATTGATCTGCCGGGAGGCGTTGGCCACGTCTGACGCGCCCTCCACACAGAAGCGCTCCAGACCGCCGCCGGAGCCAATCGAGTCGATGCTGTACTCGGGCCCGCCCTCATCGATCCACCGGGCCAGGACCGCCTCGGATAGAGGGAAGACCGTGGAGGAGCCGGCGATGCCGATGTCGACTCCTGGATCGACATCCAGCGGGTCGATGAGCGGCAGACCCCAGGCGGAGGTCTCACCGCCCATGTCGTCGCCAGTCGTGGCGGGGCCCTCCCCTGACGGTTGCGTGGTTGCGGTAGTGCCCCCACCACAGGCAGCCAGCACCATCGTCGCCAGAGCCAGCAGCGCGACCAGATTTCGTACCTTCATTCCCGTCCATCTCCTTGTTGTCCGGTGACCCCTCAGGGATCGCGGCAAAAAGTAGGAAGCGGGGTTAACCCGAAGGCAATGCCCAGGTGAACGGTCAGTGAACAGTTTTGATGGTGGGCGGACTTCGTCTGAGTGCCTCCTCGCACCCGATCCCCCGGAACCAAGGGGATCACCTCGACCTCGACCGCGTCAGACGTGGGTCACACAGACGAACAGACGCCGGTCCGCCCACAGCTACCGCGCCCTCTCGAGGCGGACTCCTTCGATGGTGGGGTTCGTCTGAGTGCCTCCTCGCACCCGATCCCTCGGAAACGAGGGGATCACCTCGAGCTCATCGCGGGCAGACGGTGGGTCACACAGACGAACAGACGCCGGTCCGCCCACAGCTACCGCGCCCTCTTGAAGGCTGACTTCCGTTTGAGGTGGGCGGACTTCGTCTGAGGGTCTCAGTGACGAACGCGGCCCAACGATTGCAGCAAACAGCACCGCCCTCATGGGTATCGCAGGGGGCGAATGCTACGTGGCCTGTGTGAGCCCGGCGTCGATCACCTGAGCGGTGTCACACCGAGCTCCGAGAGCAGAACGCGCACTCTTCGCTCGATCTCGTCTCTGATCGGTCTGACTGTTTCGAGATCCTTGCCCGACGGGTCTTCGAGCTCCCAATCGACATAGCGTTTGCCGGGAAACACCGGACAGGTATCGCCACATCCCATCGTGACCACGATGTCGACGCCCCTGATGGTCTCGTCGGCCCAGGCCTGTGGGATCTCGGCGCTGATGTCGATTCCGACTTCGGCCATGGCGGCGACGGCCGCCTGATTGACCGACTCAGCCGGCTCGGATCCCCCGGAGAACACCTCGACCTGGTCCCCGCCGAGATGACGCATCCACCCGGCGGCCATCTGGGAGCGGCCAGCGTTGTGGACACAGAGGAACATCACCCCGGGAGGAGACACGTTACCCATCAGAGGAGGTGGGCCGTGCTGCGGACCATGGCCAGCTCCTGGAGAGCCTCGTGGGAATCCACCGAGCCCCCACCCTCGACCCGGACCCAGGTGCGGTTGGGCCCCAACTGCCAGGCGAGGACGTCGTCGGCGAAGACCACGTCGAGGATCTCGTCCAGCCGGAACTGCAGATCCGGGTCGTTCACCGGCGCCAAGGCCTCGATGCGACGGTCGAGATTGCGCGGCATCATGTCGGCCGATCCATAGAGATAGGTGCGCTCACGACCGCGCGCCCCGAACCTGTAGATGCGGGAGTGCTCGAGATAGCGCCCCACGATCGAGCGCACGGTCACGTTCTCCGACAGGCCCGGCACTCCTGGCACCAGCCCGCATATGCCACGCACGCAGAGGTCGACTCGAGTCCCCGCCTGAGACGCCTCGTACAGGGACTCGATGATCCCGGCGTCGACGAGTGAGTTCATCTTCATCGTGATGTGTCCGTCGGGACGTCCCGCCTCGTCCTCGATGAGGCTGACGATCCGGTGACGAATGCCGTCCGGGGAGACAGCCAACGACCGGTATCGGGTCTGACGGCTGTAGCCGGTCAGATAGTTGAAGAGATCGGACAGGTCCGAGCCCAAAGCCGGGTCGGCGGTGAAGACCCCGACGTCCTCATACATCCGGGCGGTGTTCTCGTTGTAATTGCCCGTCCCGATGTGGGCGTAGCGGACGACACGCTCGCCTTCGCGCCGCATCACGAGGGCGATCTTGGTGTGTGTCTTCAGCCCGACCACCCCGTACATGACGTGAACACCCACGTCTTCGAGACGCTGAGCCCATTCGATGTTGCGCTCCTCCTCGAAACGGGCTTTCAACTCGACCAGGGCCACCACCTGCTTGCCTCGTTCGGCCGCCTCGATGAGCGACTGCATGATCTGGCTGCCCCGGTTGGTCCGGTACAGGGTCATCTTGATGGCCAGCACATCGGGGTCCTTGGCGGCGCGGGAGACGAACGCCTCGACGGTCGACGAGAACGAGTCGTAGGGGTGGTGCGCCATGAGGTCGCCCTGACGGATCACCTCGAAGAAGTCGACCGACTCCCCTCCTGCCGCCGAGAGCCGCGGCGGTGTCACTCCGGAGAAGACCGGAAACTTGAGCTCGGGGCGGTCGAGTTCGAAGACCCCCCACAGACCGGCGAGATCGAGTGGCCCGTCCACCCGGTAGACATCCTCCCCGCTCGCCCCCATCTCACGCATGAGGAGGTCGAGGACTTCGTCGGGCATGTCGGGATGGACTTCGAGCCGAACGACCCGGCCGAAGCGACGCTGGGTCAGCTCAGACTCGATCGACATCAACAGGTCTCCCCCTTCGTCCTCTTCCACCTCGAAGTCGGCATTGCGCGTGACCCGGAACACGTGGTGGGCAAGCACCTCCATGCCGGGGAAGAGCGAGTCGAGATGGGAGGCGATCACCTGCTCCAAGGGAACGAAACGCTCACCGTCGGGCAAGACGACGAATCGGGGCAGGATCGGGGGGATCTTCACACGGGCGAACCGTGTCACCCTCGTCTCGGGATTGCGCACGAAGATGGCGAGATTGAGAGACAGGTTCGAGATGTACGGGAAAGGATGGGCGGGGTCCACCGCCAGAGGCGTCACCACCGGGAAGACCAGCTCACGGAACTGATCGTCGAGGAACTCCCGGTCCTCGTCGTCGAGGGTCGAGTAGTCGCTGAAGACGATGCCCTCCTTTGCCAGCGCGGGAAGGATCTCGGAGAGGAACCGCTTCGAGACCTCCTGGTACTGAACGTCGACGTCGCTGCGGATGGCGGCCAGCTGCTGGCCCGGGGTGAGCCCGTCGGGAGTGGCCGATCTCAGACCGTGGGCCACCTGTTCTTTGAGCCCGGCCACCCGAACCTGGAAGAACTCGTCGAGATTGGACGACCAGATAGCGAGAAACTTCGCCTTCTCGAGCAGGGGGAAGTCCTCCCGGCCGGTCAGCGCGAAGACACGCTTGTTGAAATCGAGCCAGGAGAGCTCTCGATTGATATAGGTGTCCGGTGAGATCAGGTCCATCGTCTCTGACATATTCGTCGGCCCGAATGCCGATTGGTCAACCGGGCTCGGCCGGTGCCCCCAGGCCCCCGAGGAGGAACGCCTCGACGCCTTCGGTCACCTCCTGGCGTCGGGTGTCGTCGTGTATCAGTGCGCGCGCCCCGGACATGATCGTGTCCTGGATGAGTCGACCGGCCAGGTAGGGCGGCATCCCCCTGAAGACACCCTCCTCGACTCCGGTGAGATAGATCGATCCCAGCTCATCGGCGAGCTGTGCATGTGAGTCACGGATCCGCCGCTGGGCGTCGAGCCCCATGCGACCCACCTCGCGATGCAGGATCACCCCGAAGACCTTGTCGGTGGCGACGAACTCGACGGTGGCAGTGGCCAGCTTGGCGAGACGTTCCGCCGTTTCGAGGCTCTCGGGCACAGAGTCGATCAGGTCGGCGATGACACCGGGAAGCTTCTCCTCCACCAGGGAGGCGATGAGGTCGTCACGGTCGTCGAAGTAGTCGTAGAAGGTGGTCCGACCGACACCGGCAGCGAGGGCGATCTCACCAAGTGGCACCTCGGCGGTCCCCGCTTCGGCGATTACCCGGAATGCGGAGTCGAGCAAGGAGCTTCTCGTCAGCTCCTTGTGCTCGTCGATGGAAGCGGCGCGGATCTTGGGCACGACTCCCAGAGGGTATCCGAAAGGCCGGGAAAGTCACCTACAGCGGACAGGATCCTCCTCCATGCCGTGACGGGGCCGGCGATCGATCGGGCTGCGGGATGAGGTCTCACCTCGTTTTGCCACCGGTATCCGACACCGCCAATATGTGAGCGTGACCTACGGGCCGACACAACTCGCGACTGAACTGGTTGCGGACTGGAGGGCCCACGCGGCCTGCTCCGGTTACCCCAACACGCTCTTCTTCCCTGCCAGCGACGCCGTCGATGAGGGGTCGATAGAGAAGGCGAAAGCGATATGTGGGGTTTGCCCCGTCATCGACGACTGCCTCGAATATGCCCTGGAGACGAATCAGCGCTCGGGCATCTGGGGAGGCACCTCCGAGAAGGAACGCAAGTCGCTTCGTCGCAAGTGGCTGGCGGAACGTCGCCGGAGCGCCTGAGCAGCGCTCTCCGCACGGTGGGCCCGATGTAACACGCCATTTGCCAACCGGGGGTTCGTCGGGTCATATATGTGCCCACGGCCCGGGTTCGGTGACATATGAGCAAACAATCCGACTACGTGATGCGGACAGTCGAGGAACGGGGGATCCGCTTCATCCGGCTTTGGTTCACCGACGTCCTCGGTTTCCTCAAGTCGGTGGCGATCAGCCCCGCGGAGCTGGAAGTCGCCTTCGAGGAGGGCATGACCTTCGACGGCTCCTCGATCGACGGCTACGCCCGGATCCAGGAGGCCGACATGCTGGCCCGACCCGATCCGACGACCTTCGCCGTCCTTCCCTGGCGCACCGAGCAGCAGGTGGCGCGGATGTTCTGCGACATCTCGATGCCCGACGGCGAGCCCTTCGACGGCGACCCCCGCACCGTCCTGAAGCGGAACCTCGAGAAGGCCTCGGAGATGGGCTACACGTTCTTCACCGCACCGGAGCTCGAGTTCTTCTACTTCGCCGACAGCGGTCCCGAGCCCCAGGTCCTCGATCGTGGTGGCTATTTCGATCTCACTCCCCTGGACGTGGCCCAGGAGTACCGCCGGAAGACGATCAACGCCCTCGAGCAACTGGGCATCCCCATCGAGCACTCCCACCACGAGGTGGCACCGAGCCAGCACGAGATCATCGCCAGGTACACCGACGCTCTGACGATGGCGGACAACATCATGACCTCCCGTCTCACGGTCAAAGAGGTCGCCCTGCAATCGGGCATCTACGCCACCTTCATGCCCAAACCCCTGCAGGACCATGACGGTTCGGGGATGCATCTGCACCTATCACTGTTCGAGGGAGACACCAACGCGTTCCACGAGCCGGGGACCCAGGGTGGGCTCTCCAAGGTGGCTGAGGCGTTCATCGCCGGCTTGCTCCGCCACGCCGCCGAGATGACCGCGGTGACCAACCAATGGGTGAACTCCTACAAGCGTCTCGTGGGTGGTTTCGACGCCCCGATATACATGTCCTGGGCGAGGAACAACCAGTCGGCGTTGGTGCGTGTGCCTTCGGTCAAGAAGGGAAAGCCTTCCTCGGTCCGTGTCGAGTACCGGGCCGCGGACTCAGCCTGTAACCCGTACCTGGCGCTGTCGGTGATCCTCGCCGCCGGTCTCTCCGGCATCCGTGAGGGCTATGAGCTCCCGCCCGAGATCGCCGCCGACGTCCACCAGATGACCCCGACGGAGCGGGCTGCTGTCGGCGCCAAACGGCTACCCGACACCCTCGCCTCGGCGCTGGACATCATGGCGTCCTCCGACCTGGTCGCCGAAGCCCTCGGCGAGCACGTCTTCGACTGGTTCCTCCGCAACAAGCGGGCGGAGTGGGCGCGTTATCAGAGTCACGTGTCCCGCTTCGAGTTAGAGACCTATCTGCCGATCTTGTGATCGCCGCGGTCTACCCCGAGACCCACTCCGAGAATCTGGAAGACGGTCTCGTGCTGTCGGGAGTCTCGGTGAAGCCGGTCGATGACATCGGTGTCGACAACGTCACCCTCCGGGACGCCGACCTACTGGTGGTGGAGCTGGGCAATGGCCCCATCAAACAGCTCCGGGAAGTGGCCCGCGTGGAGGAGATGCTCGGGATCCCGGTCATCCTGGTGGCGGCGCCCGAGCACCTCGCCCTTCTCGAGAGCAGTGGCGTGGCCGCCGACTTCGTGGTCACCCCGATCGACCCGGTGGAGCTCCGCATCCGCGTGCGTCGCACTGCCGTGGAGGAGAGCGGCGAGGAGATGCTCGAGCACAAGGATCTCGCGCTGAACCCCCTGACCTATCAGGCCACCCTCGCCGGCGAGCCTCTCGACCTGACCTACATGGAGTACGAGCTGTTGCGTTTCCTCGTCGAGAATCCGGTTCGGGTCTGGTCACGGGAGCAGCTTCTCGCCAAGGTCTGGGGCTACGAGTACTACGGTGGCGCCCGCACCGTCGACGTCCATGTGCGTCGTCTCCGCTCCAAGCTCGGCCAGGAGCGCGCCTCGTGGATCACCACCGTCCGCTCGGTCGGCTACCGCTGGGGATAGACCCACCGACCGAATCTGGTACAGGATTCCCCCCTCAGGGAGGAATCCTGTACCACGATCACCCGGGGGTCGGGGGGCGACGTCATGGAACGAATCGGCCCACCCGTGGCACAATCGGGCCATGGGTTTTCGCACCAGACAAATACACGCAGGGGTAGCGCCCGACCCGACCACGGGGGCGATCCTCACTCCGATCTATCAATCGACCACGTTCGTGCAGGATTCGGTCGACGAGTACATGGGGAAGGGGTACTCCTACTCACGTGCCGGAAACCCCACCGTGCGGGTGCTGGAGGAGAAGCTGACCGCACTGGAGGGTGGTGTCGACACCACGGCCTACGCCTCCGGGATGGCGGCGACAGTCGCCATCTTCCTCGCCCTTCTCGAGGCCGGCGATCACATCGTGGTCGCCGACGTGGTCTACGGCGGCACCTACAGGTTCGTCGATCAATTCCTGACCAAGTTCGGTGTGGAGGTCAGCTTCGTCGACGCCTCCGAGACAGACGCCGTGACCGAAGCCATTCGCGACAACACCAGACTCGTCTTCACCGAGAGCCCGGCCAACCCCACCCTCAAGGTGACCGACCTCGCCGCGGTGTCGGCGATCTGCAAGGACCGGGGCATCATCCACGTCACCGACAACACCTTCCTCACCCCCTATTTCCAACGTCCGTTCGAGTTGGGGGCGGACCTCATCATCCACTCGACGACCAAGTTCCTCGACGGGCACAACGCCACCCTCGGGGGTGCGGTCGTCGTCAACGACGCCGACCTGCAGGAACGCATTGCGTTCGCCCGCATCTCGGCGGGTCTGGTCATGTCCCCGATGGTCGCCTGGCTCACCCTGCAGGGAATCAAGACGTTGAGTGAGCGGATGGAGGGCCAGTCCGCCAACGCCCTCGCCGTCGCCGAGTTCCTCCAGACCCACCGCCGGGTCGAGTACGTCAACTACCCCGGTCTCCCCGACCACCCTCAACATGACATCTCGGCCAAGCAGGCGTCCGGCTTCGGGGCGATGGTGTGTTTCGAGGTCGAGGGTGGGATCGAGACAGGCAAGAAGCTCATGGACTCGATCGAGTTGTGGTCTCTCGCCGAGAACCTCGGGTCGGTCGAGTCTCTGATCACCCACCCCGTGACCATGACCCACGCCGCCGTCCCCCGCGAGGAGCGAATCGCAGCAGGCATCACCGACGGACTGGTGCGTCTGTCGGTCGGGCTCGAAGACGCCGAGGACCTGATCGCCACCCTCGACCAGGCGCTGAACGAGGTGTGACGTGGGCGACCGTAGGGGTTTGGTCCTTGCGGTCGCCGGGTTCGCCGTCGGGTTCGTGACCTTTCTCGCCATCACCGGCCCCACGGTCGATCAGGAGGTGGTCTCATCGGTGCGGCGATCGGGTGGGGTGTGTCTGGAGCTGGAGCGGTGGACACTGATGGGATGGGCCGTGGTCGGCCAGACCCACAGCGTTCGCGACATGCAGAGCAGCACCTGGCAGCCGGCGGTGGACGAGCCACCGTGTGCCCGGGTGCCGGAGCGTGCCTACCTCGTCCGGGTGTTCGAGCAGCCGCCCGGGACCTACCGGCTCTGTGGTCTGGCCGACGAGAACGGGTGCGTCCAGTTCAGGCGCGCCGGGCCCTGATCAAGACATCGCGAGCGTGTTGGATGTCCCCGTCCACCTCCACGGGCCGCAAGACGATGCCGCCCTCCACAACCTGGAGATCACCGAGCCACTCCAGCATGAGATCGAGATCCCAGAGCAGGTCGGGCACCTGCGGGCCGCCGACGCCCTCGTCGAGATTGGATATGTCGTGACCGATCAAGAACAGCTCCCCTCCCGGGTTCAGCCATTGGCGGGCCCGGGCCACCAGTTCGGCCAAAGGTTCGGCTTCGACCTGTAGGTAGGCGATGAGGACGAGGTCGAAGCTCCGCTCCGGCTCCCAGGAGAAGACGTCCGCTTCGATGAACTCGACCCGGTCCGAGAGGGCCCGCCCCCGTTCGAGGGCGACGGCCGAGAAGTCGACGGCGGTCATGTCCCAGCCTCGCTCGGCCAACCAGACCGCGTTCCTGCCCTCGCCGGACGCCAGATCGAGCCCTGCCCCGGGCTCCCGGTCGGCCAGTCGGTCGGCCACGAAGATGTTGGGTGTCGCCGACCAGAGCCTGTCGGCGGCGCGGTATCGCTCGTTCCATGCCTCGGCGTCCACTGGCACCGACCTAACCGAACTCGATGCCCTGGGCCAGTGGCAGATCGTCACCCCAGTTGATGGTGGTGGTCTGACGTCTCATGTACGCCTTCCAGGCGTCCGAGCCGGCCTCACGCCCCCCGCCGGTCTCCTTCTCTCCGCCGAAGGCGCCGCCTATCTCCGCACCCGAGGTGCCGATGTTGACGTTGGCGATCCCGCAGTCCGAGCCGGTGGCGCTGAGGAACTTCTCGGCGTTCTTGAGGGACTCCGTGAAGATCGCCGACGAGAGGCCCTGGGTGACACCGTTCTGGATCTCGATCGCCTCCTCGAGGGTCTCGAACTCGACGACCCACAGGATGGGGGCGAAGGTCTCGTCCTGGGTGATCGAGGCGCCATTGGGGACTTTGACGATCGTGGGCTCCACGAAGAACCCGGGCCGGTCGACCCGCCTGCCGCCGGTGACCACCTCACCACCTTGGGAGCGGGCGACCTCGATGGCGCTCATCATCTGATCGATCGCCCGTTCCGAGATGACCGGGCCCATCAGCGTCCCTTCCTCGAGAGGATCGCCGATACTCACCTGCCGGTAGGCCTCGCTGAGACGATTGACCACTTTGTCGGCTACCGCCCGATGGACCAGGAGACGTCGAAGCGAGGTGCACCGTTGACCGGCAGTGCCCACTGCGGAGAACAACGAGGCTCGCACCGCCAGGTCCAAATCTGCATCGTCCATCACGATGATTGCGTTGTTGCCTCCCAACTCCAGGATGGTCCTCCCCATCCGCTGGGCCACGGCGGGGCCGACTATGCGTCCCATTCCACAAGAGCCGGTGGCGGACACCAGCGGCACCCGGGTGTCACCGGTGAGCGAAGAGCCGACGGTGGCCCCGTCACCAACCGCCAGGTTGAACACTCCCTCGAACCCCGACCCTTCCATCACTCTCTCTGCGATCTTGGTGACGGCGATGGCGGTGAGTGGTGTCAGCTCCGACGGCTTCCACACCACGGCGTCCCCACAGACCGAGGCCACCGTGGCATTCCACGACCACACCGCCACCGGGAAGTTGAACGCCGAGATGACCCCAACCGGTCCCAGGGGATGCCAGTGCTCGTACATGCGGTGATTCGGGCGCTCCGAGGCCATCGTCTTGCCGTAGAGCTGTCGGGAGAGACCGACTGCGAAGTCGCAGATGTCGATCATCTCCTGGACCTCTCCGACCCCCTCGGCGTGGATCTTCCCGTTCTCCAACGTGACCAGGGCCCCCAGGGCGTCGATGTCCTCCCGGAGCGCGTTCCCGAGCCGACGCACGTACTCGCCCCGCTTTGGCGCAGGGAGCTGACGCCATCTCTGGAAAGTCTCCACCGACGAGTCGACCACACGGTCGTAGTCGTGCTGAGAGGCCATGGTGACGGTGGCGATGGTCTGGGCGGTGGTCGGGTTGATCACCTCGACGGTGTCACCGGACGCCTCCAGCCACTCTCCCGCATAGACCCCCGAGTTCTCCGGTTGGAGGTCCAGCGCCACGAACACGTCGCTCTGGTTCATCGTCACCGTGCCGCCACCACCTCGATCTCGACCAGGAAAGCAGCGGGAAGCGCGCCGGCCTGCACCGTGGTCCGCGCCGGGTAGTCACCGTCGAAGTAGGAGGCGTACACGTCGTTGACCTTCGAGAAGTCATCGATGTCGGCGAGAAAGATCGTCGTCTTGACGATGTCGTCATATCCGAGACCCAGGTCACCGAGGATGGCGCCGATGTTGGACATGACCTGGCGGGCTTGGGCCTCGACATCGTCGGGAGCCCGCTCGCCGGTCGCCGGATCGACGCCGACCTGACCGGAGATGAACACGAATCCTCCGGCTTCGGCCGCCGGGGAGTAGGGGGCGGGCAGCTGGGCCGCCGACGGGGTGTCTGGGATGGACTTCGGCACGTCGAGATCTCCTCTCTGCTTCTGGACAGAGGCTACCTGGTGACCGATCGGACCAGACGAGAAAGAGACCCGGCCGAGCCGGGTCTCTTCACGTAAGCCCAATCGGGGATCAGCTGAAAGAGTTGCCGCAGCCGCAGCTGCGGGTCACGTTCGGGTTGTCGATGGCGAATCCTGCCCCCATCAGCCCCTCCTTGTAGTCGAGGGTGGCACCTCGGACCATCTCGGCGCTCTGGGGGTCGACGATCACTCTGACGTCGTCGAACTGCTCGACGACGTCGTCTTCGTCCACTTGGGCGTCGAAATACATCTCGTAGGAGAACCCGGAGCATCCGCCGGGACGAACCGCCATACGAAGGGCAAGACCCTCCTCTTCCTCGCCGGCGATCAACTCGCGTACCTTGACCACGGCCGTGTCGGTGAGGTTCACGGTCTTCTGGGGCTGGGATGACTTGATGGACAGAATCTGTGTCATTGGCTCCTACCTGCTTGCACTCATTGTAACGCCGTCGACGGCTTGCGACATCCCATCGTCCATGGGCTGTATTCCCCATACACATAGTGGAAATTAACCTTGGTGTCATGTCGGCTGTGACCAGGGACGAAGTGATGAAGACCCTCGAGGGGGTGCGCGATCCCGAACTGGGTGGCAACGTCGTCGAGTTGGGGATGATCACCGACGTCCAAATCGCCGGTTCGAGGGTGGAGATCGGGCTGGCTCTGACTATCGCCGAATGCCCGCTCCGCTCCCAGATCGAGGGAGACACCCGGCGTCGCGTCGAGGCGATGCCTGGTGTCGAGACGGTCGACATCCGCACCACGGCCATGACCAAACGTCAGAGGGCTGAACTGATGTCGGTCGCCCGACGCAACGCCCGAGAGCACGCCGAGCCCACTCAGGTCTCTTCCACGACACGGGTGATCTCGGTTGCGTCCGGCAAGGGCGGGGTCGGCAAGTCGTCGATCTCGGTCAACCTGGCCGCGGGTCTCGCCGCGGAAGGGTTTCGTGTCGGGCTTCTCGACGCCGACATCTGGGGATACTCGATCCCGAGGATGATCGGGGCCGGCGGCAAGCTGGAGGCCGACGCCGATACCAAGCTGATCGAGCCGGTCGATGCCAACGGGGTGAAAGTGGTGTCGACCGGGCTCATCATCGAGTCGGAAGAGACGGCGCTGATGTGGCGGGGGCTGATGTTGTCCAAGGCGCTCGAGCAATTTCTGAAGCAGGTGAACTGGGGCGACCTCGACTACCTCATCCTCGACATGCCACCCGGCACCGGTGACGTTCAGATGGCCCTGACCCGAATGCTCCCCCAGGCGGAGATGGTGGTGGTGACCACTCCCCAAAAGGCGGCCCAGCGAGTGGCGGTCCGGGTGGCCGACATGGCACGCCGCTCGCACATGCCGGTCGTCGGCGTCATCGAGAACATGTCCGGTGACGTCTTCGGGCACGGTGGCGGTCATCAACTCGCCGATGAGCTCGGCGTGGCGCTGCTTGGTTCGGTGCCCCTCGATCAGGCAGTGGTCGATGGAGGCGACAACGGGAGACCCGTCGTCCTCGACCCATCGTCGGGTCCGGCGGCCGCCGCCCTGGCGAAGACGGTGGAGAATGTCATGGCCGTCGTGCCCCCCGCCGAGATGGAGACCTGCACGGGTCGGATCGCCAAGCTGATCGCCGACCTCGAAGACGGGGCGGCCTGACGAACCGTCACTGGCCAGTGCTCGGGGTCTTCGGCGACTGAGTCCACAGCTCCACTGCGAACTGCTTCTTCTCGACTCCAGTGACCACGAAAGTCGTCATCAGCTTGTCGGCGATGGTCTGCCGCTGCGAGTCGACGAGCGGGAGCAGCCAGCCCAGCAGGCAGACCAGACTGTCCACGACATGGACGAACTTGCGACCGATGCCGGCGCCACTTCCGACCAGACCGCCTTGCTGATTCACCAGCCTGGTCCCCATGACCGCTTTGCCGGGAGTCTGTCCACTGACACCTTCCATGTGGCCCAGATAGATGGTGTAGGCGATGCTCGCCAGCCAGGCGATCCAACTGAGGAAGTCGCTCCAGAAGGTGAGTGCGTTCAGGATGATGAGAGGGAGGATGTCGATGATGAACCCGAGGGCACGGGTGCCCCAGTCGGCGAGTGGGCCGGGTGAGGCCGGTTGACCCGGCGGTGGGGTGGCGGGGGGCTCGGGGGTGGTCACTTGCTGGTCTCCTTCTCTCCGGTCCGGTGCGGCGACGATAGGCGGAGAGGATCGCCGGTGTCGTCCGGAACCGTTTTCCACAACGAGGACTAGTCCCTTGGGTCTTATCACGAACAGTCCTTGAGATTTCACTCTCCGTGATGGATAGTCACCCCGAACGTGCACCTAGCAGTAGCTGCTGGGAGTAGGGGGCGAAAAGGGGAGGCTCCCAGAAGAATGGGACCCGCAAGGGTCCCATTCTCGCGTCTCAGACACGTTCTGTGAACGTCACGTCGCCTGGCGCCCGCCCGAACCGTTCACAGAACGGTCTCGGTCAGCAGAGACCGCGCACCAGCGGATACGGATTGACCGCGCCACCCCCACCGGGGTGATACTCGAAGTGCAGGTGGGGCAGGTAGTCGGGTGCGTTCCCGGTGGAACCGTTGTACCCGATGACGTGACCGGCGGAGACGTGTTGGCCCGGGCTGATGTCGGCGAAGCCGTCGAGGTGGGCGTAGTAGTAGAGATCGCCGGCGTCGGATCTGAAGTAGATCGACTTGCCCCCGAGGGCGCTGTTCGACAGCCGGTGGATCGTGCCCGAGAAGATGGCGACGATGGGCACGCCGCGGGCGGCGATCATGTCCACTCCCTTGTGGGTTCGGCCACCGGAGCGGGGTGCACCCCAGGAATCCGAGAACGAGACTGCTCCGGCCACGGGGCAGACGCCGCCGCCCGATGACGGGGGCGAGGGTGCCGGGGGGGTGGTCGTTGCGGGTGGGGCGGTGGAGGTCGTGGTGTCCCCGGGCGCGGAGGTCGACGCCGAGGTGGTGCTGGTTGACGTGGCGGCCGCCTCCCGTCGACGTTGCTCCTCAGCCTCCTGACGGCGTCGCTCCTCTTCCTCGCGACGGAGTCGCTCTGCCTCCTCGCGCTGCTGCTGGGCGACCAGGTCGTCGTAGATCTGTTGGGCCACGGCCAGCTCTCCCTGGAGCTCACCGGCCATGCGTTCCAGGTCAGCCGCCACCACCTGCTGCTCCGCCAGAGCCTCGGACAAAAGACCGGTTTGATGGTCCAACTCGTCTCGGAAGACTCTCAACTGGTCGACGACGCTGGCATCGACCCCATTGGCCTGGCGGAGATACTCCATCCCCGCCGGATAGTCCTGATTGGTTGCCGTGAACAGAACGGACAGTGAGGCACCGCTCGTCGAGCCCATGTAGAGCTCGACGGCCAGATCCTGGAGCCGCGTCTCGGTCTCGGCGATCCTGATCTGGGCGAACTCGATCGACTTCTCCAGACTCGTTATCTCCGCGTCGAGTGCGGACTGACGGCCATAGGCCTCGATGACTTCCTGACCCAGCTCTGCTGACTCCGCGGTGAGCTGGTCGATCTCTCTGCGGGCGCGGTCGATGTCCTCGTCCGTCACCTGAGCGACGGCGGGTACGGCGAGAGAGATCACCAGGACCCCAGCGAGAATGCGGGCGAGCTTTTTCATGATGTTTGGGAGACGGCGACCACCCGGTCGCCGGCATAGGCTATACGTCCCTGGTCGATCAGCAACGTGACGTGGGCTTGGACCGAGCGGGCGGCCAACGGGTGGAGGGACGAGTCGACGTCGGCGTAGACCACTTCCACAATGTCGGGAGTCGAGTCGGCACCTTTAGCGATGGCCGCGAAGACTTCCTCATGACGTTGCATCCGGTGTGCCACGTACCAGTCGATGACGGTGTCGGGTTGATCCATCTCCTCGCCGTGCCCCGGGAGCAAACGCTGCAGACCGGTGCCACGGAGTTTCTCGAGGGAGACGAGATACGAGCCCATGTCGTCGACCATGACCGATGAGCCCCCGATGATGTGATCTCCGCTGAACAACACGTCCCCGACCCGGAAACAGAGGTGATCGTCGGAGTGCCCTGGGGTGTGCACGACGGTCAGATCGAGCGAACCGACGTCGAAATGGGCGCCGTCGAGAAGCCGGATGTCGGGATCGAAACTCGGGCCGGGGGCGTGACCCACTGCCGGGACCCCGAGATCACGGGCCATGGGGTTCGCCAGCGGTGCGTGGTCGCTGTGGGTGTGGGTGACCAACACCGCCTCCACATCGCGCCCGTCCACCACTTCCATGATCGAAGTCACGTGCCTGGTGTCGACTGGCCCGGGATCGATCACCACCACCTTGCCCGACCCGTCGTCGAGCACCCAGGTGTTGGTGCCGCCGCCGGTGAAAAGGCCCGGGTTGTTGGCGAGGACGCGATCGATCCTCATCGTGTCCCCGCGGGCATCTGGATGGGCAACAGGGAGCCGTCTTCGACCGTGAGGGGGACGGCGAGAGCCCGTCGTTCGGCGCCACGGGCCGACTCGATGGCCTCGTCCACCGTCGAACAACTCCGCAACCACTCCAAATGCGCAATGGTGGGTCGAAACATCGACAGCTCTCCGTTCTCCAGCCGCTGCAGCGCCACGTCGGGTGCAATCCAGTCGTAGCCGATCAGTTCCTGGGCGTCGATCTTCACCGCGGCTGCACCATCGCAAGCAACCACATAGAAACGGGTGTCGAATCGCCGCGGTGCCATCTCGGGCGTGACCCAACGTGAGACGAGAACGAGGTCGTCGACCGCGCTGACGACTCCCTTCTCGGCGAGAAATCGGTGGAAATCGCCTTCTCTCACCGCGGGTGCGGGAACCGGGCCGGTCGCGGTGAGGAGGATTCCGGTCTCCTCGGCGAGCTCCCGCACAGCGGCCTTCCGATGGGCCAGATCGTGGGAACTGGTCAGACCATCGGGAACATCGTCCTCCTCCACCTTTCCGCCAGGGAACACGGCGAGGCCACCGAAGAAGCCTCTCGAGTTCCGATGGACCATCAACACCTCGAAGCAGGGCGATGCCGGGCGCAATGCCAGGACGGTGGCGGCAGGATCGGGGTCTCGCACCGGGGAGATGGTACGGGCTCGGCGTTTTCACGCATCACATGGCGCGGCCTCGGCCCACCCGACCTGAGAACGCTGGAGCATCCGGGTGGTCCGCGACACCTGGCAAACTCCATGCGGTGACCGACAACCCGTATCGAGAGCTACCGGCCGTCGACGTCCTGGCCGAGCTCATGGAGAGCCAGCTACCGAGAGCGCTGCGGATCGACATCGCCAGATCGGCCCTGGATCAGGCTCGGCGGGACATAACGGACGGAGTCGAGACCGATCCGGAGCGTCTCGCCCGGCAGACCACCAGGGCCGTGGAACGCTCCGCGGGTGTCCCGGTGATCAACGCCACCGGGGTCTTGCTCCACACCAACCTGGGGCGGGCGCCGTGGTCCGATGCTGCCGTGCGGCGAGCCACCGTGGCCACCTCCGGATACAGCAACCTGGAGATCGACATCGATACGGGTGACCGCAGCCGCCGTGGGACCTATGTGGAGAGGCTGCTCACGCTGCTCACCGGTGCCGAAGCCGCATTCGTCGTCAACAACAACGCAGCAGCCGTCCTGATCTCGCTCGCCACCGTCGCCCGGGATCGTGCGGTCCCCGTGGCCCGTGGTGAGCTCATCGAGATCGGCGGGTCGTACCGCCTCCCCGACGTGATGGACGTCAGCGGGGCCCGTCTCGTCGAAGCGGGCACCACCAACCGGACCCGTCTGGGTGACTACGAGACGGCTGTCCAGACACATCACTGCGGCGCCCTCCTCAAAGTCCATCCCTCCAACTACAGGGTCGAGGGTTTCACCGAGGAGACATCGGCTGCCGACCTGGCAAAACTGGCCGTAGCCAACGACATCCCCCTCATATACGACATCGGCTCCGGGCTCCTCGACTCCGAAGCTCCATGGTTGCCCCGATGGCTGCACGGGGAGCCAGGTGCCCGCCAGGCCGTGGAGGGCGGTGCCGGTCTGGTCACGTTCAGTGGGGACAAGCTCCTCGGTGGGCCGCAGGCAGGGTTGATAGTCGGGTCGGAGGAGCTGGTGTCGAGGTTGCGACAGAGCCCGTTGGCACGGGCCCTGCGTGTCGACGGCGTCACCTACGCGGCTCTGGCCGCCACACTCGAGGAGTATCTGGACGGCGCTCCGACCACGATCCCCTTCTGGCGCTTCACCCTGGCCGACGCGACCTCCTTACGTGGCCGGTGCAGCCAACTCGCAGATCGAGTCGGGGGCATCGTCGTCGACGGCGCCTCGACGGTGGGCGCCGGCAGCGCCCCGGGAATCGAGATCCCGACTCCGCAGGTCAGACTGCAAGAGCGCCAGGATCTCTACGACGAGCTCCTCCATCGAGAGCGCCCCGTTCTCACCCGGCGCGATGCCGGAGACCTGATCGTCGATCTTCGCGCCGTCGAGCCCAACGATGACGAAGCGGTGGCCACGGCGATCGAACGATGCCGCTGATCGGCACCGCCGGCCACGTCGACCACGGCAAGTCGACCCTCGTCCAAAGGATCACCGGGAGGGACCCGGATCGGTGGGACGAGGAGAAGGAGAGGGGTTTGACCATCGATCTGGGGTTCGCCTGGGCGAAGCTCCCCAACGGGACCGAGGTCTCCTTCGTCGACGTCCCGGGTCACGAGAGGTACTTGAAGAACATGCTGGCCGGCGTCGAAGCCATCGACGTCGCTCTGTTCGTGGTCGCCGCGGACGAAGGCTGGATGCCCCAGTCCGAAGAGCACCTGGCGGTGCTCGACCTCCTGGAGGTGTCACGTGGGGTGGTGGCCCTGACGAAGATCGACACGGTCGACTCCGAGCTCGCCGACCTGGCCAGGGCCGAGGTCGTCGAACGTCTGCGAGGAACCACGCTGGAAGGTGCTCCGATCCACTTCGTGTCCGCGACCACCGGAGAGGGTATCGAAGCCCTCCTCCACACTCTGGCCGGTCTGACCGGAGACGATCCACCGTCCAAGGGACGTCCCCGGCTCTGGGTCGACCGCTCCTTCACGATCGCCGGAGCCGGGACTGTGGTAACCGGCAGCCTCCTCGATGGGCCGCTGGCGGTCGACGACGACCTCGAGATCTACCCGCGAGGGCTGAGATCCCGTGTGCGGGGACTGCAGAGCCACGAGAGGTCCCAAACGACGGTCTTGCCCGGGCGACGGGTGGCGGTCAACCTCGCCGGGACCGACCACAACGAGGTGGCGCGTGGCGACATGGTCGGCAAGCCGGGTCAATGGGAGCTCTCCAGCCGCTTCGCCGCCAGCTCGAGGACTGCCCGATTCGTCGACGCCATCGACCAGAGGGGCGCCTACCAGCTCCACATCGGCTCCGGAGCACATCGTGTCGAGATCGCCGGTCTCGGAGCCGATGTGATCCTCTTCCAGACGGACCGACCCCTGCCCCTGGCGGTTGGCGACCGCTACATCTTGCGCGACACCGGGCGTCAGCTCGTCGTCGCCGGTGGGCGGGTCCTCGACCCCGGACCCGGTAGGACCACCGCCTCCCTCGGCACGGCGAGCGCCATCGACCCATCGGCCCACCCCGACGACATAGCCGCCGCTCTCCTGAAGCTGCGCCGCACCGACACCGCACGGCGTCTCACCGCCCACAGCGGCGGAGGAAGACCGCCCCACGCGGTCATCGTCGCTGACCGTGCCCTGGACCCCTCCTTCCTCGAGGAGTTGACCGGCCGAGCACTGCCGTTGGTCGAGTCCGAGCACAGACGTCATCCCCTCCGTCCCGGGCTCCCCATGGCCACCCTCGCAGAGAGGCTCCGTGTCGTGGGCGACATCGCGGAGGCCGTCGTGGAACGGTCGGAGCGTCTGACCCGGATCGGTCCCAATGTGGCCCTCTCCGAGCACAGACCGGGTCTGAGCGCCGAACAGGAGGACGAGTGGCGTCGAGCCAGGGATCAGCTGGCCGGGAGCCTCGCCGTCCCCAACGAGACTCGACTCGGCCTCGACGCCGAGATCACCCACCTCAAGGTGCGCTCCGGTGAGCTGGTCCGCATCTCTTCGGATCTGGTCTTCCTGCCGGAACAGGTCGAAGAGCTGAAGTCGATCATGAGAGGTCTCGGCCAGGAGTTCACCGTGTCGGAGTTCCGCGACGCCGCCGGGTTGTCACGCAAGTATGCGGTGCCCATCCTCGAATGGAGCGACAAAGAAGGGCTCACCGTCCGCCGCGGTGATCACCGCCGCCTCAGGTGAGCCCGGGTCGTCAGGCAAGGGAACCGTCAACCGACTACGGCGATACTCCTCCGCTCGACCTCGGTGAGCCCGCCCCAAATTCCAAAGGGCTCCCTGATGTCGATGGCATGACTGGAGCAAGGATCTTGCACCGGGCACACCCCGCAGATGGCCTTGGCCTTCATTTCACGTCGCTCCCGCTCGTCCTTCCGTTCGAAGGTAGAAGGGGGAAAGAAGAGATAGGCGTGGTTCCCACGACAAAGTGCCTGCAGCTGCCATTCGTCTGAGTGGGACAAGCTCATTTCCTCCCGCTTGCTTGCGACAACCGGATCGAAGCTAACGAATCGCCGCCGAGGGTTCAAGGGAGAATCTGGCAGTTCTCTGCTTATGTTTCGCGTTTTGTCGATTCTGGATCGACTTCGAGGTAGAGGCCGTCGACCCCGGTCACTTCAATACGGTCACCCTCCGTGATACCGGCCTCACGATGAGCGGTCGCCCGCCATCTCGCCCCTCTGACCTCGACCATCCCGTCCGGACTGAAGTCGACCAAAGCGAGCCCGGTGGCCCCGACGAGAGAATCCCGGCCGATGGTCTCGGTAGAGAGCCGGGCCCGCTGCACGGTCGGCATGGCCAGGAGAAAGAAGAAGAGGACACCGAGCACGGAGGGGAGGACCAGCCACCACCGCGGGTCGAGCTGTCCACCCCCATCGATCAGAGACATTCCCGCGAGCTGGAGGAGAATGGTGCCGACCGCGGTCAGTGTCATGATCCCGCCACGTTGGTGTGCCGACACAAGCGCAAGGAAGCCAAGCAGCATCAGGGCCACCGCCCACCAGTTGGTCGGCAATGAGACCAGACCCCAACCACCCAAGACCAGGGAGAGGGCGGCCACGGCGGCCGCCACGCCGGGGCCGAGGGCGTAGAACTCGAACACCGCAATGGTCAGACCGATGACCAGGAAGAAGAACGCAGCCTCCGGAGTCACCGCCAACCGAAAGAATCGGGTGGCGAGACCGGGTTTGCGCAGCGTCGTCGTCTTGACGGTCACTCCCCCTTCGAACTCCTCCAAGGTGGACACTTCGACCGCCCCCCCGGCAGTGGTGAAAGTGACTCCATCGAGGTCCTGGAGGTATTGCCGGATCGTTGGTTGCAGAGGCAGATCGGTCGTAGCGGCGGGGATCCGCTCACTGGATCGCCCCTCATCCTCACCGAGAACCGCCGGCTCCAAATGACCCAGCTCGGATGCGGGCGGGGCGATCGCTGCGTGGCTGGCGAGACCGGGAAGACCGGCGGCGTCACCGTAGGCATAGGCCGGAGACGGGCCAACCCAGACCGCCACCGGCAACGGAGGGGCCTCTACCAGGGCGGCGAGGCGGTCGAACTCCTCGCCGGCGAGAACCGCCTTCGAGTTGAGCTGGATCACCGCCAGCTCTTGGCCGACTTCGGCGGCCTCCTCGATCGAATCTGAGATGAACTCGACTGCCGAGGCGTCGAGCGGCCCGCTCACGTCGATGACGTCGATCCCGCCCCCCGTGGCCTCGGCACACGCGGTCAGGGAAGAACCGGCAACGAGACAGAAGAGGATCAGTCGACGCACTGCCGGGGAGGTTAGAACTGGCCCGACACATACTCCTGTCGCGGTGCGCACACCTGAGGTCGGGCGTGGATCCGCCCGAGCCGGGTGTGGGGTCGGTGCCGCTATCGTCGCGGGTCATGCCCAATGCCCTTGTCGTCGCCGACGGCTCCTGGGTGACCAACGAGGTCCGCTCCGCATTGTCGGTCGGCTCGTGGCACATCGAAGAGATCAACGACCCGCGCCGGGTCACCGATCGGATCGAAGAGTCCCGGGTCGATGCGGTGATCATCGACATGCAGGTCGGGTCGGCCGGCGGGATGGCCGTGATCAGGGCGATCCGGCAGGCGACCGACCCGAGCACCCGACCCCGTCTCGTCTTGCTGCTCGATCGCTCCGCCGACGAGTTCTTGGCCGGCCGTGCCGGAGCCGATGCCGCGGTGCTCAAACCCTTCGACGCACCCGAGCTACGGGCGGCCCTGGTGATGCATCCCGTCACCGTCGGTGACGAGGAGGAATAGGGGCTCAGTCGCCGCTGTGCTCCAGAACGAAGCCGTAGGGAAGCTCGAGACGATTCTCCTCCAAGAGCCGGGCATCACCGAGGATCTCACGGGTCGGGCCATCGGCAACGACCCTGCCGTCGTTCATGATCACCGCCCTCGGACAGAGCTCGAGGGCTAGCGGCAGATCGTGTGTGATCACGACCTGGGTCATCGTGAGTCTGGCGAGGGCAGCCACGAGTTCCCGTTTTCCCGAACCGTCGAGATCGGATGAGGGCTCGTCGAAAACGAGCAAGTCCGGCTCCATGGCGAGGACCGTGGCGAGCGCGGCGCGGCGCCGCTCACCGCCACTCAGGTGGTGTGAGGGCCGACCGGCCAGTTCCATCCCACCCACTGCCGACAGTGCCTCCTCGACCCGCTGGTCCAGCACCAACCCGCTGAGACCCAGATTGGCCGGCCCAAATGCCACATCCTCGCCGACATTGGGCATGAAGAGCTGGTCGTTGGAGTCCTGGAACACCAGCCCGACCCTTCTCCTGATCTCGGCGAGGTTCTCCTCGACGACCAAGAGGTCGCCAACACGCACCGATCCGGCGTCTGGGCGATGGATGCCATTGAGATGGAGGGCGAGAGTGGTCTTGCCCGCGCCGTTGGGGCCGAGGACGGCAACTCGCTCACCGGGCCCGACAAGGAGGTCGACCCCCTTCAACGCCCGCCTCCCGTCGGGATAGGTGAATTCGAGGCCGGAGACCGCTATCGGCGCGCTCACGCGATCACCAGCGCTGCCATGGCCAGCACCGCACAGGTGGCGACGAGGCCGAGACTTCGCACCCACTCCGCCGTGGTGGCGGGACGATGGCCGAGACCCGGCATGACACCACCGAACCCGCGGGAGACCATGGCCGCATGAACACGCTCGCCCCGCTCGTAGGAGCGAACGAACATGGCGCCCGCCGAGCTGGCGATCGGTCGCGCCTGAGACAGCCAGCGTGGGTCGTAGCCACGCGAGGTCATGGCCACCCGCGTCCGTTGCAATTCGTCAGCCACGAGCTCCAGGTATCGCACCATGAACATGGCTATCGACGTGAAGAGGGCGGGGACACGGAGCACACCCAACCCTCTGATGATCTCGGGAATCTCCGTGGTGGCGGTCAACAGGATACTGACCGAGGCACCGAGCAGTGCCTTGGCCAGGATGTTCCACATCCCCCAGAGCCCATCGACCGATATCCCTACACCCCAGACCTCGACCTGATCGCCTGTGGCCACGAATGGGATGAACAAGGCGAACACCACGAATGGGAGAACGGCGGTGAGGCGTAGGGCGACGAAACGGGATGGCACCCTCGCCAACCTCGCCAGCACCGCGACGATCACCGCGTATATCGCAAAGGCCCACCACGCCTGACGTGGTGTAATGGCTACGGAGAGGACGAACCCGAACGCAGCGACGATCTTGACCTCCGGAGCCATGGCATGAAGAGGGCTGTGCTCATGGACGAAGAGGGCGTGACTGTGCCCCGCACCCAACGGTCAGAGACCTGTCGTCATGTGGGGACGGGCTCGCGCCCCTCGTCGCTCCCTCACCGCGAGGAGGACTCCGCCGGCAACGGCGAGTGTCACCAAGGTGCCGACCACACCGGCCACCGCGAGGCTAACGGTCGCGTTGCCGATGCCCGCTGTTGCGTAGTCGGCGAAGATGGAGTCGGCCAATGAGTGTTCACCGGCGGAGACGATGAACCCCGTATCCTCGGCCACTCTTTCCAGCCCGTCCGGAGCGTCGACGGCGAACTGGCTGATGACCGCGGCGAACACCAGCGCCACGAGGAGGCCCCCGAAGACGAATGTGCGGCGACGCACCCTGGTGTCGGCCAATTGAGCCCGATCGAGGTCGGAGGCGCCATAGACCAGGTCGGGGCGTGAGCCGAGGACCGCACCGACGGCCAGAGCGCTGATCACCCCCTCCCCGATACCGATGAGGACGTGGATCCCGACCATGGCGAAGAAGACGTCATCGAAGGAGACCGGTGCGGTGGCACCGAACAGCCACTCGATCGAGAAGGCGATCGCCGCCATGACCACCGAGGCCCAGCCAGCGATCCCGGTGGCGCCGATGACGCCGCCGGTCGCCCTGGGGAGGACTCTGCGAAACAGCCGATACACGGCATATCCCCCGTAGGCAGGGATGACCGCCATGTTCAAGATGTTGTAGCCCAGGGCAGTCAGGCCGCCGTCGGCAAAGGCCAGGGCCTGGACCACCACCACGATGGTGACCACGATCGCGCCCACGGACGGTCCGAGGAGGATGGCAGCGAGTGCCGCTCCGAGGAGGTGGCCCGTGGTGCCGGCCGCCACCGGGAAGTTGAACATCTGGGCTGCGAAGACGAAAGCGGCGGTGATGCCCGCCAGAGGGATGGCTTTCTCCTTCAATTGGCTGCGTGACTGTCGCAGGGCGAAGCCGACGGCGACGACGCTGATCACACCGGCGGCCAGCGATGTACCGACGTCGAGGAACCCGTCAGGTGCGTGCATGGCGAGGACCATCGGCCTCCACGTTACACGTTGTTGCGAATGGCTCGCAAGAGAAATGTGATCGCATCAAGGTCGAGGACCCGGTACGATCCCCCGAAATGGAAGCTGCGTCCGACCTGGGGGTCGTCCTCAGAGACCACGGGTACCGGTTGACCAGCCCCCGTTGGCTGGTCTGGTCGGTGCTCCGTTCGGCTGGTGGCCACCTGACCGCTGACGAGATCGCGATGAAGGTCAACGACGCCGACCCCACGGTCAACATATCCTCGATCTACCGCGCCCTGACGCTTTTCGAGGACCTCGACCTGGTCAGGGAGTCTCACCTCGGCATCGACGACTCGGCTCGATGGGAGATCGCACATCCCGACGATCACTTTCACATGGTGTGTCGAAAGTGCGGGGCAGTGGATCATCATGAAGGCGAGCTCGTCGACCAGATCAGGTCACACCTGGCGGACCAACACGCCTTCCTGGCCGACAACGTCGACCTGGTCGTGACCGGCGTTTGCCCCTCCTGCGCCTGATTCGCCAAGACGACACCAACCGGGCCTTTCGGCTCCCCGAGTGAGGACCTAAGCACCTATCCCCTTCCTATCCCCACACCGACCATGGAAGAGAGGCCACACGCACAAGGAGTGACAATGAGGATCGAAGACCTGATGACTCGAGGAGTCTTGACCGTCGGTGGCGAATCGTCGCTGAAGGAGGCGGCGAGGCGGATGATCGAGGCCGGGATCAGCGGTCTGGTCGTCACCGACGAAGGTGGGGGAATCGAGGGTGTCATCACCGAGGCCGACTTCGTCAAGGCCGAGTCGGGTCGGCGGGCCACCAAGCGCGCCCGTCTCCTCAGATGGTTCGGCAACGGCGAAGACGACTTCCCGACCGCCGAACGCAGGGTGGGCGACGTGATGACCAAGGACGTCATCACCCTCCATCCCGAAGCGGACCATGCCGAGGCCGCACGGCTGATGAGGAAGGCCGGGATCAAGCGCATCCCCATCGTCGACTACCAGGATCGGCTCGTCGGCATCGTCTCCAGGTCCGACATCCTCAGGGCCTTCGCAAGGTCGGACGCCGCCATCGTCGACGAGATACTGAACCACATCGTCCATGATGTTCTCTGGATCGACCCGAAGCCGCTCAGAGTGAGCTCGATCGACGGCAACGTCGTGCTCAGCGGCCAGCTCGAAACCCGCAGCGATGCAACTCTGCTGGAAACCCTCACCCGTCGTCTCGACGGTGTGGTCTCGGTGGAGTCCAATCTCAGCTGGGCCGTGGACAACTCCAAGCTGGAGATGGTGCCGCCACCGCCCCAGTTCAGAGGTCCGAACTGGCCGTGACACCCGGGAATTCTCAGGGGGCGATCAGCGACTGGTAGTCGTCCGCCCCCACGGGTTGACCCGATAGGGCCCCACTGGCCACCGGGACATCGGTCGAGACTCCATCCAGCTCGAACGCGACGCGGCCCACCTGGTCCATGCTCGTCGCGGTGAGCACTATCTGCGCCACCGCAAGGATCTCCTCCTCACCGCCAACCGCCGCGAACTCGCGGCTGAGGTCGATCAGCAGCAGATCTCGGTCGATGCCGACAGAGACCACCTGGGTGCCCGGTGGTATCGCGGTGCGCAGGTTGGACCGACGCTCGGGCTCGGTGACCGGTCCCAGCAGGGAATCGAAGATGATCTCCGGGGTCGTCGGTGATGGAAGGTCCCGGGTCACCGGCACCAGCAGCTCGTCTCGGACGAGAAACATCGACGCAGTGGACAACTCACCGATGACGGGGCTGTTGTCATCGGGCACCGCAGCCTCCTCGAGCTCGATCGGGACCGGCTCGGACTCGATGGGCACGCCACACGCTCCCAAGACCAAGAGAGCCGATGCCACGACGACGACTCTCATGCGCGCTCAGCAGGGAGCTCGACCACGAATCTCGCCCCGCCCCCGGGTGCGTCTTCGACCCAGAGGCTGCCGCCCTGCAAGAGGGTGTTCTCGAGGGCGAGTGCAAGCCCCAAGCCCCCGCCCTCGTGCTCACCGGATCTCTGGTTGGAGCCACGGGCAAACCGCTCGAAGACACGCAACCGGTCGTGATCCTCCACCCCAGGTCCACCGTCTTCGACCCCGATCCTGACGACGTCGCCGATGCGTGACAGGGTTATTCGATCGGCACCGCCACCATGGGTATCGGCGTTGTCGATGAGGTTCACCAGGATGCGCTCGAGACGGCCCTCGTCAGCGACGATCAACGAGCGGACGGCCTCCCGGTCGACCACCACCGGGAGGTCGGGGCGACGGAGTCTGCTCAGAAGCCGATTGATCACCGCTGTCGCCGGCAGGGGCTCGAGGTCGACACTCACGACCCCGGCATCGTGTTTGGCGATCTCGACGAGGTCGGTGGCAGTGCGCTCCAGCCGTCGCACGTCCTTGGCGAGCAAGTCAAGGGCTTCCCGCCCCTCCGGGGAGAGCTCGTCCCGCCTGTGCTCGAGGACCGACAGGGAGGTCAACAGGGTCGAAAGTGGCGTGCGAAGCTCGTGGGCGACGTCCGAGGCGAAACGGGCTTCACGTGCGATCCGTTCCTGCAGGGTGTCGGCCATCCGGTTGAAGGAGGCGGCCAGTTGGGCCAGATCGGCGTCCACGTCCTCGTCCAGCCGACTCTCCAACTCCCCTCCGGCGATCTGGTGTGCCACTTTGGTGACCTCGCGAAGGGGCCGCAGGACCCTATTGGCGAGCCAGCCTTCCAGGAAGGTCCCCGCACCCGTGGTCACCACTCCAGCCAGGATCAGCACCCCAGACAAAGTCGAAAGGGTCCGATCGACGTCGCCGAGGGGGAAGACCTCGAAGTAATGGCCGAGATCGCCTATGAGAGGCACACCAACCACCGAGACCGGGCTTCCTCTCAATGCGATGACCTGTCGGGCCGCCGTGCCTCCCAGGACCACCGTTGTGAGTGACACCGGCAGGTCCTCCGGTCTCACCTGGAGCGAAGCGGCGTACCACTCACCGTCGCTGAACAGCAGAGGTGTGGACCGACGTGGTGGCCGCAACGAGATGAGGACCTCGACGGGGTTGGCTTCCCCCGATTGCAGAGCGGCAGCAACCAGACGCGCGTTTGCCATCGCCTGCTCCACCGAGCTCTCCCGACGATCCTCCAGGATCACCTGACGCACCGTGAAATAGGTGATCGCTGCCAACAGCACCGACAACAACAAGGCCACGGCGGCGAACCTGACAACCACCTTCGAGCGGGACCCGAAGGTCCGCACGAAGAGCCGGCCCCGCCCCCGGCTACCGGTCACCGGCCCGGGACGGTGACTCGAACCGGTATCCCAATCCTCTCACCGTGACCACATAACGAGGATCGGAGGGCTCCGGTTCGATCTTCTTGCGAAGTCGCCGGATGTGGGCGTCGACCACCCGAACATCGCCGAAGTAGTCGTAACCCCAGACATTCTCCAAGAGGACGTCACGAGACATGACCCGGCCGGGGCTGGCCGCCAATTCGCAGAGGAGCAAGAACTCGGTGCGGGTCAAGGCGATCTCCTCGCCCGCGCGAGCGACACGTCCCTCCTCCGGTGAGATGACCAGGTCGCCGTGCCTCACTTGCGCCGTCTCTCCCTGGGGAGCCCGGCTCCTGCGCAGCAGAGCACGAACCCGGGCAGTCAGTTCCTTGACGACGAAGGGCTTCGTCACGTAGTCGTCGGCCCCAGCCTCCAGCCCGGCGACCACATCGTGTGAGTCGTCTCGTGCAGTGAGAACGATGATCGGCACTGTGCTGGTTTGTCGGATGGCCCGGCACAAGTCGAACCCATTGGCCCCGGGAAGCATTATGTCGACGAGAACGAGGTCGGCATCGAACCGGGAGAGCATGTCCAGACCCGACTCGGCGTCGCCGGCCTCCTCCGTGGCGAATCCCTCCTCGCCGAGGGCGAGACGGAGTGCGCTGCGGAGCCGATCGTCGTCCTCCACGATCAGGATCCTGCCTTGTGTCTGGCTCGTCATGGCTGGGACTCCAAGGTCGTGCCTCATTTCGATTCGAGCCGGGCGGGGCGATACGACCACGGACCCGGTGCCGGGTACCAGATACCGACGATACCCACCCACCATGGTCAAACAGGACCCGGAAAGTCACCAAAACGTCACCTGAACACATACGACCCGTCACGTCGATCACCCAATCTCGCACCATGCATTTGCGGAGACTTCACCGCAACGTCCGATGGCGACGGACATGAAGACGATCTCGGCCGACGATTTGGCAGCCGGCGACGCTGCAGACGTGAGGATCTGGCTGTTGCAGTACGGGCCCTGCTGGTGCCGCTCGATACCAAGCGACTCCAGTTCCTTCGACTATGTCCGGCTGCGCAGGACGTCTGCCGATTTGGGCTCGCTGGAGACCAATCTCCTCATCGTGTCGGCAAGGGTCATCGACGGCTCCAGCCGTGCCTACCGTCAGGTGTACGACGAGATGCCAGACCCCAAGATCGTGATTTCGGCCGCGGTTTGTCCCTTCGCCCATTCCTTCTGGGACGGGCTTCCCAATGGCTGGGCACCGGTAGAAGAACTCCTACCGGTCGATGTCCACGTGGATGAGTGCATCAACGGCGAGCCAGAAGCACTGATGGCGGCCGTCCTGGCCCACGTCTTCGCCATCGACGACTCGAGTGAGGGGAGTGACCGAGGGGCCCAGGTCTCACACTCGTTGGAGAGGGCAGCGACCGATGCATGAAGAGATCTTGATGCTCGCCCTGGTGCTGGGCGCGGCATTGCTGGGAGGTCAGGTGGCGACCCGACTCGGGTATCCGGCCATCCTGGGCGAGATCACGGTGGGCATCATCCTCGGCCCTCCGCTCATCGGGCTTCTCGCCCGCAACGAGGCGATCGACATCCTCGGCGAGTTCGGGATCCTGCTGATGATGCTCTACATCGGCCTCTACCTCGACCTCGGCGATCTCCGCAAGGCCTCGATGCCAGGGCTCCTGGCCGCGATCGGGGGATTCCTGGTGCCCACGGCTGCCGGGATGATCCTCATGCTGGCGGTGGGTCGGACCTTCCTCGAGGCACTGTTCGTCGGTCTCGCCATGGGGGTGACCTCCCTGGCCACCAAGTCGCGCATCCTGGTGGATCTGAAGATCCTCGACACCCGGATCGCCCACGTCTTGGTGGCAGGTGCTCTCCTCTCCGACGTCGCGGTCCTCCTCGTGTTCGCCGCCGTGGTGGGCCCGGACGTGACCGAAGCAGGCGTCTCGGTGGCAACGGCCCTGCTCGCCGGGGGCAGGGCCCTGCTGTTCGGTCTCGGGGCATGGCTGGTGGGATGGTGGGTGTTACCGGCCATCAAGCGTCTATTCGGGGCTCGTGACATCGATCGGGGGGCGATGTTCTTGGCCGTCATCGTGTTCGGCCTCGGGTTCGCCTACGCGGCCGAAGTCGCCGGGATCCACGCCATCCTCGGTGCCTTCGTCGCCGGGCTCTTCATCGACAAGAGGATCTTGGAGCCGAAGGTCTCCAAGGACGTCCAGCAGAAGCTGGCCATGATGTCGGTCGGGGTGCTCGCCCCGTTCTTCTTCGTGTCGGCGGGGTTCGAGGTATCACTCGGCGTCTTCAGCACCGACCTGCCGTTGCTCATCGGCGTCATCGTCCTGGCAACCCTGGGAAAGGTGGTCGGCACCGCCCTCTTCTACATACCCAGTGGCAACGGCTGGCGTGAGGGAATCGTGGTGGGAGCGGGCATGAACGGCCGCGGTGCGGTCGAGATCATCGTCGCCGAGATCGCGCTGGCCCAGGGCCTCATCGACCGCGACGTGTTCTCCATCCTCGTGTTCATGGCTCTGTTCACGACTGCCACTGTGCCAATCCTCCTGACGATCGGGGTTCGCTGGTTGAGGAGGCGCGGCGAGCTGGTACGCGCCGGAGACCGCAACAAGGCGGTGGTCATAGGTGCCGGCGTGATCGCCCGCCGGTTGGCGTCGACTCTGCAGAAGTCGATGCCGGTGGCCCTCCTGGACACGAATCGGGCCAACCTCGTGGCCGGCGAGAGGGAGGGTCTGACCGTCCATGCAGGTAGCGGTCTCGATGAGGTGGCGCTGGAGAGCGCGGGCATCGAGACAGCACTCCAATTGATCGCGGCGACCCCCAATGCGGAAGTCAACGTGCTCACTGCTCAGTTGGCTGTCGACTTCGGCGTTCCCGACGTTTCGGTCCTGCTGCGTGAATCGGACACGAAGACGTTCCAGAGCAGACTCGCCGACGCCGACATCAAAGTGATCCGCGCCCCGGAGGACTTCGCCGCATGGGAGCACGCCCTGGACTCGGGTCGGGCGGTCGCCGAGACCATCGAGGGTTCGGAGGACCTGGAGAGATTCCGCGACGCTTCCGAGCCGCGGTGGGTCTCGGCGGGAGAGCCGACGGGCGAGTTCCCGGTCGCCGTGATAAGCAACGGCGAGCGCTCTCCGTACACCACCGAGGTGAGACTGACCAACGGTGAGCACGTGGTCGTGCTACGGCGGACCGATGTCTCCGAGTCGATGCCCACGGCCCAACCGGACAACTGAGGTCGGAGCCGGCACGCCGAGAGAGATCACTCGTCAGGGTCGGGAGTCAGTTCCACCTCCCTGACCCGCCGACCGTCGGTGCTGGTGACCCGAAGCCTCCAACCCTCCTCCT
>CAZZIG010000068.1:0-7119 GCA_964653975.1 uncultured Acidimicrobiaceae bacterium
GACGAGACTCGTCAGAAGGACCTTCCCGAGCTCGAGGCGGCAATGGGCGATGAGATCGAAGTCGTCCGCAACGAGTTCAAGGAGTGGCACGAGGTCCGCCTCGAAGCCCTCGAGGACGAGCTCGAGCGCATGGAGGAGGGCGGTGCCAAGACCCAGGAGATCAACGCCCGACGCAAAGAGGTCGAGAAGGAGATCAAAGAGCGCGAGGAGCGCTCCGAGCGCGAGGTCGAGCTCATCGAGGAGGCCTTCTCCACCTTCCGCACGATGGGCCCCAAACAGCTCATCGAGTCCGAGCAGCTCTGGCGTGAGATCTACTTCCGCTACGCCGACTACTTCGAGGGCGGTATGGGGGCCGAGGCAGTGAAGACGCTGCTCCTCACTCTCGATCTCGACGCCGAGATGGACAAGCTCGAGGAGAACCTGAACGGGTCATCCCAACAGCGCCGCCAGCGTGCCACCCAGCGGATGAAAGTGGTCAAGCCGTTCTGGGAGGGCCAGAACCGCCCCGAGGACATGATCCTCGAGACGGTCCCGGTCATCCCGCCCGACCTGCGCCCGATGGTGCAGCTCGATGGGGGCCGCTTCGCCACTTCCGACCTCAACGACCTCTACCGGAGGGTCATCAACAGGAACAACCGTCTGAAGAGGCTGTTGGACCTCGGTGCCCCCGAGATCATCGTCAACAACGAGAAGCGCATGCTGCAGGAGGCCGTCGACGCCCTGTTCGACAATGGCCGCCGCGGCCGTGCGGTCACCGGGCCGGGCAACCGCGCCCTCAAGTCGTTGTCCGACATGCTCAAGGGCAAGCAGGGTCGTTTCCGCCAGAACTTGCTCGGAAAGCGAGTCGACTACTCGGGACGTTCGGTCATCGTGGTCGGGCCCCAGCTCAAGCTGCATCAGTGTGGGCTGCCCAAGATCATGGCGCTGGAGCTGTTCAAGCCCTTCGTCATGAAGCGTCTGGTCGATCTCGACCTGGCGCAGAACATCAAAGCGGCCAAGCGCATGGTGGAGCGGCAACGTCCCCAGGTGTGGGACGTGCTCAGCGATGTGATCCAGGAGCACCCGGTGCTCCTCAACCGGGCGCCGACACTGCACCGTCTCGGTATCCAGGCCTTCGAGCCCGTGCTCGTCGAGGGCAAGGCGATCCAGATCCACCCGTTGGTCTGCGAGGCGTTCAACGCCGACTTCGACGGTGATCAGATGGCAGTCCATCTGCCACTCTCGGCCGAAGCCCAGGCAGAGGCGCGGGTGCTCATGCTTTCGAGCAACAACGTGTTGTCCCCGGCCTCGGGACGTCCGATCGTCACCCCATCCCAGGACATGGTGATCGGGATCTACTACCTGTCTGAGTTGGTCGAGGATGCCAAGGGCGCCGGACGCAGTTTCTCCGACCTGGACGAGGCGACGATGGCCTATGAGGTGGGTGAGCTGTCTCTGCACGCTCCCGTGAAGATCAGACTCGCCGAGTTGGCCGGCGACCCCGCCGTGCACGCCGATCTACGCCAAGCTTTGAAGAAGCTCACCGGCGAGGAGCCGGTCAACCCGAGCGGTTTGACGGAGACCACGGTGGGACGCGCCATGCTGAACACCGTGTTCCCCGAGGATTTCCCCTACATCAACTCGGTGGTGATCAAGAGCGACATCAAGCTGCTGATCGAGACCCTGATCGAGCGTTACCCCCGCTCGGACGTGGCCATCGCCCTGGACGGGATCAAAGATCTCGGATTCAGGTTCGCCACCCGAGCCGGGCTGACCATCGGGCTCGATGACGTGCGCACTCCCGAGGACAAGGCAGAGATACTCGCCGTCTACGAAGAGAAGGCAGAGAAGGTGCAGAACCTCTTCGCCAAGGGTGTCGTCACCGACGACGAGCGTCGTCAGGAGCTGATCGAGATCTGGACGGAGGCCACCGAGAAGGTGACCGATGCGATGAAGGCGAGTCTGCGCACCGAGCAATTCAACTCTCTGGACATGATGGTGGGCTCGGGCGCCCGGGGGAACATGATGCAGGTCCGTCAGATCGCCGGCATGCGCGGCCTGGTGGCCAACCCCAAGGGTGACATCATCCCACGCCCGATCATCTCCAACTTCCGCGAGGGGCTGTCGGTGCTGGAGTACTTCATCTCCACTCACGGCGCTCGTAAGGGATTGGCCGACACCGCTCTCCGCACCGCCGACTCGGGGTATCTGACCCGTCGACTGGTCGACGTCTCCCAGGAGGTGATCATCACCGATGACGACTGCGAGACCGACCGCGGAATCGTGATTCGGGTCATCGACGACCGTGGCAACAAGATCAGGAACCTCCGCTCCCGTATCTATGGCCGCATGCTCGCCGACGACCTCAAGGAGGGCCGCTCGCTGGTCGCCACCGAAGACGACGAGAAGCTGCGGGCCGGCACGATCATCGGCACCAAAGAGCTGCACGCCATCGAAGAGGCCGATATCGAGTCGGTGCGGGTTCGCTCCCCGTTGACCTGTGATACCCGTGGCGGGGTCTGTCAGGCGTGCTACGGCCTGTCCCTCGCCACAGGTCGCATGGTCGAGACCGCCGAGGCGGTTGGGATCATGGCCGCACAGTCGATCGGGGAGCCCGGGACCCAGCTCACCATGCGCACCTTCCACACCGGTGGTGTCGCCGGAGAGGACATCACCCATGGTCTGCCCCGAGTGGTCGAGCTCTTCGAGGCGAGGACTCCCAAGGGCAAGGCGGTGCTCTCCGAGATCGCCGGCGTGGCCCGGGTCCTCGACGACGAGGAGGGGCGTCGCATCGTCGTCGCCCGGGGCGACGAGGAGGTGGTCTACCCCATCTCCCGTTTCGCCAAGTTGCGATTCCACGACGGGGCTGAGGTCGACGCCGGTACCCAGCTCACCGAAGGCCCGTTGGATCCCAAGGAGGTCCTGGTCATTCGGGGGGTGCGCGCCACCCAGCAATACCTGGTCGACCAGGTGCAGGAGGTCTACCGCTCCCAGGGTGTTGAGATCCACGACAAGCACATCGAGATGATCGTTCGTCAGATGCTGCGTCGGGTCAGGGTCGTCGCATCCAACGACTCCGATTTCCTCCCAGCGGCCCTGATAGACGACCAGACCTTCCGGGACGCCAACCGCGAGTTGGTCGCCGACGGGAAGAAGCCTGCGGAGGGTCGTCCCGAGCTGATGGGGATCACCAAGGCGTCGCTGGCAACGGACTCGTGGCTGTCGGCCGCCTCGTTCCAGGAGACCACCAAGGTGCTCACCGATGCCGCCATCCAGAGCCGGTCCGACTTCATGCGGGGGCTCAAGGAGAACGTGATCATCGGCAAGCTGATACCGGCCGGAACCGGTGCGGAGAAGTACCAGGTGCTGCAGCCGTCGTTGCCCGGGGCCACCACTGTGGCCAGTCTCGGGATTCTCGGCGACGGGGAAGGGGCCATCTCCGAGGACGACGGCCTCCCCGAGGATCCCGCAGAGTGGCTCGCCTCGCTCGGCAACTCGAGCGACGCCGAAGACACCGAAGAGGAATAGCCGGACGCACCCCGGATGGCGCGACCCAAAGAAGGGTCGGGTCATCCGGGGTTGCCGCGCCCGACCGCCCAAATCCCCTGACGATTGGCGGGCACCGGTGATATCCTGGATTCATCGAACCGGTGTTGGGCGACCATGGCCGGTCGATTTGGTACGCGCGTCGACAGACTCGTAGAATCTGTCCTGGTTCCTGACCGAACCTTCGAGTTCGGTCGCTCTGGGAGCTGGTCGGGTGGCACTCGCTGCCTCCCGGTACGCAAAGTTTCACAACGGGAACGGCTAGGGCTGTGCCTCATGCCGCTTCCTCGCGTAAGGAGCAAGATGCCGACGATGGAGCAACTTGTCCGCGAGGGCAGGAAGCCGAAGAAGAAGAAGGTCAAGACCGCCGGTCTCGCGGGTGCGCCGCAGAGACGCGGTGTCTGCACCCGCGTCTACACCGTCACCCCGAAGAAGCCGAACTCGGCTCTTCGCAAGGTATGTCGTGTCCGGCTCTCCTCGGGAGTCGAGATCACCGCTTACATCCCGGGTGAGGGGCACAACCTCCAGGAGCACAGCATGGTCCTGGTGCGCGGCGGCCGTGTCCGTGATCTCCCGGGTGTCCGATACAAGGTCATCCGCGGCGCGCTGGACGCTTCAGGCGTGCAGGAGCGCAAACAGGCCCGCAGTCGCTACGGATCCAAGCGAGACTCCTGATGAGAAGGGCGCCGGCACAGAAGCGGACGATCGAGCCCGATCCGGTTTTCCGGAGCGTGTTGGTCAGCCAGGTCATCAACAAGGTCCTCCTCAAAGGCAAGAAAGACCTGGCCAGGTCGATCGTCTACGACGCCCTGGAGGCCATCGAACAGCGGACCAGCCAGGACCCGACTGTGGTCCTGAAACGGGCCGTAGACAACATCCGCCCCGTGGTCGAGGTGCGATCGCGCCGGGTGGGTGGAAGCTCCTATCAGGTTCCCGTGGAGGTCTCCCCGAGACGTCAGAACAGCCTGGCCATTCGGTGGCTGGTCAACTACGCCCGCCAAAGACGGGAGCCGACCATGCCGTTGCGTCTCGCCAACGAGATCCTCGACGCCTCCAACAACACGGGGGCGGCCGTGAAACGCAAAGAAGACGTCCACAAGATGGCGGAGTCGAACAAAGCCTTCGCCCACTACCGCTGGTAACCCCAGCGGGCAACTGACAAGACCTACCCGAACGTTCCGACAGGCGGGCTCGAAATCCAGAGGCCCGAACCGCCGGAAGGAAGAGTGTCCATCCGACACCTTCCTGAGGGACCGTTCACAACTTCATAACGAGCTGGAGTAGTAGAAGAGAAGATGAGCAACGACAACGCGCTGCATCACCTGCGAGAGGTGCCGCTGAGCCGTACCCGAAACATCGGGATCATGGCTCATATCGACGCGGGCAAGACCACCCTCACCGAGCGCATCCTCTACTACACCGGCCGCAATTACAAGATCGGTGAAGTCCACGAGGGCTCGGCCACGATGGACTGGATGGAGCAGGAACAGGAGAGGGGAATCACCATCACCTCTGCCGCCACCACCTGCATCTGGCACGAGCACCTGATCAACATCATCGACACCCCGGGACACGTCGACTTCACCGTCGAGGTGGAGCGGGCCCTACGTGTGCTCGACGGGGCCGTGGCGGTTTTCGACGGTGTCGCCGGTGTCGAGCCCCAGTCGGAGACGGTGTGGCGTCAGGCCGACCGCTACTCCGTACCGCGAATCTGTTTCATCAACAAGCTCGACCGCACCGGCGCCGACTTCTACTTCGACGTCGACTCGATCGTCGAGCGTCTCGGCGCCAAACCCCTCGTCATGCAGGTCCCGATCGGCAAGGAAACCGACTTCATCGGTGTGGTCGACCTCGTCGAGATGAGGGCACACGTCTGGAAGGGTGACGACGGGAAAGCCTGGGAGACGGTCGACGTCCCCGATGATCTGGTCGAGCAGGCCAACACCTACCGGGAGAGACTGGTCGAGACCGTCGCCGAGACCTCCGAGGAGCTCCTGGAGGCTTACCTCGAGAACGGCGACCTGACCGCCAAAGAGATTCACGAGGGCGTCCGCATCGGCACGATCGCCAACGCATTCACCCCTGTCTTCTGCGGGTCAGCCTTCAAGAACAAGGGTGTGCAGCTGCTGCTCGACGCCATCGTCGCCTACCTGCCGAGTCCCGCCGACCTCCCCCCGATCCAGGGGTTCAAACCCGGAGACGAGGAAGTTCGGATGGAACGGCAGAACCACGACGGAGACCCCTTCGCCGCCCTCGCCTTCAAGATCATGAGCGATCCCCACGTGGGCAAGCTCACCTACTTCCGGGTCTACTCGGGGCACCTCGCCAAGGGCGCCACGGTGCTGAACACGGTGACCGGCCAGAAGGAGCGGGTGGGTCGCATCCTGCGGATGCACGCCAACCATCGCGAGGACGTCGACGACGTCTTTGCCGGTGACATCGTGGCCGGGATCGGGTTCAAGAACACGACCACCGGCGACACCCTCTCCGCCGAGAACGCCCCGATCCAGTTGGAGTCAATGGAGTTTCCCGCTCCGGTGATCTCAGTGGCGATCGAGCCCAAGACCAAGTCTGACGAGGAGAAGCTATCCGCATCGTTGCACCGTCTCTCCGAGGAAGACCCCACCTTCTTGGTCCGCGGTGACGAGGAGACGGGTCAGACCATCATCTCGGGAATGGGGGAGCTCCACCTCGAGATCCTCGTCGATCGTTTCCTTCGCGAGTTCAAGGTCGATGCCTCTGTGGGCAAACCCCAGGTGGCCTATCGGGAGACCATCCGCAAGGGGATCGAGAAGATCCAGTACAAGCATGTCAAACAGACCGGCGGTAGGGGCCAGTACGCCGATGTGGTGATCAACCTGGAGCCAACCGGTCCAGGTGGCGGCTACGAGTTCGTCGACCAGATCAAGGGTGGCGCGGTACCCCGGGAGTACATCCCGTCGGTCGACGCCGGCATCGAGGAGGCCCTCGACCAGGGCATCCTCGCCGGGTACCCTTTGGTCGACGTCAGGGCCGTCCTCGTGGACGGGTCCTCTCACGACGTCGACTCCTCGGAGATGGCGTTCAAGATCGCCGGATCGATGGTGCTCCAGGAGGCGGCTCGCAAGGCAGGTGTCAAGCTGCTGGAACCGGTGATGGACGTGGAAGTGACCACCCCCGAGGAATACATGGGTGACGTCATCGGCGACCTCAACTCACGTCGTGGGCGGGTCGAGGGCATGAACCAGCGGGGCAACAGTCAGGTGATCAAGGCCCAGGTCCCGATGTCGGAGATGTTTGGCTACGCCACCGATCTGCGGTCGAAGACGCAGGGGCGGGCCACCTACTCGATGCAATTCAACTCATATCAGGACGTACCTGACTCGATCGCTGACGAAATCGTGGCGCATCGTCGCGGTGAGGTCTGAAGAAAGCTAGGAGATAGACACGATGGCCAAGGCAAAGTTTGAGCGGACGAAGCCTCATGTGAATGTGGGGACGATGGGTCATATTGATCATGGGAAGACGACGTTGACGGCTGCGATTACGAAGACGTTGGCGGAGCGGGTTGGTGGTCAGAATTTGTTTACGGAGTTTGATCAGATTGATAAGGCT
>CAZZIG010000069.1:0-14859 GCA_964653975.1 uncultured Acidimicrobiaceae bacterium
GTCGGGCCTTCGGTGACCTCGATCACGTCGAGGACCGACGCGGTGTGGGCCAGGTCTGCGAGGCGATAACCCCCACCCGGGCCTCGTCCGGACTCGACCCATCCCGCTTTGACGAGCGGGGACATGATCTGAGGGAGGAAGGACGTGGTGGTGTCCAGATTCTCCGCCAGGTCTGGTCCGGGCATGCTGCCACCGTCCCGCGCCAACACGCGGAGGGCGCCCAAGGCGAGGTCGGTACGACGTTGTAGTCCGAGATTCATCAGTTCCTGAGTCAACAACTCAGGAAATACGCCTTGTAGGGTCGAAAGTCCTTCCCTGGTTGGGACTTTCCGACGTGGTCGCTTCTCTAACGCTGGACGGTGAGACAGCGATGTGTGCTGCGGGGGATGCCGTACCGGTCGTTCGGGGGCTTTGGATCAGGTGAGCTCGAGACGAAACCCACCGGCGATTCGGGGATCTCCCGTGCACGGTGATCGGTCACCACGCTGAGCTCGGCTAGCAGGGTGACTTTCCACGGATCGTATGACATCGGGCCTCCCTCTCACTGAGAGGAGGGGGGAAAGCACCTCTTGATACACAGCACCTGTGAAAAGTGAGCGGCCTGGGTGTGCTGGAAGGCGTCTTCCACGGCCGTATCACGCGTGATACAATCCGGGCCGTGTCAGAGATCTCCATCCGCGAACTGCGCAACCACGGAGGCGACGTGGTCGACCGCGCCGCCAAAGGTGAGCGGCTCACCATCACACGCTCTGGGAAACCCGTCGCCGAACTGCGACCTCTGAGCAAGGAACCAGTGCCGCTCGATGTGGTCATGTCACGCCGCCGGCACCTCCCACCCGTCGACCCCGACCACCTGCGCGAAGACCTCGACAAGATCCTCGATCCGGCCCTCTGATCGATGGCCCGCGGGATCCTCGACACCAGCACACTGATTCTGCTCGGCAGAATCCAGGACACCGACGCACTTCCCGACGAGCCGCAGATCACTGCGATTACCCTCGCCGAACTCTCGGTAGGACCTCTCGTGGCGTTTAACGAGAAGGAGCGTTCCTCTCGCCAGGCCCACCTGCAGCAAGCCGAAGCCGACTTCGAGCCACTTCCATTCGATGCCGCCGCGGCCCGCAGCTTCGGCCAGGTAGCTGCAGGGTTGCGCCGCGCCGGGCGCAAGCCGGCAGCACGCGCCTATGACGCCATGATCGCCGCGACAGCGATCTCAAACGACTTGCCAATCCACACCTGCAACCCCCGCGACTTCTCAGGCATCGAAGGGCTCACAGTGGTATCGGTCACTCACCCCGACCACTGACCGCACACCATGCCAAGACTGCTTGCTATCCGCCCAGAACCGTCGTGATCTGTGCGGTTCAGGCGCGCTCGGCCGACTCTCGAAACCATGCGACGACTTCAGAGTCGATCTCGTCGGGATCGTGCCGGAACCAATGTCATGGGACGATCGGCGCCGCTAGGGAAGTAGTTCGAAACTAGGGGTGTGGCTAGGGCGCACGACCGAGAAGTGTCTGCGGTCGAGAGCCGCAAGCTGGGTGATATCGAGGCGTTCGGCGGTGGCGACGATCGACGCATCGACCGACCCGAGAGGAAGATCTCGATATTCGTTCACCAACTCGGCGATGCGCAGCCAATCCGATACTGCCACGGGTTCGACGCTGAATTCACCAGCGGCCAAGTCACCGAGGAAACGGATCTCGGCATCTGCGCCGAGGCGACTTCCGATGAAGTAGACCACCTCGGTTACCACCAGGGTCGGGACGACCAATGGACCTGGATGCCTCAGGAGAAAGTCGAGGGATGCGTGGTGATGTCTGTCGTCGGCGTCGACATAGGCGTAGAGCGGCCCGGCGTCGACCAGGACCGCTACTTGGTCACCTCGGCGGCTAGGAGCTCCTCGATTCGCTCCGAGATGTCGTCTCGTCCGCTACGTCCGGCGCCGGCCGCACGGAGTTTGCGGTCCCGCCCGCCGAGATGACGTTCGATGGCTTCACGGGTCAACTCGGACACGGTGACACCACGCCGCTGTGCTTCGTGTCGCAGCTTGGCGTCGATCTCATCGGTGAGTTTGACAGTAGTTCTTTTCACGTATGCCAGCATACCCTGTCGCGTTTCGCAACGCCAAGGGTTGACCCCTGAACCGCCTACTCGGCAGGAGCGTTCTCGGACGGTGTCAGACTCGGGCGGCTTCGCCGAGGTCGGTGATCTGGCTGCGACGGGGCGGACGCACCGTAGGCTCTGGAGGTGCGACATTCGTCGAGTTGCTGTCGCCCGAGCCAGCCTTGCCAAGGGTGTCCGAGTGGATCGCATCCAGCCCGCACCCGGTCGATGTACTCGAAGCCGATCCGAATCTTGCTGAAAGATGCCTGGTGGCACTCCAGGTCACCGACGCATCGGTGCTGGGTGCCCTGACGCTCAATACTGGTGGCATCCGAATTGATCACTGTTGGCTCAGGCTGCTTGGCAGCGGACACGCCACCATGCCGGGAGTCGACGAAGCCAATGGGCCTGTCTGGTGCGACACAGCCGACCGGTCCACTGCTGGTTGGTAGGCCATGACGTCATCGGCGGCCGGTTTGCCATCAACGATGGGAGCCTTCCGGGAGAACCGGGTGAGATCGTCTTCTGGGCACCGGATTCCCTGGGTTGGGAGCCATTGGGCGTCGGGCATTCGACACTGCTTGAGATGATGCCCACCGACCGGCTTGACGTCTTCTATGAGCAGTGGCGTTGGGCCGATGGGAAGAAGAGGTCATTGTCGTCGATGGCTATCACGGGATCTTCCTTTATCCACCCCCTGTTCAGTGTCGAGGGTCGTGACCCAGCAACATGCCACAAAGGCATCGTGCCCTGGAACGAACTCACCGAGTTCTTCGAAGACAGCGCCCGACAGCTCGGCGCATAACACGCGCTCGCCAAACGTCGAGACCTGGGATTACCCAGATATGCGGACAAGGCGACACTTTGAGCGTTTCCCCTGGCTGGGAGATGGTGGGCCCTGCAGGACTTGAACCTACGACCTCTTGCGTGTCGAGCAAGCGCTCTACCAGGCTGAGCTAAGGGCCCGTTGTGTTGTCGAGGCGACGACCGGAATCGAACCGGTGTACCGGGTTTTGCAGACCCGTGCCTAACCACTCGGCCACGTCGCCGGATGGCGGATTCTGACCGTCGTTGGAGCGGAAGACGGGATTTGAACCCGCGACCTCAACCTTGGCAAGGTTGCGCTCTACCAACTGAGCTACTTCCGCGCGAGGACCAGCATTGTAGTGCTCGGATGACCCCAACCAAAAGGCCTACAGACCGGTGGATCCGAAGCCGCCAGCCCCCCTCTCGGTGTCGTCGAGGCTCTCCACCTCGGTCCATTCCACGGCCGGAATCGGGATGATGGCGAGCTGGGCGATGCGGTCGCCCCTGCCGAATTCCACGTCTTTCGGGCCGTGATTGATCAACAGGACACTGATTTCGCCCCGGTAACCGGCGTCGATGAGCCCGGGTCCATTGACCACCCCGATGCCGTGGCGCCGTGCATGACCCGAACGCGGCAACACCAGGCCGGCGTAACCAAGGGGAATGGCCACGGCGATGCCGGTGGGCACCGCCACCCGTTCCCCCGGGCGGAGAGTTATGTCGATTCTGGAGTGAAGATCGACCGCGGCATCGCCGATATGAGCGGATGAGGGAACTGGGAGTTCTCTATCGAGCCTCACAAAAGTAATCTGCATGGTGTCTTGGGGCATTCGGGCGGAGTCACCCGACTGTAAGCGAGCAACCTCATGACTGCGACAATCAGACCGCCCGAACGGGGTTCCCGCAGGAGGGGACCTCTTCGTGTCACGTCGCTCGAGACCCTCGGCTTCTCCGACGCCGTCTCAGTCTGGTCCGATACCCGTCCCAAGATTCCCCTCACCCCATCGGCGCCCACCGTCGAGGATGGTCCTGTTGTCCGTCGGGGACGCCACGAGGCGCCGGCGCCACCCGAGCCCGACGCCGTCGCCGACTGGATCCCGGCCGAGTTCGGAGGACGCCTCTCGGGGAGCAACATCAGATGGACGCTGGTCGCCGTCATCGTCGCCCTCGTGGTCGGTGCTGCCGGCTTCGGCTATTGGCTCCACCAACGACCCGGTTCGCTTCAGGATGCGGCCGCCATCGAATTGACCGCAAGGGCCGGTGCCCTGGAGCAGGCACTCCCGGCTCTGGAGGAGTTCAACTCCGGCCTGCTCACCGCTGACCCGATCACCGGTACGTCATCGTTGTTCGACGTCGAGTCGGAGGCCCGCGCTCTGTTCGAAGCTTCCGGTGGTCTGGCGACCTCACAATCCGAGCTGCGCAGAGCGGCCTCTGAGGCGGCCGGTTCGGCTCTGGACGGGGTTCGGCTCGCCAGCGAGACCCATTCATACCGGGTGGCGGTGCTTCCGATCCTCGAGAGCCCCGACCTGGTCACCGACCGCTCGCTGATCGAGTTGGACGAGGCCGCCCGCAGCTTCGGTGATTGGCAACTCTCTTTCGACACCGTTCGTACCGCACTGCCCGAGAGTGTCATCTCCGATGTCACCCGGCGTCTCGACGTTCTGTCCACGGATCTCCCCTCGATCCTCACTTCCTACGTCGACGCATTGCGGGAGGACGACAGCGCTGCTGCCCGGGCCGTCGTCTCCGATTTGTCCACCCGACTCGACGAGATCGGAGCGGCACTCGCTGATGCGGTCGAAGACATTCAGACCCGGGTTTCGTTGCGCATCGAAGAGACTCGCGAGGCACTGCACCACCTACTCGACGGCTGACCGGCGGGATCGCGAAATCCTGCCCAAATTGCCCCTGGCGAACATGTGTTCGATGCCCTAGTCTGCCGGGATGGCCCGGGTAGGAGTCACAATCGACCAATGGGAACGGCTCGACACCTACCGGCAGCGTTATCCCATCGACGACCGGTTGGCTCCTCTGGACAGCCTGGAGAAGTCGCTGAACCGGAGACGGCTGCGGGCTGCGGCCCTCAAACGGCGTCTCGAAGAACTCGAGATTCTGCTCGTGGAGGTGCGTGGAGAGCTCGGCGCGGTCCAGTCGGAGATCGAGGGAAGCCGGCGGACCGGAGCGCTGCTGATCGAGGAGATTCTCGATCGTGTTCAAATAGAGATGGGCGAGGCCTGGTCGCCGCATCCGGTCATGGGTTACCGGGTTTGGAGGATCGAGGACAACCGGGTTCTGGGGAACCAGGTCCACTGGGCCTCACCGACCATGGTCAGCGCGTGTCTTCGCGGGAACCCGGGTGACGACCTTCCCCATTCGGTCGACAGGTGCGGTCCGCCCGCCTGCGGCATCTACGCGGTGAAGGATCTCGACATGTTCCCTTCCAGCCTCGCAGGAGGCGCCATCCACAACTCGGTGGTGGGCGTCGTTGCCATGTTCGGGAAGGTGGTCGAGCACGAGGAGGGCTACCGGTCTCAGAGGGCGACCGCGGTGGCGGTGTCGGCCAACGACGGGAGACATCAACTGATGACGACCGACCCTGACCTGATCGAGGATCTGTTCGACGATCCCGCCGACGCCCTGGGTGAGGCAAAGCCACTGACGCCCCCAGGAGAAAACCCGACCCGGCCGTTTCTCGAAACAGCCCTGACCGAGGAGGAGCAATGGACCTAGGCAAGGAAATGCGTGTCGTCGAGGTGGACGAGCCCGAGTCGGCACCAATAGAGACCGAGCGGATCGAGGATCCGGTCGAAGAGCCGGCGCAGAAACGTCCTTCGCCGACTTAGAGAGCCTGCTGCTCGGGCGACTCGAGCTCGGCCATCTCCTTCTCGAAATCCGCCGCACCCTGGAACTCCTTGTACACCGAGGCGTATCTCAGGTAGGCGACTTCATCGAGATCACGAAGACAGTCGAGCACGAGTCGGCCGATGTCCTCCGAGCTGACTTGGGGCCCGTGACTACGAACAGTCTCCTCGATCTCGTCGACGACACCTTCGACATCAGAGCCCGACACCGGCCGGTCGGCGAGCGCCGCCGAGATCCCCGAAGCGAGCTTCAACGGTGAGAATGGCTCCAGCCGCCCCGACCGCTTCGAAACCATCAGTTGGGGCTCGAGACGCTCGTAGGTGGTGAAGCGATGACCGCAGGTCTCGCATTCACGACGCCGACGAATCGCCGAGCCGCTCTCGGCCGGTCGACTGTCGATCACCCTGATCCCTGTTGCGCCACAGGCGGGGCAAAGCATCGCCCCAGGGTAAACGGGATCGGCAGACTCAGTGCTGAGGAATCTGGAGAACCTGGCCGACCTGGAGCGAGCTGGAGGTGAGACGGCTGCGCTGCTTGATGTCGCTGATGACGACCCTGACGTCTTCACCTGTGGCAGTGTGCTCTGCTGCGATCTGCCACAGCGTGTCGCCTTGCTCGACCACATATTGAACTGTCGGGGCGGGAGGTGGCTCCGCCTCGGCGGCCCCTCCGATCAGGAGGAAGACGACACAGACTGTCGCAAGGAGCACGGACAGCTGAACGGAAAGCTGTGAACGTGTCATCTGCATGTCTCCCTCCTGATCGGGCCCGCTTGGTTGCTGGATGACATTCGGAGGAAACCGAACGTGCGTTCGATACTGTACCGAACAGTTGTTCGATGTCAAGTCGAACTCCAGCCATGTCAAATAGCCTGCCATTCGTGTCTGACAGATTCTCTGGCTACGGCCAACCTCGAGCGTTCGCCTGTGTGCTCCGGGGGACCGATAGGCCCGAGCTCCTTGTGTTCGACCACCCCCACGAGGGAGCCCAAATCCCGAAGGGCCGGATCGAGCCGGGCGAATCCGCCAAGACCGCTGCGATCCGCGAGCTGGCCGAAGAGTCCGGGCTCGCGATGGACCCTTCCCGGTTCATCGGCCACCTGCGAGAGCGATTCTCCCATCCGGAGAGTGGGGAGACCGTCAACGAAGATTGGTACATCTGGGTATTCGATGCTCCGCCTGATCTCCCCGAAACATGGACCCATCGGGATGAAGAACAAGACCTGGAGTTCGCCTACCGATGGGTGTCACTCGACGCCACGACCTCCGAGAAGGTCCATCCGTACTTTGCGGCGGTTGTGGAGATGGTCCGGCAGACGTCTGCGCCCAGCATCTCCTGAGAGAGAACGTGGAGTCGACGCATCAGGACCGGGTCAGCTGTGCGAAACGGCCCTGGCTCATCCCGCCATATCTCACGACTCGGGGATAGAGGACCTGGTCCTCGATCGACACCTCGGTCAGGAAGGTGGCAGAACCCCACCGGGACGCAGCCTCGAGAGCCTGACCGAGCAGCATCGCCGCGAGGGTGGTCAAACGATGCGGCGCCAACACCCCGACCATGCCGAGCCGGGGACCCGCTGGATTCCGCCAGACCCGAACCAGTCCGACGTAATCGCCGCTCGTCTCGTGGACGGCGACCAGGTAGGCCGCGGCGTCGAACGGCGGGACCTCTGAGAGCTCCTGGTGGAACCACGCACGATCGCCGGACCACCCATCGGTACCTCTCACCAGATTCCGCAGTTCATTGTCGAGATCGAAGAGCCGATCCTCAGCCGCATCGGCGGCACTCACGATCGAGTAACCCGAGGTCTGCTTGGCCCGGCCCAGGGCCCCAAGCACTTTGGCGAAGGGGACCTCGAACGCCTCGCTCACGGTCTCGATCACGAAACGCTCCCCCGACAAGACGCCGAGGAGTTCCTCGTCGAAGTCGACCTGAAGACTCACCGACCGACCCAGTTCGTGACCCACCGAGGCCGCTAGCGCGGCGAGACCCGACGCATCGGTCCACGCCGGCACCAAGAAGAGCCGATCGTCGGGGCGAAGCCAGGCGGTCACGACCGCGACCACCACGCCAGCGTCGACGGCCAACCATCGTCTCAGCTCTTGAGCCTGGGCCCGGTCTCTCTCGGCTTGATCCTCAGCGGTTCGTCCATAGAGCCGCGCCACATCACCGAGTTGACCCACAAACGGGACGACCTGCATCGGTCGGCATGGTATGGCCCCGTCGCCCCACGATGAGAGCCGATTTACGGGCCGGGCCGATCGCCGATCACGAGAACCGAACAAATGTTTGGTCGCGGGCGGCTGCTTGGCTAGCCTGGCGAACATCCGTTCGAAGAGGAGTCAAGGGATGCTGACCGAGAGACAGCAACAGGTGCTCGAATACATCAGGACCACAGTCGAAGCGCGCGGCTACCCGCCGTCGGTTCGAGAGATCGGTGAAGCAGTAGGGCTCAGCTCACCTTCGTCGGTGCACGCCCAGCTCAACTCGCTGGTCGCCGCAGGCATGATCAAGAAGGATCCGTCCAAACCACGGGCGATCGTCGTCGTCGACGAGACACCGGCGCCGGCTGCACAGGATCGTCGCATGCGCGACGTGCCGGTGCTCGGTCGAATCGCCGCCGGGACCCCGATCCTCGCCGCCGAGCACGTCGACGAGTTCATGCCGTTGCCGACCGAGTTGGTTGGGGACGGTCCGGTTTTCCTGCTCGAGGTCAAAGGTGACTCGATGGTCGACGCCGGAATTCACGAAGGCGACCTGGTGGCCGTGCACAAGCAGCCCGATGCCCGGGATGGCGAGATCGTGGCCTGTCTCGTCGACGGTGAGGAGGCCACCGTCAAGCGTCTCCAGCGCAAGGACGGCAAGGTCTACCTGCACTCGGCGAACCCGGCCTACGAGCCCATGGTGTTCTCCGACGGCGTCGAGCTGATCGGGAAGGTCGTCAGCGTTCTCCGGCGCTACCCCTGAATCGATCCGTCCGGTGAGAGGGCCGGTCGCCCGGTAACGGGAGAATGGGGCGTTCACCCGATGCGCCAGAGGGTCAATCCGTCCATAGTGGGGGCATCACCGAACTGAGGAGATGACGTGAGGGGGATCGACGCCAAGAACGGCATCGTCACTGCCTTCGCCGGCGTGGTCGTGCTCGGAGGGGGCAACTTCCTGGCCGTCAGAGTGAGCAATGGCGAGCTGGCGCCGTTCTGGGGGGCCGGACTGAGGTTCTCGCTGGCTGCACTGGTATTCGTGGTCATCGCGGCATCGATGCGTCTGGCCGTGCCAAGGGGAAGGACCCTCGTCCTCACTGCGCTGTACGGGCTCTTCGTCGTGACCCTGAGCTATGCCTTGATGTACTGGGCGCTTACCCGGGTGACGGCCGGGACCGGCGCCATCGTCCTCGCCATGGTTCCGCTCGTCACCGTGCTGCTGGCCGCCATGCAGCGTCTCGAGAAGCTCCGCACCAGAACCATGCTGGGTGCGCTGACCGCTTTCGGCGGAATCGTATGGATGACGGTCGGAGAGCAGGGTTTGGCGATACCCCTCGATGGTCTCTTGGCGATCCTCGCTGCCGCGTTCACCATCGGACAGAGCGTGATCCTCGGCAAACACGTGTCCGGCAACCACCCGGTGATCACCAACGCGGTGGGTATGTCGATCGGAGCCCCGCTCCTCCTCGCTCTCTCGGCCGTCGTCGGTGAGACATGGACCATCCCTTCGCAACGGGCGACCGTGGTCGCGGTCTCTTACCTGGTCCTGCTCGGCTCAGTCGGCATGTTCGTGCTCAGCTTGCTGGTCGTGCGCCACTGGACCGCCTCGGCAATGTCGTATGCGTTCGTGTTGTTCCCTTTGGTGACGATGCTCGCCGAGTCTTGGATCCTCGACGTGCCCGTCACCTCCCGAAATCTGGTGGGGGCAGCCGTAGTGATGGCCGGAGTCTGGTTCGGCGCATTGAGTCGGCCCCGTAGCCGGCCGGCGGCTTCGGATGAGACTTTGGCCCCGGCACGGGCCAGGTGACCCGTCAGCGCTCTCCCACGCTACCCCTGAACGAGTACTCGGCCGGGCCGATGATCCAGGCCACACCCTCTCTGAAGTCGACCGACGCCTGACCACCGGGCGACGACACGACAACCGGGGCTGGCAAGTCGAAGCGGTCTGCGGCGACGGCCGCCACCGCGGCGATACCGGTTCCGCAGGCGAGTGTCTCTCCGACACCTCTCTCCCACACCCGCATGGTGACACCGTCACCGTCACGGGCGGCGAACTCGATGTTGGCCCCGTTGGGGAACTCGGGCTGCAGGGACCGTCCGACATCGGAGACGTCGACCTGATCGGGATCGTCGACGAACGTCACCGCGTGGGGGTTGCCCATGTCGACGAGTTCGTAGTCGACACCGTCGAAGACTCGAGTTCCCTGCAGATGTGGCCGACCCAGCTCCGCCTCCACCCGATCCTCGAGCACGCGGACCCCGCGCACTCCCACCGGTGTCTGGATGGTGAAATTCCGGTCAGGCGCCCATCCTTTGTCGTAGACGTAGCGGGCGATGCAGCGCAACCCGTTTCCACACATCTCGGCGGCACTCCCGTCGGCGTTCCGATACTCCATTTGGATCGGGTCGCCGTTGCTGACCACCAGGACCCCGTCTGCGCCGATCCCGAAACGACGATCGCACCACTCGGCCACCTCGTCGCCACCGAGTTGCATCGGCCCGTCCAGGACGATGAAGTCGTTTCCCAAACCCTGCATCTTGGTGAACTGGATCGGCCTCAACTCAAGATCTCCATCGCTCGGTCGACACGTTCGGCCTCGTCTTCCATCCAGGGTATCCAGCGGATCCTCGGATCTCGCTGAAACCAGGTTCGCTGCCTTCTCGCCAACCTCCTGGTGTTCTGGGCGATCGCTGCGAAGGCTTCGTCCAGGGCGAGTTCCCCGGCCAGATGATCGAGGATCTCTCTGTATCCGACCGCCGAGCGGGCGGTTCGCCCGAGACGGTGCCTCAACCCTCTCACCTCCTCCAACAGACCCCCGCGCCTCATCTCGTCGAGACGCCGTTCGATTCGCCCGTCCAGCGCAGATCCCGGGTCGATGCCCACGGCGGTGATCTCGATCTCAGGGACGTAACGTCGTAACTCGTCGGCTTCTGCCTTCCCCGCACGCTGGGACGGGGTCTCCCCGGTGAGTGTGGCGATCTCCAACGCCCTGACCACACGGCGTCTGTTGGACAGATCAACACGTTGCGACACGTCCGGGTCGAGGGAGGCCAACTCGGAGACGAGATCGTCCAAACCTCTCTCCTCGAGCGCGGCGCGCAGCGTCGGGTCGGTGGGGGCGAAGCTCATCGGGTCGACCAACGCCCTGAAGTGGAGCCCGGACCCTCCCGTGACGATCAACGGCACCGAGGCAGCATCGATGATCTTTCGACCCTCGCGGCGGTACTCGGCGACGGAGAACTCCTCCTCTGGTTCGACGACGTCGATGAGATGATGCGCCACTCCTCTCCGTTCGATGAGGGTGGGTTTGGCCGTCCCGATGTTCATCTCCCGATACACCTGCATCGAGTCTGCCGAGATGATCTCGGCCCCGATCTGTCGTGCGATCTCGATCGCGGTGGTCGTCTTGCCGGAAGCCGTGGGCCCGAGGATGGCAAGCAGTCTTGGGCTCAGACCGGGGTCCCCATGAGATGATGCATTGCGGCGGACTCCAGCGTGACGTCGAGAAACGCCCCCGAGGGGAGCTCGCCGGCGACGTGGACGACCTTCCCGGTGCGGGTCCGGGTCGTCGCCACGTCCGGGTCCTTCTTCGACGGCCCTTCGGACAGGACCTCCACGGTGGTGCCCACCATCTCGGCGTTGCGCTCACGGGAGATCCGATTCTGTGTGTCGGCGAGACGGTCGAACCGATCCTGAATCACATCGTCGGGGACGAACCTCTCGCTCATCGCGGCCGCCGCCGTACCCGGCCGGGCCGAGAACTTGAACATGAAGGCCTGGTCGAATCGCGCCTCTTCGACCACCTCCATGGTCAGTTCGAAATCCTCGTCGCTCTCGCCGGGGAACCCGACGATGACGTCGGTGGAGACGGCCAGTCCGGGAATGACGTCCCGGGCCATCGCCAGCCGCTCCATGTACTTGCGCCGGTGATAGCCACGATGCATCGCCGACAGGATGCGATCGGAGCCGGACTGGAGCGGGAAGTGGAGTTGCTCGCACACAGCCTCCGTCTCCGCCATCGCCTTGGCCACATCTTCGCGGAAGTCGTTGGGGTGTGGGCTCGTGAACCTGACCCGGCGGATCCCATCCACCTCACCGACGCGACGCAGGAGGTCGGCGAAGATCGGCCGTCGTCGACCGTCGATCGCGAGATCCCGCCCGTAGGTGTCCACGTTCTGACCGAGCAGGGTCACCTCGACCACACCATCGGAGGCGAGTCGCTGCACCTCACGCACGATGTCTCCGGGGCGACGGGAGACCTCGACGCCGCGCACCGAGGGGACGATGCAGAAGGTGCAGGTGTTGTTACAGCCGACCTGGATGGTGACCCACGCCGAATGCACCAGCTCGCGCCGGACCGGCAGAGACGACGGCATCGCCTGCAGTTCGTCGACCACCTCGGTGATCGGCCCCCACTGCTCGGCGTGATCCATGAGGTCGAGGACACGGTCGAGGTTGTGGGTGCCCATCACGACATCGACCCAAGGCGCCTTGGCCCGCACCAGATCGCGGTCTTTCTGGGCAGCGCAGCCGCCCACGACCAGCATCATCTCCGGGTTGAGGTCCTTGACCGCCTTCAACTGGCCGAGATGGCCGTACATCCGGTTGTCTGCGTTCTCCCGGATGGTGCAGGTGTTGATGTAGACGACGTCGGCGTCCTCGTAGCTGTCGACTTGCCTCATCCCGTCTTGTTCGAAGAGGCCGGCGATGCGTTCCGAGTCGTGCTCGTTCATCTGGCACCCGAAGGTGCGGATGAAGTAGCTCTTCCCCGACCGGGTGATCGGACGGGACCGCTCGCGGACGGTTGGGTGGGGAAGGAGGACGGTTGAGGTCATTGCTGGTCGGTTCTCAGCGGGCGTAGTCGGTGGCTCGGAACTCGCGGATCACCGTCACCTGGATCTGACCGGGATACTGGAGATCCTCCTCCAGTTTACGGGCGATCTTGCGGGAAAGCTCCCTGGCCTCGAGGTCGGAGACCCCACCCGGGTCGACCACGACTCTCACTTCGCGTCCGGCCTGGAGGGCGAAGACCTCCTCGACCCCCGTGAACTCGAGGGCGATGTTCTCCAATCTCTCCAGACGCTTCACGTATCCCTCGAGGGTCTCACGTCTGGCGCCGGGTCGAGCCGCCGACACCGCGTCTGCGGCCTGGACGATGACGGCGAGAACGGTCCTCGGCTCCACCTCGTTGTGGTGGGCCTCGATGCCATGGACCACTGCCGGGTCCTCGTCGAAACGGCGTGCGATCTCCGCCCCGATCAGGGCGTGTGATCCCTCCACCTCGTGAGTGACGGCTTTGCCGATGTCGTGGAGCAGGGCGGCCCGCTTCACAGGTGCGGGGTCGATCCCCAACTCGGAGGAAAGCATCGAAGCGATGTTGGCGGTCTCCACGAGATGGTTGAGCACGTTCTGCCCGTAGGAGGTCCGGTACTTGAGACGGCCCATCAGGGTGATCAACTCGGGGTGCATCCTGGAGATGCCCACCTCGACCAGGGCCCACTCCCCCGCATCCCGGATCGACTGCTCCACTTCGTCTTTGGCCTTCTCGTACGCCTCCTCGATCGACGCCGGGTGGATTCGGCCGTCGGCCACGAGTCTCTCGAGGGTGATCCTCGCCACTTCCCGTCGCACTGGGTCGAACGAGCTGACCGAGACCGCTTCGGGGGTGTCGTCGACGATCAGGCTGGTCCCGGTGACCGACTCCAGGTGGCGGATGTTGCGCCCTTCCCGGCCGATGATCCGTCCCTTCATCTCGTCGGAAGGCAATTCGATGACCGATACCGTGGTCTCGGTGACCACCTCGCCGGCGAGCCGTTGGATGGCGGTGGCGAGGATTCGCCGCGCCCTGCGGTCGGCCTCCTCCCTGGCCTTCACCTCCATGTCGCGGACGAGGATCATCGCATCCCGTCGGGCTTCGTCCTCCACCTGGTCGAGAAGCTCGGCTTTGGCGGCGTCGACGTCGATACCGGAGATCTTCTCGAGCTGATCGCGGGCATCCTCTTTGAGGATCTCCAGCTCGCCCCGGGTTTGTGTGACCTCCTCCTCACGATCGATGAGGAGCTGTTCCCTGTGAGCGAGGTTGGAGGCACGCTGCTCGAGCGTCTGTTCTCTCTGTCCGAGCCGCGACTCGAGGTTGCCCAACTCGAGACGCCGGTGCGCCAAGGCCTCTTCTTCTTTCTCCCTGTAAGCCTCGGCCTTGGCACGACCTTCCTCCTCGGCCTTGGCCAGGATTCTCTGGGCGTCGAGACGGGCGGCCGTGACTGTGTCCTCGGCGTTGATGCCATCGCGCTCGCGGCGCCGGGTGATGGCGAGCCGGGCGACCAAGTATCCGAATCCAAGCCCGACCACGACTCCCAGGACGATGAGCCCTATTTGAGCCGTATCCATTTGTGGTCCCTTCTCCGAGGACCTCAAAGACAACATGTGCCGGCACCCTCACCGGGCCCGGCACACGAAAAACGAAGCGTTTCAGAAGCGAGGGATCATCTCACCCTGGGTTTCTGCGCTCCTCCTGACATGTCTCGTTGGTTCCGGTTGGTTTCAAGTCTGTTTTCGTGTGTCAGGTCCCGATGCTAACGCAAGTCCGGGGAGCCGGACACAGTTTCTTTGCCTGGGGCGTCGGCGAAGCCGTGCCGGGTCCCCTCCACTCCGCTGCACACCGTCACGCCCACCACCACGTCATACAACCCAGACGAGATGAAGTCCGACCGCCCTCCACTCCGCTGCACACCGTCACGCCCACCACCACGTCATACAGCCCAGACGACACGAGGTAAGGGGTGCGCTCTCGGCTGCACACCGTCGCGCCCACCGTCACGTCCTGCAGCCCAGACGAGACGAGATGGCGTGGAGGGCTTGGGTGATCAGTCCTCCGTGGTGGCT